>REEK01000028.1 GCA_007695115.1 Sphaerobacteraceae bacterium
ACGAATATCGCAAACCCGACCGCAATGCAGCCTGCCCACGCACTGGCATCGAGCGATTGCGTACCGAATAGTACTTGCATGAACGGAGCATAGGTCAGGAGAAGTTGCAACGCCACACATATCGCTATTGCGATCAATACGGCTGGACTCCCGGTCAGACCCGACCATGTGTACGACGGTCTGGTGAAGAACCGGACCGAGATCAGGTAGAAGATCTGGCCCATTACGAGGGCGTTGACCGCAACAGTCCGGGCGAACTCAAGCGTGGTCGCATCGTTCCCTTGTTCAACACCAAACAGGTAGCGAGTACCAAGCAGCAGGAGCAATCCGACGAAGCCGATCCGCCAGAGCATGAACGGTGTGAGCAGGGGTTCGTCCGTTCGACGCGGAGGGCGTTTCATAACGTCACCTTCGGCGCGCTCCCAGGCGAACGTAATTCCCAGCGTCACTGCCGTCACCATGTTGATCCACAGGATCTGCACCGGTGTTACCGGCAGGACAGCGCCGAACGCGACTGCGGTGACAATCACCGCAGTCTGAGCAGCATTCGTCGGAAGCATGAAGAGAATGGCCTTCTGCAGATTGTCGTAGACACTTCTCCCCTGGGCAATCGCTCGCTCGATTGTGGCGAAGTTGTCGTCTGCCAGCACCATGTCGGAAGCTTCACGGGCTGCTTCAGTACCTTTCATCCCCATCGCAATTCCAACGTCGGCGCGCTTGAGGGCTGGTGCGTCGTTGACGCCATCGCCGGTCATTGCGGTTACTGCGTGCCCGGCTTGAAATGCCTGTACGAGCCGAAGTTTGTGCTCGGGACTGACGCGCGCGAACACGTCCACGCTCAGCGCACTCTGTTGCAGTTCCTCATCGCTCATCGTTTCGACGTCGCGGCCAATGACCACATCATCGGTGTTCGCGATGCCCAGATCTCTTGCGATAGCTTTTGCCGTTGCGGCGTGATCTCCGGTCGCCATCTTCACCTTGATACCTGCTCCGAGGCAGGCTTCCACGGATCGGATTGCCTCGTCGCGTGGGGGATCGATCAGTCCGAACATGCCGAGAAGCACCAGGTCTGATTCGACATCTTCGTCGCGTAGTTCGTTGGTATCTGCGTCGACATCCTTGCGGGCAATTGCCAGCAAACGCTGCCCACGCCCGGCAATTTCGGTAACACGGTCTCTCCACAGGTCGCGATCCAGCGACCGGACGTCATCTCCGTGTTGTTCGGAGCTACACATTTCCAGAAGCCGTTCAGGGGCGCCTTTGGCGTAGACAACGTGCTGCCCCTGCTGATTCCGATGAAGTGTTGCCATATAGCGGCGCTCGGACGAAAACGGGATCGCATCAAGCCGGGGATAGTCGTTGTCCACTTGCTCCCGCTCGAGCTCTGCTTTCTTTCCGAGTACCAGCAAGGCCGCCTCGGTTGGATCTCCCTGCGGCGTCCATTTGCCGTCTTCGATTCCGAGGGTTGCGTCATTGCAGAGCAGACCGGCGCGAATCATTTCGTGCGCAGCAGGATAGTCGGCGATATCGCAGTTCGTTTCGTCAATCAGGAAGTCTCCGACCGGTTCGTATCCGACTCCTTCGACGCTGATTTCCAGGTCTGGCGTGCGGATGACGGTCGCCGTCATCTCGTTTCGGGTGAGCGTGCCCGTCTTATCCGAGCAGATGATAGTTATTGACCCCAACGTCTCGACTGCAGCCATTCGCCGTATGATCGCCTTGCGCCGAGCCATACGTTCGACGCCGATGGCAAGCGTAACCGTCATCACGGCCGGGAGTCCCTCTGGAATCGCCGCTACTGCGATACTCACCGCTGCCAGGAACATCTCACCCGAGTCCTCGCCCCATACGAGCACCCCTACGAAGAAGGTGACAACGGCAAGTGAAATGATTACGATGCTCAACCACTTGGTAAATATGTCGAGGCGTCGGGCGAGCGGAGTCTGTATTTGCTCGATCTCAGTCAGCATCCTGCTGATACGGCCGATCTGCGTTCTATCGCCGATCGAGACAACTATCCCGACGCCCTGCCCTGCAGTGGCCAGCGTCCCGGAAAATGCCATACTGGCTCGATCCCCGACCTCGTTGCTCTCATCTACTGGATCAGGGGCCTTTTCAACAGGGACGGACTCGCCAGTCAGGGCAGCTTCTTCGATATTCAGGTTCCGTGACCGGATCAGCCTGAGATCAGCCGGGATGCGGTCACCCGCATTCACGATCACGACGTCGCCGGGCACCAGTTGCTCGGCAGAAGTTTCCTGACGGCTTCCACCACGAATGACCACCGCCGACGTTGGGAGCATGCCCTGAACTGCATCCAGGGCGCGTTCGGCCCGGCCTTCCTGAATGTATCCGATCAATACGATGATCACGACCACGGCCAGGATGACCGAACTATCCAGGCGCTCACCAATCAAAAAGGTGACGACCGCCGCGGCCAGGAGAAGGTAGATGAAAAGGTTGTTGGCCTGGTCGAGCAAGCGTCTGAGTGCCGTGCGTGAGGCCTGTGGGGTCAGTCGGTTCTCGCCGAATTGATCGCGGCGTTGATGTACTTCATGGTCGCTGAGACCCTGTTCGGGATCGCTTCCTAACGAGTCGACAACGTCAGTGACTGGCATAGCGTGCCAGTGATCGTTCTCGACCTCCTGTCTGGTGGAAGTGGTGCTGGACATTCTACAACTCGAACACTATTGAAGAATTGCCGAAATACGCAGTGCCCTGGCGTGAGCCACATAGAAACGGACCGGCGACGAACCGCTCGACTGTGGAGAGGCCAGGCTGAAATCCGCTGATTTGCGGACCTCACAACTATGTTATCGCGTTCCATGTCTGGGTGCATTCGGCAGGTTGCGAGTTCAGAGGGCTCTCATCTTCTGTGGCCATGGTGTGCCAATCGCATATTCGGGCACCTGGTACCCAGGGTAGTTCGCCCCTGTTTTTGAGATGACTCCCATCTTGAGTCGTCCCTGTGACCGACCTCCGATGATCTCCTCGACTCAGGATCCCGCTGCAACGGAAAGCCCATGCACTTATTTCAATCTGTGAAAGTAGGCATACTGAAATTCACGATGGAAATTGGATGTGTTTGTAATAGCGATTAGCGGCTCTGTTGTATTGATTTAACGGGTTTCTATGTATATTGAAATGGAAGTACAAACTCCATCTAAAAAGAAGGACATGAAAAATATATTTGGAAAGTGTCACATGGTTAGAGGAGGTTCTAACAGCTATGTTGCACGAATATAATGATGTGTCAAATACAGTAGTATGTTCGTATGCGGGATAGGAATGCGAGGGAGTCATGCCGATGAACGGGATATGGGGTCGATATGATTTGCCCCCTCACGCGGTGCACCACGGTGTGATGGCAAAGGGTAACTGGGGCGCCGACTATTACACCAGCCAACCTGATCCGTCTAACTGGATTGCGGTTGGTCTCGTAGCACCTCTTGATGCCGGGACTCCGATCCTCAGGCGAATGCTTGTTGGAGTAGGTTGTACTGAAGGTGAAGCCTTGAACGCACTCTGGGTTCGCGTTTCTGAGCTGTCGGGAGATAGCCAATTCACTATTTTCCCGGAGCCGTCAACTCATCGAGCCCAGACGGATATGGCTGAACCCAGGACATGCGCACGCGTCTATTTCGCGAGAGGTGACCGGTTCACAGTGCCTGACGCAGCAATCGTCCAGGAGGATCCGGAAAGTGACGCGCTCGTTTTCACTGATGCCAGTGGATCTCCGATTAGTATGATCAACACAGCTGATGTGATCGGCTATTTGATTGCTACGTGTGAAGCAGAAGAGTGTTTTTGAACCTGGAGTTGGAAGCCGCGCCTGTGGGCTGAGAACGATATCGGCCGGCACCGAACCTCAGCTTGCCTGGCAGTACTGGATACCATGAGCGTCCCTCGATGGACGGTTGAAAGTCCCACACTGGATCGTGCTTTCTCTATAATCAAGTGGAATTAGCGTCCCGCCAGCTGGTGTCAGCGCAGTTCAACAATGCAGATTGCACTCCGGGGTGTACGCGATTTGGACATCCACAATGCGGTACACGACACTCGCCTGCGACTTCGATGGCACGCTTGCCGCAAATGGGCAAGTGAATGATGACGTCCTTACCGCGCTTGGGCGTGTGCGAGATTCAGGGCGCAACCTTATTCTGGTTACCGGGCGAATACTCGAGGAGTTGATACCGCTCTTCTCGCACATCGGCCTGTTCAATCGAGTAATTGCCGAAGATGGTTGTGTTATCTACGATCCCGAGTCCGGCGATCTGCGGCTACTCGCTGATCCGCCTCCGGAATTGTTGATCCGTGAGCTGGATGAACGCCATGTTACGCCATTGACCTCCGGTCAGGTTATCCTCGCGACCTGGCAGCCCAACGAGGTTGCGGTAATGGAAGCAGTACGCGCTTTCGGATTCGAACACCAGATCATCTTCAACAGGGGCGCGGTCATGATCGTGCCACCCGGCGTTAATAAAGCAAGTGGACTCCGAGTGGCGCTTCGCGAACTTGGTTGCTCGCCAAGAAGCACTGTTGGCGTTGGCGATGCGGAAAACGATCACGCCTTTCTCCGTGAATGCGAATTCTCGGTGGCAGTGAATGATGCAGTACCGATGATCAAGCACCATGTCGACTGGGTAACGCAGGGAGCAGGCGGAGACGGTGTCATCGAGCTGATCGCCGAGCTGCTTGAAGATGACCTCAAATCGCACGAGGCGGGTCAACGTCATCCGGGTGTCCGACTCGGACAAACATTATCAGGGGAAGCACTACACCTTGCCCCGATGCGAGAGAACGTTCTCATCAGCGGGCCGTCGGGCTCTGGTAAATCACGAGCAATGCTGGGGGTGTTCGAGAGGGCCATCAGGCTCGGCTATCAAGTCTGCATTATTGATCCGGAAGGCGATTACTCGGATCTTCCAATATTCATTTCTGTTGGTGACGAACATACTGTTCCGAACGTCGGAGAGGTCCTCCAGCTTCTTCGGGAGCCGGAGCTGAGCGTTTGCGTAAATCTTATCGCCCTTCCATTCGCCTCCCGTCCCTCGTATCTGGCGGATCTTTACGAGCGCTTGCACCGCTTCCGCACGAGCACTGGCCGGCCTCATTGGCTGGTAATTGATGAAGCCCATCATCTGCTGCCGGTTGCACCCGATCAGAACTCGTATGCGGTCACCCGGATGCCAAGTAATGGGCTGGTAATGGTTACCGTTCACCCTGCTTTTATGGCTCGCCCGGTACTGAGCCAGATTGGCGCCATTATCGCGCTCGGGCCGACTCCTGAAGAGACTATCGCTGGTTTCTGCCACGCTACTAGTCGAGAGTCGACAGCGTTTAGCGAGCGCAGTTCCGAATGCGAGGACGCGCTCTGGTGGCAGGTAGACCGGGCCACAATACCATTGTGGTTTTGTCTTGATCCGACTCGGACACAACACATTCGGCACAAGCGGAAATATGCGACCGGCGATGTCGGCATTGTTCGAAGCTTCTACTTTCGCGGCCCCGAGAGCAGGTCAAACATCCGTGCGGAGAACGTGCTGAGTTTCGCGAGTAAGGCGAGCACCGTAGACGATGAGACCTGGATGTTTCACCTGGCTCGCGGTGATTACTCACGTTGGGTTGCTGATGTGATGAGTGATCGGGATTGCGCACGAGCAATCCAGCGAGTTGAGGCTTCGCATGATCTCACACCAGCGGATAGCCGAAGGCGGATTATTGAAATCCTCCTCGATCGTTACACGCTGCCGGGATACTACTGACAAGGATCTGAATACCAAAGCCCAGAGCGACGCGACTGGTATCAATCCAGTCACGGCGCTCTGTCCCGCGACAACTGGTCCGCACTTCATATTCTCGACGGCGGCAACGTATTCAGGCTAGTGCTTGCAACTCGACGGGCATAGTGTCAGTGGGTTGGTGGGCCCTGACGAATTCGCCCTTCCATGTCTTCGAGCCACTCCCTGGTCGGGTAGGTGTAGAGCCAGGTTGCACCGTATTCCTGGCACAGGTTGACCCAGCCTTCTGGTGGATCGATGCCGTCGTCCGGAGCTGCCGGCAGGAAGATCTCGCCGGGATCATCCGTGATGCTGTGGTACCAGCCGAGCATTTCCTTCACCAGTTCCGCAGAGGTGTTCGTATTGCCTGATTCCATTCCGAACACTGGCATGATTCCGTCCCATTTGGCGCCCCGCTGGAACGGTTTCTTGTTGGGCCAGAACCCGCCGATCATGATCGGCGGTCGTGGCGTCTGAGAGGGCGTCGGCAAGATTGCCACGTCATCGAGCTGGTAGTGCTTACCTGCGAACGTAACGCGTTCTCCTGCCCAGAGTTGACTGATGATCTCCAGCGACTCATCGTACTTCTCCGCGATCGTTTTCGGGTCAAACTGGATGCCGAATTTCTCGTAGTCGGCACGTTTTCCGAGGCCTGCCCCGAAGATGACTCTTCCGTTCGACATGCGGTCGAGCGTGGCAATGTCCCGGGCAACCTGCCATGGCTGTCGCCGTGGCAGCGGCGTAATCCAGGTGCCCAGCTTGATCGAGTTGGTGCGTGCCGCCACCCCTGCCAGCACGATCCACGGGTCAGGAAACGGCCTGTACTCGGGCGCAGTCCATGCTCCCTCTTCAGAAACCCATGGCGCTTCCGCTTTGTCGGGCGGTGGCGGAAAGACCATCACATCGTACGGGAAGTAGCCGTCCCAGCCTGACTCTTCAGCAACGACGCCATAGTCAACCATGTCCTGCACATTATCTCCGAGCAAGCCGGGTGGCATGATCAGGGCGTGCTTTACCGATTTCGTCGTCACGTCA
>REEK01000062.1 GCA_007695115.1 Sphaerobacteraceae bacterium
CCAACCGAAGAGCCAGAGACGATGCTGGCAGATGAGGCGGACGGTGGGACGTGTTTCGCGGCCGATGGCAAGGCTCACTTCGATCGCTTCGTTGGACGATTCAACGATGGAAACATGGATCGATTGAGCGAGATGCTTCCTGAAGCTGGGGCTGCTGGTTCAATGGCGCAGTCGATGGACGATGACACCGATCAGTTCAACCATGATGGGGAGCGGGTCGATCCGGCTGATCTCGCGGACTTCTTTGCTGAACGGTACGAAGCGGGCGAGCTCTGGGATGTGCTTGACGCCTATCCGGCGGAGCACTATCGCAACTGGAACCAGGCAGCGCCGCTGGAGATTTACCAGGACTGGAAGCGAGAGAATCCGCATCTGAGCATGATCATCGTCGCCGGCATGGAGATTTCCGGTGAAGACGATGATCGGCAGCTTCTGCAGGGGCGCGTCATTATCGACTGTGATGAAGAGACGGTGATCGGCTGGGATCTTCAGCCGCATGGTGGGCAGAATTCTCAATCTGTGAGTGTCGATGAGTTCCTGTCACTCAGTGATTCCCTGGAGGCTAACCAGGCTCGGCGGGTGAGCGCGATCGTGCAGGCAGAAGATAGAGTTGACGGTGGAGCCCTCAGCGCCTGGGAGCTAGTCTGGATTGAAGCCCGGGATGAAGACGATCGTGAACTTCAGCGGATCGAAATCAATACGCTGGATGGCGCTCCACAAATCACCTTCGTGCAGAACGGATCCCGGTGGTCGCTGGATCAGCGTGGCTGGATGATTTATGGCGGGGAGGGCGAATCGCCACCGTTCTCCGATGAGGTATCGCTTCCGACGTCGTGGCTGCCCGAGATCGTAGCAATGCTCGAAGAAGAGGAGCAGAACGCGGACCTCTTCGGGAGCCGGCGGATCAGTCACGACTACAGTTTCACAAGCTCCGGTGGGTCTGAACGATTTCTGAGGATCGACATCGCGGATGGTGCTGTCGAAACCGTCCAGGTGCGGGAGTACAGCGCCAATGGGTCGCGGGTGCGCCCTGAGCTCTGGGTTAGTGAAGTTCTCTGGAGCGAAAACCTGGATCCGGCACAGTTCGAGGTCGTTGCCGAGCCGGACTATCCGGCCCTTGTGGTCGATGCTCCGCGCTTCGAAGTGCCAATCTGGGATGCCACGGAACTCGCGTATCACGGCGTCATTCCGGGATTCGATCAGACCAAGGAGACCTACCAGATCAGCTGGAATGATGTTCGGATGGATCTTACGGTTCGCCCGTCCCGCGGTGGACTCGATGTGCGGAGCATCCCGCCAACTCTGGATGAGTCCTGGACGACCGCCGCTGCGGAATACGACTGGGGCACGCTCGTCTGGGCACACAGGCAATTTGCCGGTTATCCAACCGAGGGGCTCTGGGACGATGGTCGATACCTCTTCGAGCTCGTCGTCGACCGCGAGCAAATGTCGCCGGATGACGACTGGAACCTCCGGGAGCTGGTCAAACTGGCGAATGTGTTGGGTCCCGTGGAGCTTCAAGATCTGGAACAGGAAACACCGTAGCATGACACCCGGGTAGCCCGGGAATTGAATCAAACAGGACGCCAATCAGATATTCGTTGATCGGGTTGATCATGACTGCAGGACGTCGTCGCATCCGGGACCTGGTCGCTGCCGCTCTCTTTGTCGGGTTGCTGGCAATTCTTTTCTGGCCATCGGGGTCTGATGATCCCGAATCCGAGGCTGCACCGGACGGTGTGGCTGAGGTGGAGGAACCGACTCCTGAACCCGAGGAGACACCGATTCCTCGTCGGGAGCTCTCCTGTGAGGATGGTGGCGCTGTTCGGGTACTGAACGCGTTCGTGGCCGCGGTCAACTCCTCTGATCGCGAAACACTCCAAGCGATGTTGCCCCAGCAGGGGGCAGAGACACCGATAACCCGCTCCTACTCGGGGATGAACCAGTCCCAGCTGCACTCCTTCCGGATTCATGAAAGCGGCGCGATGACTGATCCCGCTGAGGTGGTTGATTATCTCGAGCACCGGGTCAATGAGGTCGGTGAGCGCTGGCGTATGGATGACGTCGATGTCCAGCGCCTCGGCCGGAGCCTGAGCGAGAACGGCGATGAACTGGATCGGATGACGGTCGGATTCCATCGGTACGCAGACGATAACCCGTCACACGATATCTACGGGGAGATCGTCCTCAATTGCTATCAGCAGCAAGTGCTGCTGGTGGATCTGGAGAGCGATGAGCCAGACCTTGCGCTTCCGATCCCGGTCGATGAGTTTCTCGGCGCGGTTGGTCCCTACGGAACAGGCGAGATGCGGGATCTCCGGATGATCGTCTCTACGGATTTGCGGGAGGACACCGGGCGTCCGCTGGCCTGGGACATCCGGCGACTGGAAGCGAATTCGATGTCCGGCAGCTATGTGGAGTCGGTTCAGGTAGACACGATGAACGGCACCCGGATCGTTGACTATGTGTACGATGGTTCCCGCTGGTATCTGGACCATCGAGGTTGGCAGGAAGTCGGCGATCTGACCGGCTGGAGCGTGTTGCCCCTCGAGATCATGGTGACGCGCGAGGAGCCGTCGATCACCGCAACCATTATCCGGGACAATATCGACGATATCCCCGAAGAAGGCACCGTGGTCCTCACGGGCGAATTCGAGGTTCGGGATGATCTTCGTGAGGCCGCGGCGCTCGTTCCCCTGGCCGAAGCGGTCGACGGAGTGGTCGAGGTGGAAGTGGTGGACGGCAATGTCGTGCGCAGTAACTATCGTCTGGTCGATCGGCAGCTCGGGGTGCATTCCAGCGTGCCGGAGATTCGCTGGCTGCACATCCATCGTCTCGATCGCTACGATCCTGCCGCATTCAACCGTCCACCGGGATTCAGCCCCGATGCGGTGCAGTTCGAGATGCCGGAATCGCTGGAGGGTGATCTTGAGTTCATCGAACGGATCGATCACGAAGACGGCATCGGTGAGCGCTTCGAGCTGGCATGGGGCGATGGTCTGGTGGAGCTAACGGTTCGGCCTTCTCGAGGTCAGTCGCACGATCAGTCTCGCGGGGACGACTGGCCGATGTCGTGGGAACTGGAGCGCATGCTGGTCAGCGGAACTCCGGTCATTCTGGGTGGCACGGACTACGGGGAATTCCCCGAGGCGGCCCTCTGGGATACGCGCCGGTACCGCTATGAGATCAGTGTCGATCCGGAGAGCAATCAGCGTCCAACGGGCTGGGAGATGGCCGACGTGATGGACATCGCCCGTCTCTTTATCGAGGCCGAGCCAAGTCAGGGCGGCTGGCGCTGGATCGGGCCATGATCTGGAAGCTGGCTAGTATCGCTCCAGGGTGGTGACGGCCGGAATCCGGTTCATCATCCAGATCCCCAGCGGCAGCAGGATGATCGTGGCAGTTGTGAACCAGGCGATGATCACCCAGAAGAACGAGAACCACCAGCCGATTGCCAGGAAGTAGATTGCCCGGATAATGAACGGCCTTTGCTGCCGACTGACTTGCTGGATGACGGTCGCCGTCCCCTGCGTGGCCACGACGTAGTCACGGGATGGCTGTCGCAGCGAGGCGATCAGCGGTACCCGATGCAGCATTGCCAGTCCGATCGGCATGGTGATGATCAGTACGATGAGAGCCCAGGCGATCAGAATCCAGAATAGCGACAGCCAGGACCCCACGAAGATGAACCAGATCGCCGAGATCAGACACCCGGGCTGGCTTCGATCGATAACGAGCGGACCCTGATTTCCAGCGCTCATTGCTATGCTCCTGTGTCTCCAGCGTGTTGCTCGAGCGCACTCTGCAAGTCGTCTGGACTCGCCTGAGCGTTGCCCCAGCGTGCGATGACGATGCCGGCCGCCACCTGAGAGAGATAGAGTGCCTGGAGATCTTCTGCTCCGGCCGCGATGGCTGCGGAAAGTATCGCAATTACCGTGTCACCGGCTCCGGTGACATCGAAGACCTGCTGCTGATCGAGTGGTGGCAATTCCCGGTAGCCTGTGTTCCTGCTGGAGATCGCCGCCCCGGCTGGCCCGAGGGTGACGATAAGACGATCGGTGTTCAGCTCTCGCTGGAGATCGGTCAGCAGTGGCTGGCGAGTTGTTGGGGTTGCCAGCGGTTGTCCCAGAAACTGCTCGGCTTCGGCCTGATTACACTTGATCAGATCGAGCCCGCTGAATTCCTTCAATGCTCCCTGTGAGTCTACGGTGGCAAAGACGCCTGATGAGCGCACCGCGTCGACGATTGCCGGAGTGACGACGCCGCTCCGGTAGTCCGAAATGATGATGGCGTCGACATCGGGTGCGATCCGCTCGATCTCCTGGATCATCGCCTGTTCTATCTCTCCGGAGAGCGGGGAGCGATCCTGCCGATCGACCCGGGAGACCTGCTGGGGGAAGACGTTGAAGGCGCCTTCGGCAACGATGCGGGTCTTGACGGTGGTAGGACGTGCAACGTCGGTCAGAATCGTCGTGGTGTCGATGCGCTGTTCATCGAGCAGATAGCGCAGTGCGTCGCCTTCAGAATCTGACCCAACCACGCCGATCTGGCTGACGGTTGCGCCGAGCCTTGCCAGCGCCAGTGCCGGGGCGCATCCGCCACCGGCCCGGTCTTCAAGACGGGTTTCTTCGAGCACCATGATCGGTGCCTCACGGGAGACCCGGGCTGGCTGGCCGAAGATATAGCGATCGAGATAGAGATCACCGACGACCAGAAAGCGGCGCTTGCCGATGTCGTGCAGGATCTGCAGCAGGTCGCTGGTCTGGAACATGGAACCTGCCATCAGCGGAACCGGACGAACGGAATCGCCGCCGCGAGCGCGATAAACGCGATGTCTGGCAGCAAGCGCATCTGGAACGTCCGGCTTACGCCGGGGTCGAGCGCGTTGTTGAGCAGGGTATCGATGCCGAAAATCGGATGGTTCTGGGCGATAAAGACGCGAGAGAGGACGATGCCGAGCATCACGCAGGCGATCGCCGCAATCTGCAGATCCTTGCCACGCTTGTAGTTGGCGGCCCAGGCCATGCCCTCGGCAACGCCGAAGCCGAGAATGAGTGCCAGGTAGAACTGCCAGTGCGGATAGTAGCCCCAGAGAACGCCGACGAAGCTGGCAACCAGGGCACCAATCACGACGGATTTGATCAGGGTGCTGACTGGCGTGGCGACAGTGGGCAAACCACGGACTCCTGCGCAATCCGGACATCGATAGCCGACCGGAGTTGACACCATACAGCGGGGACAGATCGGTGTGCCGCATTTGCTGCAGCTCAGGCGGGTCTCGACCTCGGGATGGAATGTACAACGTTGTGAATCAGTGATCGGTGCTGCCATGATCCCCGACGGACGCTCTACCCTTTCCGGTGAGTTGTTCCCAGACAACAAGCGCCACGAACTTCGGCAGAGCCAGTTGACGGCGCCATCGCCAGGGTTGTCGAATCAGTCGATACAACCACTCGAATCCGATTCGGCGGATCAGATACGGAGCGCGAGGTACGCGCCCGGAGAGGTAATCGAACGTTCCGCCGACCCCGATTGCTATCACTATGCCACACCCGGCAAGAGCCTGATGGTGCCTCTGAATCCAGCGATCCTGCTCCGGTGCCCCGAAGGCGACGAGCAGTGTATCTGCCCCCGAATCAGCAATACGCGTAAGGATCTCGTCGGAGTCATCATCCCGGGGTGAACCACTCCAGGCGCCGGCAATCTCGACTCCCGGGTACCGCTCGGCGAGCCGATCGCCTGCTTCCCGGGCGACGCCCTCCGCTGCCCCGAGAAGAAAGATGCGAGGAGCCGGATTCCGCAGACCAGCCAGCAACAGGGTGAGATCGACTCCGGTCAGGCGCGCGGCCATCCGGATTCGCTGAATCCGGGCAGCCAGGATGATGCCCACTCCGTCCGCTGTGGCCAGTGTGGCGGTATCGAGGACTTCCTTAAACGTGGGGTCCGACCGCGCCATCATGATGAACTCCGGGTTTACTGTCACGATATGAACGAGCTCGCCTGAAGGCTCGCGCAACCACTGCTCGATAGCTTTCCCGATCTCGGCAGATGTGCGATTATCAATTCGTATACCGAGAATAGTTACTTTATCTTCCATAGCGCATTGTCGACCTTTGCATCGGCGGAGTCGCTCTTGCCGCATGGGTGTGAATGGTAGCAGCCGGGCTGAAACTGATTCATTTACGCGTGATCGAGGCGAAGGTGAACCACAGGGTTCCCGCCACCCGAGTAGGCTCGTAGAAGATGGTTCGATCTGAAAGTGAAAGCGGACGAAACTTATGGGCAGGCGATTCCCCGAACTCCAGCGCGCATCGAGAATTCTCGAAATTGTCTCACGCATCAGCTCCCGTCCACGACTCTGGACCCGGGCCGGGCTGGCCCAGCATTTCGAGATTTCCGAGCGTCAGATCACCAAGGATCTCGATATCATCCGTCATGGCCTCAAGTTCGTCCTGAACTATGAGCGTGGTGGAGGATACTACTTCGAGCGTGTTCCCAACCTGCCGGCGGTTTCCTACTCGCTGGCTGAGGCCCTGGCGATCTACCTCTCTGCTGAAGCGGGACGACGCATGGTCGGCATTCCGCAAGAGGATCTCTCGGCGGCGCTCGCCCGGCTCAGTTCGATCATGCCGGAGGAGCTCGGACCTTTGCTTATTAGCGGCACGATGATGCCGCCGCCTCCAGTCCGTGATCCGCACCGTGAATCGACACTCGCCGATCTCTACCACGCGGTAGCGAACCGGAACTCTCTCGAGATCGAGTACGTGCCAGCTTCTCGCCCATCGTCGATCACCAATCGAAAGATCGACCCCTACGCCGTGCTGCCCACCGGAAACTCGTGGCACGTGGTCGCCTGGTGCCACCTGCGGCAGGATGCCCGAATCTTCAAGATCGACCGGATTCGTTCATTGGCCGCCACCAGTGAATCATTCGAGCGCGACCCGGAGTTCGACGTCGAAGACTTCCTTGAAGCGGGGTGGGGCATCACCCGGATTCCCGATCAGCCGGCGGAATCGATCGAACTGATCTTTGAGGGGCCATCTGCCTATTGGGTGGCCGAAGAGAAGTGGCATCCAACGCAGGAGGTGGAGTGGCTGCATGGCGGGCAGGTTCGGTTCTGCCTGCAGGTTCCAGTAACTGAGGAGTTCTCCCGCTGGGTGCTCAGCTATGGTTCCTACTGCCAGGTCATCGCGCCGGACTCACTGCGAGACTGGATCGAAGCACAGGTCCGTGAGATGTTGAACCGGATGGACTGACATCTCGCGAATCTGCCGATGACTAATCGTCGCTTCGATGCCAGGTTCCGCACGATTCCGATTCGAATCCGGTGTCACTTTCGCTGATTTCGACAACAGGTTCCGGATTTCCGAATTCATTGGCCACCACGTCGTCGAGCACTGATGTAAACCCGGTAAGGCGAGCCCAGTAGCAATTCTCTCCGCCACCTTCGGCTCGCCAGGTTCCGGGCTCGATCTCGTCACCGACCAGGTATATGCCCTCTTCGAATGGAGCGGACGGTTCATCCCGAATCTGTCCAGGTTGCGAGCGCCACTCGCCACATCGTTCGCTGGTGAAGCCGGCGTCCGACTCCAGTATCTCGACGATCGCACGACCGTCGACGATCTGGTTGGCGATGACGTCCTCGAATTCGCCTGAGAACCCGCTGATGCGCTCGAAATAGCAGAAATCTTCAGCCTCATCGGCGTAGTAGATCCCCGGTGAAATGTCTTCCCCTACCGTGTGGGTCCCTTCCCCGAAGCTGACCACGTCCTGATGAGTCTCACTCTCCGCCGGATCATCCGCGACTTCCGTTTCGCTGTCATCTACCTCGCCTGCGTCGTCCGTTTCATCCGTGTCTGCCGGGTCGTCCGCACTGATCGGCGTTGGCGTTGATTCAGTTGGAGCGTTGTCGGAAGTCGAAACCAGATAAATGATTCCACCGACAAAGGCAAACAGAGCGACGGTCAGCGTGACGCCAAGGCATCCGATGATCATCCAGACGCCACAGTTACCACCATCTGCGCTGTTCTTGCCGGATTGTTTCCTGTCCGGTTCTTTGTAATCCCTGGTCGGTGACTCGCGCTCGGGATTCGGGGCTTGCTGCTCGGCGGCGCTATCGGGTGAAGGCTGTTCAGACACCAGTGGGTAACCCAATCGATCGAGGGGATTAATGATAGCCGGAGCAGAGATCCCTGCTCCGGCTATTCTATGGATTCTGACGCTGTTGGCAACGTCCGCCTTTATATTCGAACGAGAGTCTAGTACAGGGCGAAGTAGATGCGGTCAGACGTTGAAAGGAACCAATCCTCGAACATCACGAGACTGTCTGCGTCGGCGGAATCGATCGCCCAGCACACGTTGCCGCTGATGACGCCACCTGGGAACACCTCCTGATCGGAGATTTCCCCGGGAATCACTCCACAGCTCTCGCTGAACGTGCTGTAGGTGACCGCTTTCTCGCCGACCGCACGCAACCCGTAACGCCCGTCAAATCGTTCTGAGGTTCTCCCGAAGTAGGTAGCTTCCACCTCGGCGATGAAAAATTGCGAGCCATCTTCTGGAGGATCGTTGAACTGGTTTTCATCGAGCACTGCGTCGGTGGCGTCTGGCGTGGTGCTAATGACTCGAAGGTGCCAGCCGTCGCTTGCTTCGGTCCAGGTGTTCATCGGAATCGGGTTATCCCGCGTCCCAACTCCTTCCTCTAGCGGCTCGCTCGGAGGATCGCCGGGGTCCGGGATCGGCAGGGGATCACCCTCGTACAGAGCCATATAGAGGCGATCTGAATCGCCCATGAATTCATCGTAGTACATCAGGAGGGAGTCGGCGTCTTCGGAACGAACCTCCCAGCAGACGTTTCCGTCGATAGTTCCGCCCTCGTAGACATCCGGATCTCCCAGTTCGTCAGGGATGACTCCACAGCGGTTGTTGAACGTGTTGTAGGAGACCGCCGAATTGCCGACTACCTGCAGACTGTACCGGCCATCGAAATAATCGTAGTCCGGGCCAGTGTAGGTGGCTTCTACTCGAGCGATGAAGAATTGATGATCCTCGCTGGGTGGATCGTTGAACTGGTTTTCGTTCAAGACCGCGTCGGTGGCGTCAGAGATCACGTCCAGTACCCGAACCTCCCAGTCGCCGATGATTGCCGTCTCGCCGAACAGGATCGGATTGTCGCGCGCCGATTCCTGCGGCTCAGGGGTCGGTTCCGGTGTCGGCTCAGGCGTGGAGGTTGGTTCGGGTGTTGGCGTCAGTTCCGGCGTAGCCGTTGGTTCCGGGATTGGTTCTGGCGTTTCTGTAGGCTCCGGAGTTGGCTCTTCCTCAACCGCGTCGTCGGACTCCTCGACCACCTCTTCTGCATCATCGGATGTGGCTGAATCGTCGGCGCTCTGAGTCTGGCAGGCCGCAACTACCAGGAGCAGCATTGACGCAATTGCCAGAAGTATCAATTGTCGTGACATGTTCCCGTATCTCCCCGTCATCTTGCTGACGATAAACCGAATCGTCTGCTGCTTCCGACGCGCCAGATATCGTCGTGGTCCTGTCTGAATGGATATGCACCGAATCGGTACTATGCGCCATTGGCGACCGACAATGTGCTACTCGAACTCGATCGACCAATCGCCAGATCCGGTTACCTCGATCAGCCATGTACCACTGGCTACCCGGACTCGACCGTCGTAGACATCTGTGGTGTTGACCATCAAGTCCCAGCCGGAGCCGTGACCGATGACGGCGAAATGCCGTGCCTGCGCGTTACCGGTGATCGAAGCGGTGGTGGTGTTGCCATCGAGCCGGAAGACGTGATCGCCACTCCCCTGGACACTGCCGGGAACTGTGACGACGTCAGTCATCGTCAGCGGCCGCAGCTCGATGCTCCACTCGCCATCTGCCGAGATCTCCAGCTGGGTTGTCTCCCCACTGCGAAAATCGATCGGCACGGTGCCCTCGTATGGGTCCGTGGTATTCACCAGGAGCGAGAGGTACTCGCCGCCGTCACCATACCCGGTGACCGCGAAGTGCCGGCCGCTGGCGTTTCCGCGAATGAACGCCACCGCCATGCTTCCGCGCCCTTCCGGCTTCTGGATATCGATGACATCGTCGCCATTCCCGGCGTATTGCCGCGGCTCGGGTGGCGGCTCTGGTGTCGGTGTCGGCTCGGGTGTTGCCGTCGGTGCTGGAGTCGCCGTTGGCGCAGGCGTCGGTGTTGCTTCCGGCGTGGCGGTCGGCTCTGGAGTGGCCGTTGGAGCTGGAGTCTCCGTCGGTTCAGGTGTGACGGTTGGCTCCGGGACACTGGTGGGTGTCGGTTCCGGTGTTGGAGTTGATTGCTCCGCGATCTCAGCCGTTGGCGTTGCCGCAACGGTTTCCTCTTCATCACCGAGAAGGTTGGTGAGGATCGATCCGATCACTACGACAACAACACAGAGACCCAGTAACGCCGCGCAGCCGATGCCTCCGTAGAGCAACCAGCGATTTCTGGACCCCGGCGGGCTGGAGTCCGATGTCGATGCCGTGGATGCAGAGGAAGCTGGCGCGGAGTCCGAACCGGCGGTGCGAGTCTTTCCGGGGGAGTTCAGCGGCTGAAGTACAGGTCCGCCGCGATCGTCAGGTTGCTGGCCCATGTCGATAACCATCCTCTCGCCGCGGACGGGCAGACGCTGCGGAATAGCGCCTGCCCGGAAACAGCCTTGTGTAAATGCGTGCGTTGTCTACTCGAAATCGTCGACGGTAATGTCGAAGATCGCCTGCCCGAACCCGAACAGTTCCGGTGAGAAGATCAGTTCCCATGCCTGGTGCTCTTCTCGCACCTCGAATGCAAGATCTCCCCGCATACTGCGGCCTGGACCGAGTTCGCCATCAACCGATCCCTCGGTATCGGCTCCGAAGGCCAGGCTACGTGATCGGTTGTCCTCGTCGACGAGGTCGAACATCAACATGCTGGAGATCGACGTTGACGAGTCGGACTCGTTTTCGATCTCGATGTCAGCGATGAGCCACCGCATTCCGTCGTCCGGACTCATGAAATCGCCACCGTCGTCCCAGCGAACGGCATGAAGCCGCATGACCAGGTCGCCCATGCGAACAGTATCGCCAACGGTGAACCCTTCGGCTTCTTCGAGGCCGTCGTCGTCAGCGTCGTCCGGCTCGGTAGCCTCTTCCGTGTCGTCGGTAGCCGTCGTGTCGTCAGTAGCCTCTGTATCATCGATTGCGGCCGTGTCGTCGGTAGCTGCAGTGTCATCGGTGCTGGCCGCGGTGTCACCATCGTCGTCGCTCACGGCCTCCGTGTCGTCTGCCGAGTCGTCAACCCGTTCTGGCGAGGTCTCATTGCAGGCCACGCCGACCAGCAAGATGGCTCCGATAAGCAGGAATGGGCTTATGAGTGTCATGATTCTCGATCGTGTCAACATTTTTGTCAATCCCTTCTCAGGCGTCAAGTTCGAAATGAGCTATTTGTCGCGCGGGAACGTGATTCCAATCGATACGTACCGGACGCCTCCCCCTTCCCAGCTTCTGATCCTCTGCGCAGCGATACCGGAGACGGGGTGTCGCTGCCGTCTCGAGCACGAACGTCGTTACACCTTCCAGAATAGGAGGCGCGGGGGAACACAGTGGTTCTCGCCGGAATTCGGTTTTGGCGAGGTGCTGATTCAGGGAACGAAAATGGCCGGACCTGCTGTCGCAGATCCGGCCGAAGGTTCGGGAGAGGTCAGGCTAGCGCCCGGTGTCGATCAGGGGGACCCCCACGCGGCGAATTCGCTCGTTCAGTTCGTTGACGTCGTCCATGACAAGTTTTCGATAGCGCGCAAGGTGAGCGTCGATCTGGTCAGTTACCCAGTGATAATACTCGCCGGCCTGTTTCGTCGGTCGAGCATCGTCCATATCGACGAACGCGGTCAGTTTGGCCAGTTTGGCGTTGAGCCCTTCAGGAAACTGGAGTGAACTCTCGGCCTTTGGCTGAATCAGCGCCAGCTCGATCTCGTTGAGCGAACTGACGATTCCCTCGGCCCGCTCCTTCAGAGATGTGCCCCCGTTGGATTCGTTCCCGAGTCTCTGGATCCACTGCTCGACCTGTTGCCGCACAGCACGGAGATCGTTGATCGATTGGTTGGTTCGAGTTAGCTGATCACGGATCTTCAGCAACAGCTCGAACTGAGCCTCCAGATCTTCCTGCGTGGCGGAGATCCGCTCATCCTTGAAGATCGTGAAGCCGGCGGTCTGTTCGGTGTCCCCAGCACGCATGGTCACGGAATAACGACCCGGTACGACGACTGGCCCGCTGAGATAGTCACGGGTTCCAGCGTCGCCGGGGACGGCAGTTGCCGGAGCGTGCCGCATATCCCAGACGAACCGGTTCAGGCCCGACTCGAGGGGCAATCGCGGTTCCTGTGGGGTGTCATCGCTGGAACTGGCCGGTTCGGCGCTGGAGAAGGAACGGATGATATTGCCGTGGCCATCTTTGATCGTCAGTGAGATGTCCTCCGTGTGTTTGTCCGGAAGCAGGTAGTGGACGATAACGCCGACTGGTGGGTTTTCGCCGGCATTGAGTGGCTTCTCGGTCACCTGGCCCCGGGCATCCTTCTTCCACTCGTAGGCCATGACCAGCGGGTTTGTCATCCGGTAGTTGACGAAATCGCTGGTCGGTTCATTTCCGAATCCCTGGTAGATTCGAATCCGATCGGTATCCAGTGGCTCGAACAGATGGAGATCCGACTCAACGTAGCCGGTCGTCGCTTCTCGAAGCGGTGACAGATCATCCAGAATCCAGAATGATCGACCGTGCGTGGCCACCACAAGGTGATCATCCTTGATGATCAGGTCATGCACCGGGGTGATCGGGAAGTTGCCGCTCAATGGCTGCCAGTTCGTGCCGTCGTCCACGGAGACATAGATGCGGGTCTCGGTTCCGGCGAACAGAAGCCCTCGTTGTTTCGGATCCTCGCGGATGACTCTGGTGAACTCGTGATCCGGAATCCCTCCGATAATGAGCGTCCACGAGGCACCGTAGTCGTTGGTCTTGAAGAGATAGGGCGTCAGATCGCCCAGCTTGTAGCGAGTGGCTGCGACATAGGCGGTTCCGGCATCGTGCACCGAGAGATCGATGATGCTGATCAGCGCCCATTCCGGAAGCCCGGGCGGGGTGATGTCGGTCCAGGTTTCGCCGTGATCCTGCGAGATCTTGATCAGTCCGTCATCGGTTCCAACCCAGAACAACCCCGGCTGATGAGGCGACTCCTTGAAAGCGAAGATGGTGCAGTAGGCTTCCGCCCCGGTGTTGTCTTTGGTGAGCGGGCCGCCGGAGGCGGTCAGTTTCTCGGGATCGTTCCGGGTGAGGTCCGGGGCGATCGTTTCCCAGGACATTCCCTGATCGGTGGAGCGATGCAGATGGTTCGATGCCACGTAGAGCACGTCTGGATCGTGCGGAGACAGCTCGATCGGGAAAGTCCACTGGAACCGGTAACGCAGCGTTTCGGCGCCTTCGGCAAAGCCCGGATCGTGTGGCCAGACAGTGATGTTGCGAACTGCCTGTGTTTTCCGGTTGTAGCGTGTGAGTCGTCCATTCCCCTCACCGCTGCCGATGGCCCCGGCGAAGATGATGTCCGGATTGTCCGGCCGAACCGCGATATATCCGCTCTCGCCACCACCGGGTACGAACCAGTCCGCCTCGGTGATTGCTCCGGTAATCGCCATATGCGGCAGCGAGATCGCGCTGTTATCCTGCTGCGATCCATAGATCCGGTATGGCGTCTGATTGTCGGCGGTGACGTGGTAGAACTGCGCGGTCGGCTGATTGTAAATGGATGACCAGGAGACGCCCCCGTTGAAGGTGACACAGGCTCCGCCGTCGTTGCCTTCGATCATCCGATCGGTGTTGGCTGGATCGATCCAGAGATCGTGATTGTCACCGTGCGGGGTGGGGACCGAGAAGAACGAGGCGCCGCCATCGATCGACTTCCAGAGCGCGCCGTTCATCACCCAGAGCGTATCGGCGTCTACCGGATCTGCCACCACATGCATGTAGTACCAGGCTCGCCAGCGGAGCCCTTCCTGCTCTGACTGGCGGGTCCAGGTGTCGCCGTAGTCATCCGAGCGGAACATCGCCCCGTCTTCTGATTCCACCAGCGCCCAGACTCGATTTCCCTTCGCCGGTGAGATTGCTACGCCGATCTTGCCGAGTGTGCCTGTGGGCAGCCCCGGGTTCCGGGTGATGTCTGTCCAGGTATCTCCGCCATCGGTCGAGCGCCAGATGCTGGTGTCCGGGCCACCGGACTCCAGCTTGTGAGGGAATCGCTGTGCCTGCCAGATCGATGCGAAGAGAACCTGCGGATTTCCGGGATCCATGGTGAGATCGATGGCGCCGGCTCGTTCGCTCTTGTGCAGCACGAGTTCCCAGGTCTGCCCGGCGTTGGTCGTTCGATAGATGCCGCGTTCCGGATTGGGTACCCAGGCGTTGCCGAGCGCGGCAACGTAGATCGTATCCGGATCATTCGGGTGAACCCGGATGCGTCCGATGTGCCGGGTCTCGGCCAGACCGATGTTGGTCCAGGTTCGGCCAGCGTCGGTCGATCGGTAGACTCCGTCGCCATGTGAGACGTTGCCGCGAATCGCGGTCTCACCGGTCCCGGCGTAAATGACGTTGGGATCGGACGGGGCAACCGCCAGCGCACCGATTGCTGATGTTGCGAAGTACCCGTCGGAGATGTTGTGCCAGGTGCTCCCGGCATCAGTGGTCTCCCAGACCCCACCGGCACAGGCACCAAAGTAGAAGGTTCCCGGGTTGTCCGGATGCCCGGCAACGGCAACAACCCGCCCGCCTCGGTGTGGGCCGGCGTTCCTGAATATGAGACCATCGAGGATGCTCTGATGAACAGTCACGTATCCTGCTTTCGTCTAACTCATTTCGGTGACAGCGTTGACTGACGTATCCTGTGTATCGTGACAGCCTTCGGGGCGGTTGTAAACGTCCAACTGGCCCGTTTCACGATCGCCATTGCGAGTATCATTGTCCCTCTCTGTTCGGGATACCCGGACAGCTAACCTGCGACGGAATGGGCTACGAGTGTCGGTCCTCCGCTCGGAACTGGAGACGTATGCGCGGCCTCGTTGAATTTCTGATGGGAATCTGGCCAATCAACTGGCTCATTACGGTGATCTGGCGTTACACGCCGTTTCCGCGGGGATTTCGGTCACGCATTATTCGGACAGCCAACGATCGCTTCCTGGTCGGGGTGATGGTGGTGATCCTGGACGAGAACGGGCGATTGTTCCTGGCCCGCAACACCTATGATCCACGCTACTCATGGAGCTTGCCAGGTGGCTGGATGGGCAGGAACGAGCAGCCTGATGAGTGCATCCGTCGCGAGATATACGAGGAGACCGGCTACGAGCTCGACGTCGATTGCCTGCTGGCAACCCGGACCCATCCTCGTCTGCCATCGGTGGATATCATCTATCGCGGGCGGATCGCAGGGGGCACATTCCGGGCGAGCGCCGAAATTGCCGAGGTCGGGTTCTTTGAACTGGACGAATTGCCGGACGGATTGATGCCAGTTCACCAGCAGCTGCTGAGCTTGCTGGAGATCGATCGGATGATAAACCAGAATCAGACCAGTGATCCAGACCATGGCGATCAGGGAAGTTAAAGAGGAGCGGCCCGCTCCACATGAGCTGTGTGGGGACGAGCGGGCCGCGCCAGAGTGGGGAATGGTTCGTGGGTCAGCGAATCCGACCCGCGGCGACGTCTGATGTTCGAAATCAGTCGCCAGGTCCCGAGACCGGGACCTTCGGCTACTGCCAGTCTGTCCGAGAATACCTTCTGCAGACGTTCCGACTGGCGTATAAGTGATTGTAGGGTCAGACGGTTTCGGTACGCATGGGCCTGCAGGTCAGATTTAGACACCTGAGGGTACAGAAAGAACCCTGTACTAAAGGACAGGGTTGCGGGCGGATTGACTGGCGGTGGTACGGTGCGACGGTGTGGCAACAGCACCTTTATCTGGAACGGGACGGTTTGTCAGGAATGGATGCCCACAACGAGAACGACGTGCTGGACGCGTACAATCGGGCTTCCAGCTATATCGAGGGGTTGATTCAGGGCCCTCCATCTCCTCCTCCTGATGCGACGGCTGAGGACATTCGGGCCAGGGCGATCGCCCGAAACCAGCGCCTCGCGAATTTCCTGGAATTTCTGGGGAACCCTCAGCGAAGCTATCGAACCTTCCACATTGCCGGGACGTCGGGCAAAGGATCGACCTCGGCATTCCTGACCAGCATCCTGGCTCGTGCGGGGTTGCGCGTGGGGCTTCATGTCTCTCCGTACCTGCAGGTCGAGACCGAGAAGCTCCAGATCAATGACCGGTTGATGGCTCCGGATGCGTTCGCGGAGCACGTCTGCGCGCTCGACGCGGAGATCGCTCGCTGGGTAGATGCCGGGAACGACCGGCCGACCTACGGAGAGTTCTGGGTCGCCCTGACGTTCTTCAGCCTGGCGCGCGAAGGGTGCGATGTCGTCGTCTGTGAAGCTGGCGCCGGAGGACGGTTCGACCTCACCAACGTGGTTGAGCCCGATGTCTCGCTGATCACCTCGGTGGGGCTGGATCATGTGCGAACGCTCGGAGAGACGATCCCGGAGATCGCCTGGCACAAGGCAGGGATCATCAAGCCGGGTGTTCCTGCAGTGACGACGGTGGCCCATCCAGAGGCGTTGCCCGTGATCCGTGCCGAGGCTGAGTTGCAACAATCCGATCTCGTCGAACTGACTGCCGGCCGGGATTACCGCTGGGAGCAGGACGCAGTTTATGGTGGATCGCTGGTGATGGACTGGTTGACGCGCCCGGTTCATCTTCCCCTGGCTGGAGCTTTTCAGGCATCTAATGCGGCACTGGCGGCCCATGCTGCCCGGATGATGCGGGATGCAGACGGGCGAGAGCTGGTTTCGATCCAGGCGATCGAAGATGGAATTGAAGCGACTCAATTTCCGGGCCGTGTCGAGATTGTCCAATCCAGTCCGGGTGTTATTCTCGATGGCGCACACAACCCGGAGAAGGTTGGGGCCCTGGTCGATGCGCTCGACCTGATGCCGAAACCGGAGCGGCGCATTATGGTGCTCGGATCGCTGGGCGGACACGACTTCCTCAAGGTGGCGGCGATTGCTGCTCCAATTGCCGACGAGGTGATTATTACCGCGCCATCAGCGGTGGAGCGTAGTAGTGCGCCGGTCGATGAGATCGTGCAGATCGTCGAGGAACTGGGCAAACCGTACTCGGTGGTTCTGTCGCCGATCGAGGCGATCCAGGCCGCACTCGACAAAGCTACCCCTGATGATCAGATTGTGGTGACCGGTTCCCTGTACCTGGTTGGTGCGGTGCGGGAGCACTGGTATCCATCCCGCGAGATTATTCTGCAGCAGACATCCTTCCCGAAAGGAACTTCGTAGATGCGACGACTGATTCTGTTCGATGTTGACGGCACACTGATCAAGCGGGGTGATCCTGATCATCTCGGAGCGATGGACCATGGCGTTCACAGCGTGTTTCCCGAAGCGAAGGATGCGACGGTCACCAGCGTCGATTATGACGGGAAAGTCGATCGCCTGATCGCGACGGAGATTCTGGCGCAAGCTGGGATCAGTCTGTCGGCTGAGGATCCGGCACTGGATCGGGTGTTCGATCTGGCCGGTGAGTATTACCGTGATCGATGGGCTGGCAAGCCGGGTGGCCTGGAGGATCTGCTTCCCGGTGTTGCCGAACTGGTCCCCAAACTGGCGATGGACGATGCGTTTGCGCTTGGTGTGCTGACCGGTGGGAGCCGTGGAATCGTGGCGGTCAAGCTGGAGCGCCTGGGATTGGTGGAATCGTTCCCGGTCGGATCGTTCGGCAACGAGGTGCCAAACCGGCCGGCGCTGGTTCCGCTGGCGCTGGAACGCGCCGCAGCCTACTTCGGTGAGGTGTTCGAGCCAGAGCAGGTGGTGATCGTTGGTGATACGCCAGCTGACGTCAACTGCGCCCACGTTCACGGCATTCCCTGCCTCGGCGTTGCGACCGGAAAGTACAGCGTAGAGGCGATGCGAGCTGTTGGAGCTGATGAGGTTCTGCCAGATCTCTCGGCCGTGTCGGCTGTACGAGAGTTGCTGTTGACGATTGAGTATCAGAACGGCTAGGCGTCTGGCGCCGTCGGTCACCACCGCACGGCAATTTGGGTAGACCGGGCAGGTCCGTCTGCCCCCGCCAATCAAGCCGGGTTACTTGGCGGGGCGACACGAAGAGCCTGCCCTGATCGTAGCCGAATGGGTCGCTAACTACCGGTGAAAGCGCTGTCGCTTAGGCGCTGACTTCCTGCCGTTCGAGGCCGAGGATCTCTGCGCGATCCTGCATGCCGGCCAGAACGATCTCGATGTGCTCATCGAGGGTCTTGCCGAGCGCTGCAGCTGCCTCTTCGATTTCCTCACGATTGACTGGCGCCGCGAACTCTTTGAGCTTCCACTTCTTCTTGACGCTCTTGAGTTTGACATCGAGGATGCTCTTGCTCGGGCGAACCAGCGCAACGGCAATCAGGAACCCGGTCAGTTCGTCTACCGCTACCAGAGATTTCTCCATCTGCGTTTCGGGTTTGACGCCGCTCACCTCTTCGGCGTGGCTGAGGATTGCCCGGACGATCTCTTCATCGACACCCTTTTCGCGCAGGATCTTCGCGCCGACAAGGGGATGGCCCTCAACGGCAACATCGGGGTTCTGCTCGTAGTCGAAATCGTGCACCAGGCCGACTACAGCCCACTTGTCGACGTCCTCATCGAAGTGCTTCGCATAGGCGATCATGCCCGCTTCAACGGCCAGCATATGTCGCTTGAGATGGTCCTGTGTGGTGTATTCGCAGACGAGATCCCAGGCTTCTTCCCGGTTCATGTGTGCTCCCTCTATCTTCGATCTGTCCTGTGGATGTAGCCCATTTTCGCGTTTCAACTATACCGCAGGCCGATTCAACACTCGCAGCGGCATCTGCACAGTGATGAGCGATGATTTAGAATCACCCCCGGAGCGGGCACCCGGACGTGGTGCACTGGTGGGGAGTTGGGGGGTACGCCGTGGATGAACAGGAATTGGCCGATCGCGTTCTGGTGAGACTTGTCCAGGCGTGTCGGGATGACCCGGGTATGCGTTTTCTGGTTACTCCGTCGATCGACCGCTCCGGTGGCTATCGAGTCAGTTATCCAGGTGGCCGTTTCAACGCCCGGCCAGAGATCATTCAGGACCTTATGGAACGCCGTCTGATTCAGGTGGTCGAGGAGAAATCCGGCTCGCTGGTCATCGGCCTCACGATCCGCGGGTTCGACTTCTATTCCCGGAACTATGAGGCCGACTCCCCCGAGTAGCCACTCCCTGACCTGGTGCCAGTTCCGCTTACTCCCAGTCTCCGATGTTCCACGGCCCGATAATCGGGCCATTTTCGTCGTCGGTGGGTCCGAAGAGCTGCGAGAGCAATCCACCATCAACATTGACGATGTTCCCGGTGACGTACCCGGCATCATCCGACGCCAGGAAGACCACTGCCCAGGCGATCTCCTCCGGATAGCCGTACCGATCGATCGGTGACAGTGGGAAGTGGTGCGGGCGCGGCTCGTTCCAGTTGGAACGGTTCTCGGTCATGATCGCGCCGGGACGGATCGCATTGACGCGGATTCGCCACGGGGCGAGATCGACGGCCACGGCCCGGGTGAACGTTTCCATCGCACCTTTCATCGCATCGTAGGCGATTCCTCGGCGGTGGACTCGATCTGCTCCCACGGTGCTGATGTTGATGATGCTGCCGTGGATCTCCTGTTTCGCCATGATCCGGGCGGCGGTGTGAGTGCAGCGGAAGAGCGCCCCGAGGTTCGCCCGCATGTACTCGTCCCAGCCATCCGGATCCATCGTCAGCAGCGGGCCGAACTCCCCCTTGTTGACGTGCGTCTGCGCGTTGTTGACCAGAATATCGACTCTGCCGAAGCGCTCCATCGTCTGATCGAAGAGCGTCGCGACGCCTTCGGGATCGGTGACATCAGACTGGACGACCAGTGGATCACCGCCAAGCTGACGGACTTCTTCTGCTGTCTCTTTTAGCGTGTCTTCGTTGCGGCCATTCAGGACGACGTGTGCGCCCTCTTTCGCCAGCCTCAGCGCGGTCCCTTTTCCGATTCCCCGACTGGAGCCGGTTACGATGGCGATCTTGTTCTCGAGGAGCATATGCCTGCCTTACGTTGTGTGGTGTGTGGGTCAGTTCTCGGTGCCTGCTCGCCACTGTAGGGCAGAAAGGGGCAAATGTCACGATCAACGGGAAACGAAAAACGTGGCGGCCTGGCCGCCACGTTGAAGTTCCGCTTGGTCAGTTGACTGAACGTTACTGGTTCGGTGATTTGTTCTTCTTTTTGTCAGATCCCCGGAACATGGCCCCCAGTGCCCGCCCAGTAGCTTTGGCGTACTTGTCGGCCGTCGGGCTGTTGCGTTGCTTCTTCTTCGGAGCTGGCTGGGATTGCGGCTGCTGCGGTGGGGCAGGAGCCGGTGCCTGTTGAAACTGTGCCTGTTGGTATGGTGCCTGAGCCTGGACCGGTTGAGCCTGCGGCGGCGGCTGTGCCTGCGGCTGCCCTTGCTGTACACCGTTTGCAGGCGGTGGTGCGGGTCTCTGCTGCGGTGGTGGCGGACTCCCCGGAGCAGGCCGGTACTGTGCGTCCATTGGTGCGGCAGCAACTGGCTGTTGTGCCGGAGGTGGAGGCGGTGGCATCTGCTGCTGCGGTGGCGGGCCCTGCCCCTGCATCGCAGGCTTGGCCTTCTTCTTTTTCTTCTTCTTTTTGTCCATCCCGAGCATCGCCCGGACTGAGCGTTCCCATTTTCCGGGGTGGCGCGGCGGATCTCCCCCGCGTCGTCGCCAGACGTAGTTGCTGATCCACATGCCGATGAAGCCGCCGAGAATCGCGATCGCGGCCGCCGGGCTGTCCGGTGTGGCGGTCAGTCCGGTAAATCCACCTATGTCGAGGCCCAGCAGGGCCAGAGCAACGATGGAGAAGGCAATGATCCAGGCGATAGTCCCGTTGAGGGCCTGCCTCAGACTACCGGTCTGCCACCATCCCAGAAAGTAAATTAGCGGAACGATCAACCACACTGAGTGAGAACTCCGATTCACAACCCGAACGAGGACCAGCTTGTTGTCCTGCTCCCCGAATCGTACCGAATACGCCCGTCTTCAACCACGCAGATAGCGCGAGACCCCTCCGCATGGAAGGGGCCTCGTTCGCGGAACATCGTCAGTCTCTGAACCGTGTCAGATAACGAGATGGTCGTCCTTGCTTCGCAGTGAGACTGGCTTACTGATGATCTCACGCAGGAGAAACGCCTGACGAAGCCCATTCGGCGAGCGGAGGAGCCGTTTGATCTGACCGCTCATCGCGCTTGCGGTTCGCAGCTCGTAGGCATCTCGCTGGTGGCGCTGAGGTCTGGGCTCTGCGCGCTTTGGAGTCTGTTTCGTGCGCTGCTGTTGTTGCTGCTTCTGGCGGCGCTCGCTCGCTCGGTTCTCGTGCTGTTGTCGCTGGCTGCCCTGCCCCTGCGGCTGATCTGAGCGGCGAGATCGTGAATCCCGACTCTGCGGTTGCTGCAGGCGTCGGCCGGACGAATCTCGCGGGCGATCATCTCCGCTTGACCAGGAACGTGGCTGCTGCACCTCGACCTGTTCGAGCTGCTCGGGCGGAGCCGATTGCTGGCCGCTTCCGCCGCCGCGCAGTCGGTCCTGCTCCTGTTTTAACCAGTCGGCGTACTCCTGAGCGCGCTGACCGCCACCCGCCTGGCTGCGCCCGCCACCTGGTGGCGGGCCGCTCTCGGCGTTGCGCATCTCTTCTTCAATGGCTTTCTTGATCTCCTGGAAGATCTTATCCATTCGGATTGCTCACAATTCTGCGTCAACGCGACTACTGGATCTCGCCTCGTCGCTGATCGTCGTCATCGGCCAGAGATTCCCGCATCTTGGTGTCGGCTTCGACGTTCTGCATGCGGTAGTAGTCCATGATGCCAAGGTTGCCGCTGCGGAAGGCTTCGGCCATGGCCATTGGGATCTGTGCCTCTGCTTCGACAACGCGGGCGCGCATTTCCTGCTCGCGAGCCACGGCCATTGCCCGGCGTTCCTCGGCGTTTGCCTGAGCGATCCGCTTGTTGGCTTCGGCCTGGTCGGTCTGCAGCTCGGCGCCGATGTTTCGTCCGATGTCGACGTCAGCAATATCGATCGAGAGAATCTCGAACGCGGTGCCAGCGTCAAGACCACGCTGAAGCACGAGCCGGGAAATTGCGTCCGGGCTCTCCAGCACTTCCTTGTGGTCGGTTGCCGAACCGATGGAGGACACGGTGCCCTCACCGACACGGGCGATAATTGTCTCTTCACCGGCACCACCAACGAGTCGATCGATGTTGGCGCGGACCGTCACACGGGCCACAGCCATGACCTGAATACCGTCCTTGGCGACGGCGGCAATGCGCGGTGTGTTGATGACTTTCGGGTTGACACTGACCTGGACGGCTTCGAGCACGTCACGACCGGCGAGGTCGATGGCCGTTGCCCGGCGCCACGTCAGATCGATGTTTGCGCGGTCCGCGGAAATGAGAGCGGCCACGACACGACCAACGTTACCGCCAGCCAGGTAGTGAGCTTCCATCTGCCCGATATCGAGTTCGATACCGGCTTTCGTGGCGTTGATCAACGGCCGAATAATGTCTCCCGGGTTAATTTTCCGGAGACGCATACCGATCAGTGCCCCGAGTCCAACCCGGACCCCGGAGAAGATCGCGGTGATCCAGAGTCCGATTGGCACGAAGTAGAAAAACAGGCCGATGATCGCTATTGCGATACCAGCTGCCGCTACTATGCCAATACCTACCAATTCATCCATCCGACGCTCCCTTCAAGCAAGCGCTTTCGTTGTGTGTTTCGGTCACCCGGTCTTCCGGATTCTCGCAGATTCGTCAATCCTCGTCGTCTTCGTCTGGTTCTGGTTCTTCCCGAGCTTCGACAAGTTTGACCACTCGTCGATAGCGATCATCAGCGACAACCTCGATCAGGTCTCCTTCTCGTATGTAATCACCCTGTGTCACGACATCGACTCGTTTTCCATCGATCCGGGCAAACCCGCCAGGTCTCAGGTCAGACAGCGCCCGGCCCTGAAGCCCGGCAAGTGACGCTTCGGTCTCGGTCTGTTTGACCACGTCTGCCGGTTCGGCCTCATCCTCGGTCCGGAACCACCGGCGATAGCCGGGCTCCGGCGGAATCGGATCATCCCGACCAACCGTCGTCTGGAGTACCAGGCCACGGAAGCGTCCCATTGATGGCAGGAAGACGAGCATCATCACGATCCCGAAGAGAACCATCACCACGGCACCAGCCACTGTGTAGCCTGCTCGACGAAGATCAGACTCGATCGCCACATCACCGATGAGTGAGACGAACAGCCCCCCGGCCAGTGACAGAATCCCGAGTATCCCGAAGATACCGAATCCAGGGATGATGAACAGCTCGATCGCAATTAAGGCTAAGCCAAGGACGACGAGCAAAACACCCTCCCATCCAGCCAGACCGGCGATGTAGTGACCGCCGAAGAAGAGTACCAGGCCCCCCGCTCCGATTCCGCTCAGCGGACTGAGTTCTCCGGAGAAGATATCGACGATGATCAAAAGAGATCCCAATGAGAACAGTAGGGAAGCAATAACCGGTTCGGTGATGAAGCGGACGAATGTTTCGGCCCAGCTCTGCTCCACTTGCTGAAGATCAGCGTCGGTTATGCCGATGGCTTCCAGCGCTTCTTCAAAGTCGTCGACTGTGCCATCGCTGATCCCGAACTCGAGCGCCTCGCTGGTTGTCATCGAGACCAGTGTCTCGTCATCGACCAGTCCCTCGATCTCGATTCGGGGGTCGACCATGCCCTGAGCGATCTCTGGATCGCGTCCACGAGCTTCGGCGGTTGACCGGAACGTTGAGCGCACAGCTGAGACGTTCTTCTCGTCCGCCGTCTGTCCGGTTCCGTCAACCGGCGTGGCCGAGCCGATGGATGATCCTGGAGTCATGTAGATGTGTTCAGCGGCAAGTGAGATCAGTGCGCCAGCGGAGAATGCGTCACCGTTGATGAAGGCGATTGTCGGGACGTCTGCCCCGAGCAGGGAGTCGCGAATCTGAAATGTAGCGTCGAGACGGCCACCTGGTGTGTTGATGTCGAGTAACACGGCCGTTGCGCCGTCTTCCTCCGCCTCGCTGATTGCCCGATCGATGAACGGGGCCAGTCCCAGGTCGATCGTCCCCTGGACTTCGACGACACGAACGTCGCCGCCCGACGTTTGTGCGAAGGCGGGCATCGTCATGCTCAATAGCCCGAGCAGGATGAAGAGTATCCCCGACGTTCGCAGAACCTTCTGAGCGATACCAATAGATGGTGTATTCACTGGACCATATCCGAGTCGTTGATGATTGAGCGTTTCCCGCGGTGTTTCCGAAGGGCTGAATCGCGCGATCGGCTCGCCGATGAAAGGTAACGTCGCACGGGGAGCGATATGTGACATCGGCCCCGCTGGAACGCAGATGAAGTTGCCGTATTGATGGTCATTCCCCGAGCTAAAGATAGCCGCGGATTTCCGTAGCGTCAGACCTCCTAATGGTACCACCTCACCGAATGATCGATACGCGCCGGTGCAGGAAAATCGCCCCCATTCAGGGAAGTCAGGGGCGATGCCGTTCCTGGTGCGAAGTTGTCGACCCTCCAGAGGCGTAGCTGACAGCAGATATTCGCCGGATTGGGGGGTAGATACGGTGCGGTTGGGAGCGAGTTTGCAACCGCGTTGACAGCGTCGATGAACTCCGGATACTTGATTCTACGCAGCATTGAACGTTTGAGATCCCCGGATTGAAGCCGGATTGATCAGATCATGAGGGAGGAAGCCGGAATGGCTGCTGGAACCAGAATTTTCACCGATGGCACGATCCGAACGCTCGATCCGGAACAGCCGACCGTCGATGCGGTGCTGGTACGTGATGGAATGGTGGTTGCCGCTGGCGCATTGGCGGATCTGCGAGAGCAGGCTTGTAACAGCCCGGACGTCGTCGATCTGGGTGGCGGGACGATGCTTCCCGGATTTATCGAGAGTCACAATCACTTCCAGATGGCTGGTGTCGGGTTCGCACACGTCAACCTGCGCGGTGATGTCTGCGATTCGATTCCCGAGATGCAGCGACGACTGCGAGAGCGAGCGGGCCAGACTCCGGGAGGCGACTGGGTGATCGGCCGTGGCTATGATCAGACACTGCTGGCCGAGAATCGCCATCCAACACGCCAGGATCTGGACGAGGCATCGACTGATCACCCGATCGCGATCTTCCACGTTTCCTATCACGGTCTTGTGGCGAACTCCCGGGCGCTGGAAATGGCTGGCGTTGATCAGTTGACAGCGGACATCCCGGGCGGGGATATCTATCGGGATGATCATGGCTACCCGACCGGGGTCTTCATGGAGAGCCCAGCGATGTCGCTCATCAGTTCACATATGCCGCAGAACGGGGTGCCGGAGTACGAGGATGGATTGAAGCTGGCGCGTGATCACTATCTGCCGAAGGGGATCACGGCAGTTCATGATGCTCGCATCGGTGGCTATGATGAGGTTCGTGCCTATGCCAACATGATTGCGGCCGGAGAGCTTCCCATCCGGACGTACATGATGGTCGCTCCGGAGCTGTATGACGCTGAACTCGAAGGGCAGGCCGGAGATCTGGGGCCTGCGCTCGGTCTTCCGGCAGGCCGCCTGATCGCCGGTCCGGTGAAGATGTTTCAGGACGGCGCTATTCAGGCATACACCGCGGCACTGACCGAACCGTACTTCGACGCCCCGGACGAACACGGCGTCAAGATCCATGATCCGGCCTTTCTCTCCTCCGAGATCATGCGCTTCCACAAGCTCGGTCTGCAGATTGCCATCCATGGCAACGGCGATTCGGCGATCGACGACATCCTCAATGGGTACGAGGCCGCGCTGGAAGCCCATCCTCGATCGGATCACCGGCATCGCATCGAGCATTGCCAGACAGCCCGCCCGGATCAACTGGAGCGGATGGCCCGGCTCGGGGTGACCTCGAGCGTGTTCATCAACCATCTCTGGCACTTCGGCGATCGGCATATCAGTCGATTTCTGGGGCCGGATCGGGCGCATCGACTCGAACCGCTGGCGTCGATGTCTCGACTCGGGATTCGCTGGGGCCTGCATTCAGACTTCCCGGTGACGGAGGTTGATCCGCTGATGGGTATCTGGCTGGCGGTCAATCGGCAGACCTCCGATGGGCAGGTAATTGGAGCTGATGAGGCGGTCGACGTTGAGCTGGCGTTGCGCGGTTTCGGTCCGGATGCGGCCTGGCTGGCCTTCCAGGAGGGCAAGATGGGAACTATTGCGCCGGGATACTATGCCGATTTCGTGGTGCTGTCAGGCGATCCGGTCAACGTTCCGGAGACGATTAAGGATCTGCAGGTCCAGGCGACAATCATCGGCGGTGAAACTGTCTGGACTCGCTAACGGCCAACGGCCAGACACGGAAACGCCTCTCCCCGAGCTCGAGGAGAGGCGTTCGGATTTCACCAGAAAGAAATGAGCTACTGCCGGAAGTCGACCGGGATCTCGACGATGTTGATCCGCGATCCATCCTCTGCTGATTCCTCAAACATGATGATCTGTCCCAGACCTTCGGTCTGGATATCGACATCGAGCGAGAGATCGAACGTGCCGCGCGTGCCCGAACCAGAGGTCGCGGTCGCGAAGTCTCGATAGATTTCATTGCCCGCTGCATCGATGATCTCGATCTGCATGTTGGCTTCGAAGGTGTTGGAGGTTCCGCTGAGCTGAATCGGACTGGAGACCTCTGCACCCGGCGTTGGAGATTCGATGAGAATCGCCGGAGACAGGTCTTCGAAGTCGTCGCGGGTCAGTGGGTCAGCGACCATCACGCCCTCGCCGCCGATTGTCTCGACATTCTGCCCTTCGATGAGGAACTGCACACGATCGATAGTATCGAACTGTGTGGCAGTAAAGACAACCTGGGCCAGACGCATCTGCATACTGAAGCTGCCGCCACCGGCCTGGAAGTCATCCGAGACATCGACGATCAGCGTGCCGTCATCCTGCAGGGATACGTCGAGCAGTCTGGCCCCCTCGGGGATTGCTGTACTCAACCCGAGGTCGTGCTCATACGGGGTCAGACCAGTCATCAGTTCGTTGATCGCGCCGGTTGCAACTTCGGGCGTTCCGGCGATATCCCGGGATGCCACCCCGATCTCCTCGTTGCGCACAACATAGACCAGCACCGAGTGCGAGGTGCTGCCTTCGCCATCGTCAACCTCGTCTTCGCCCTCTTCCGCCGGTACCGGAGTTGGATCTTCGGCAGGCACCGGGGTTGCTGTCGGCTCTTCTTCGACATCGTCTGCATCATCGGTGGCGTCAGTGGTGTCTGGCACGTCCGCCGGCGTCTCAACCGGTTCCGGAGTCGGTGGATCATCAGCGGGGGCTTCAGTTGGCGTCGCCATGTCGTCGACAGCGTCTTCGATTTCATCCTCACAGGCGGCCAGCACAACCGTTGCGGCCAGCATCAATGCGAGGAAGATGAAGACCCGACTGGAACCATTCAGCAATCTCATCGTGGGTACCCACTCTCATCCGTACAAATGCGCAATTCGCGTCTCGTCATTCTATCAGTAGACCAGGCGTTACTTGCCGGGTATTACAGTACAACGCTCTAGTCGCAAAGGTGTTACCGCGATCTCACGGTTAGGGCGGATTGAAACAGTTCAGGGATGGCGGTTACGATGAGCGGACACGAATCCGACATCCGATGATTGTGAGCTGACCGATGCCCAATGATGATGCGCTGCGAATCGAACTGCACTACGATCATCTGGGAAGTCGCCTGTCCCGGATTGGCGAGATCGAAATCCATTATGACCGGCTGGGAAGCCGGGCGATTGCGCTGGGCGAGATCCCGCTCGAATACGACCACTGGGGAAGCCGGTTGCGCCGGGTTGGTGACACGGACCTCGAATACGATCACATGGGCAGCCGTCTGAAATGGGTTGGTGATCGAGAAGTTCACTACGATCGTATGGGCAGCCGGATGATTCGCATAGGTGACACTCCCATGAGCTACGACCACCTGGGGTTCCGCTTGCGGCGGTTTGCCGGGATGGAACTTGAGTATGACTGGTTCGGGTCACGGGCGAAGTATGTGGTTGTTTCTGATCCCGACGATCTCACCGGCCACAATCTGATCCTGCTGTTCATCGTTCTGATGCAGCTTGCAGAGAAATCCTCTTCAGGCGCCGCGTCCTCGTCGTCATCAGGGTCGTGATCGTTCGAGCTAGTCTCAGACGACCCTGTCCGCCTGGGTCAGGCCCTCGAACAACGGCGTCGACAGGTAACGTTCTGCCAGGTCACAGCAGATCGTAACGATCGTCTTTCCGCGATTCTCCGGTTTGGCAGCCAGGCGGGCCGCCGCGGCAACGTTGGCTCCACTGGAAATTCCTACCAGCAGTCCTTCTTCTCGCATCAGCCGTCTGGACATTTCGATGGCGTCATCAGTCTTGATCAACTCGATCGAATCGATCACCTCAGCGTTGAGAATCTCGGGAACGAACCCCGGCGATGTTCCCTGGATGCCGTGCATCCCGGCTTCGCCCTTGCTCAAGACTGGTGACTCCTCCGGTTCGACGGTGATGATCTGGATATCCGGGTTGTGCGCCTTCAGCGCCGTGCCGACGCCGGAGATGGTGCCGCCGGTGCCGAAGATCGCCACGAAGATATCGACGTCGCCTTCAGTGTCGTTCCAGATCTCCTGGGCGGTGGTGCGTTGGTGGGCCAGCGGGTTAGAGGGGTTCCAGTGCTGCCTGGCCATGAAGGCTGATGGCTCTGTCTCGGCGATCCGCCGGGCTTCTTCGATGGCTCCCGGAGTCCCCTCCTCGGCCGGGGTAAGGACTACCTCGGCACCGAGGGCACGCAGCAGAGCGATACGCTCCGGACTGTTGCGCGCGGACATGGTGATGATCGTCCGATAGCCCTTGACGGCGGCAACCACTGCGATCCCGATGCCGGTGTTGCCACTGGTGGCCTCGATGATCACGGTTTCCGGTGTGATCTGCCCCGATTGCTCGCCATCTTCAATGATTTGCCGGGCAATTCGATCTTTGACCGAAAAGCCCGGATTGAACGATTCCAGCTTCACATACACGTTGGCCTGCTCAGGGACGACCCGGTTGAGTCTGACGAGCGGCGTGTTACCGATGAGTTCGCTGGCGTCCTGTACTCGAACCATAGCCCGAACCGTCCTCTCTGACACTGATCAGAACGCAGTTCGGGACCACATTCCGGTCAGGAATTGTCGCTTCCGGTGACGATTGGCACATCGTCGCGATTGCCCCACTCGGCCCAGCTGCCGTCGTAGACACGGACATTGCTGTACCCGGCCATTCGCAATGCGAGTGCCGCGTTCGCTGCGCGAACTCCACCCTGGCAATAGGTGATAACCGGCTGGTCCTTCTCAACATTCCCGAGGCCGGGCTGATTGGAGACTTCATCGGTCGATCGATAGGTGCGGTCGCTATCCCAGTTGAGATTGTTGTGCCAGAAGGCGTGGACCGAATTCGGGATCCGGCCACCATGTCTGGCGCGAACTTCCTCACCGGTGAACTCGGACTCCCGGCGCACATCGAGCAGCGTGGCGTTTCCGGATTGACTGGCATCACGCACATCGTCGAGCGAGGCGATCACCTCGGGGTTCGGGTTCCGGCCAGCC
>REEK01000027.1 GCA_007695115.1 Sphaerobacteraceae bacterium
GGTCCCGGTGTCCAGCATGAAGCCGTTGTCGTCGAGCTCGATGTCGTAGGTCATCTAGAATCTCGCATTTCCTGTAGAGCCGCCCGGGCCCTGTCGGGCCACGCACTCTCGCCGGTTGTAGCTTCGGAAGCACCGGCAGTGCGCGTGCAGCGGCGGGTGCGGCCCCTGGCCCTGTCGGTACTCTATCCCGTGCAGCGGTCCGCACACCGGGCAGACCCGCTCGTCATACCGGGTCCAGAAAATCTCGTAGTTCACCCACAGTTCACACGGGCGTTCACCCTGTTGCGGTGGTGGTTCCGGGGCAGGTTGGTGCGGGTTCGGCAGGTTCGGTTGCGGCAGCTGCGGCGGCTGAGTCGACGGTGGTGGTGGCGTCGGTTGCGGTGGCGGCAGGTTCGGTTGCGGCAGCTGCGGCGGCTGGCTGGAGCCCGGCGCCCCACTGCCCCCGCCACCGGTGCCGGGATCAAACCCACTCATCAGCCACTGCGCCTCGTCGGTGCGGCCTGTCGGCCGGCTGTCCCGTCCGCTGACCGTCCGCGTCCGGATGCCATCACCCATGAATCCGCCTTTCCCACTGGCCCTCACCCTCGTGCTCCGGATCACCACTGCTAAACCGATGTAGGGGCTGGCGCCCCTGCCAGCCCGGTGGTCGTGCGGAGACCCGGGTCGACAGGGGCGTCGACCCCTACACAGGGTTTTCGGTTGATTCCTCTCCTCACCCGATCCTTCGGCTTCGCTCAGGACCGGCTCTGGGAGAGGGGAGTGTTCCGGACGGCGTTCGAGGCTTCACCTGCCCCGTGCCATACGGGAACGCCAGTCGTGCTCATCGAGCCTCGCTGCCAGGGCGGCACTGATCAGTAGGTCGTCGTGCGTCCGTGCGTCCGGGACACTCCAGGTGAGCAGCCGATCTGGACCGGGACGTACCTGATAGCGGCAGGCTTCGACCTGTCGCCAGTAGATCCGCGCCAGTTCCGTCGATTCCAGGTCGCTGGCCCGGGTTCCGTCCGTTGCGTAGTCCTTGAAGCGTCCGGAGTCGATCAGTCCCAGAAAATCCCAGCCGAGTTTGCTCTTGCTGGATTGCGAGAACACGAACGGGATCACGATCCGGTTGCCGAGCGTTTCCCTGAGAAAGCTGCCCAGCCCGGCCCCGATACCGGTTGAATCGACCACCAGCGCCGAGGCTCGCCAGACATTCCGGGCGAGGTCGACGATCTGGCTGTGAAGTGCGGTATGCCGAACCCCCGTCCAGAGATAGCGCCGGACGACTTCGTAACGCGGCATCGCCTCTCCGGTGAGAACCCGGACGACGGTGAGCGCAGTGGAATCCCGCTTTGCATCGGCCCGGTATGGCTTGCCGGGATCGGCGGCATCTTCTTCCTCTCCGGCGACATCGAGCAGCAGTGCATAGGTCTCATCTGCCCGTGCCCGCAACAGAGGAGCGTGATCACCACGCATCTGAGACTGTCGACTGGGTGGAAAGAGCCCGCCATCGCCATCGAGCGGAATCAGCTCGTACTCGCTCCGAATGAACGGGTGATCCGCCCCGAGCGCCGCTATCTGCCGCTCGACGTAGGCTCCGTAGGCCGGGAGGTCCCGCGCAACGGTTCGCCACGTCACCAGGTAGCGGCGCCGAAGATCATCGCGCTGTTCGAGTTGTCTGAAGTGTTCGAGCTGGCGGGAGAGCAGCGTATCGCTGGTCCATATGGTGCCCATGAACAGGGTGGGAGCATTCGTGGAGGCCGCCATCGGCGCGAATACCGCATCCCATCGTTGGGGATCGATATCCTGCGCTTCATTGGCAACCAGCAGGAGCGATGCGGTCAACCCGCGGGCGTTGGCGGTCGGGCTGGCACTCACGAAGTGGGCAGTGGCCCGGCCGACCTGCACGACCCGGCCATCTCTGATCCGCGGGGTTGCTCCAAGCGCCTGAACCCGGCGGCTCTGCAACCGGGCGATCAACCGATCCCTGGCGATCAATCCCTGTGGATCGAACGTTGGCAGGGCGATGACGATCTGCCCACCGGATCGACTGTGCCGAACAAGCAGCCAGGCGCAGAGTTGCGCCAGCAGTTCGTCTTTTCCTGCCTGCCGGCTGAATACGGCAGCGAATTCCCGGGCAGTTGACCGTTGATCAGGGCTCATCGCCCGGGCCAGTTGATCGGCAACCTCTGCCTGATAGGGTCGAAACCGATAGTCAGGCAGCAACGTTTCGGAAAACGCTGCCGGGGATGTCATCACCTGACGAAGTCCACTGGCGACATTCATCAGCTCGTGCCGAGCACTCGGCCGGTGTTGATCCGCCGCTCACGGGTTCGCCAGGCTGCCTGCTCGTTCTCCTGCGCTCGTCGCAGGACCATCTCGTAGCGGGCCGGGAGCGATCCCCGTTTCCAGTCGGCTATGGCACGCTGTTCCAGGCACCATCGCACGGCACCGAGGATTAGCAGTGAGAGATCGTCGGCGAGCAGGGGCATCTCGCTCTCGTCATCGGGCGGGAAGGTACGAGGCCCCAGATACCGGATCTCCACGTTGCCAGCTGGCAGTCGACGGGCGAACTCCACCCGATCGCCCCAGACTTCCCAGGATTGTTCGGCACCAGCAGTGCCTCGCAACGGGATGGTCTGCGGCGGGATCACCCCACCTCCTGGATCGATCACCCGAAGCACCCGACGTGCTCCGGTCGGCAGGGTGATGGATGAATCACCCTCATCTACGTGGACCTCGATCGTCAGCTCTTTCGGAACTCGCTGGCTGTAGCGTTCGAGCGACTGGCGCAGTCCGGCATCGATCTCATCTTCGGACCACAGTGGGGTAGAGGTCAGATCTTCGAGGGCCAGCCGGACATGATCACGCGCCTCACTCAGGGTTGGCATGAGACCTCCTTCGCCAGTCTCCGGAGTCGAACGTCTCCGCTTCTTCCAGCACACTGGCCCACTCGCTGGCCGGATCGTCCGACCCGAGCGTGGCCATGGCGCTGCGCCGACTCCGCACGCCATGGGAGACCAGCGTTGTCTCGGCCCGGACCTGTGCTTCCCGATCTCGCGGGAGAATCGGTCCCCAGACTGGCTCTCCGCGACGCACTCCACCCAGATCCTCGCCACCGAACCGCTCCAGTTGATCGAGCACCAGAGCGTTTCGGCGTCGATAGACCGAATCCCAGATCCGCCGCTTTCGCTGGACTTTCTGCACCAGTGGCTGAATCTCCACTTCCAGTGCCGTGCCGGAGATCGCCCGGCCAGAGTCACCGAAGCTGGTTCTGGGTGTCTCGCTGAGATCGAAGAGAGTCCGGAAGAGAATCTGAAGGTAGTCCAGGTGGAGTTGCACCCCGCCACCCTGCAGCATATCCAGCAGATAGGCCCGGGAATCTTCCGGGAGCTCCCAGATCGCGCCCTCGTCGGCCCGGATGCCATCCGCTCCGGAGACGTTCTCCAGCACCACGATCGGATTTCCGGAGACCTGCAGAATCCGGGAGATCACGGTCAGCCTCCGGTTGATCTCCCGGCAGACATCGATCAGATCGACAAGATCACTCTCGCCCCAGAGCTCGTGCGGTTGCCCGAGATTGGGAAAGAGCACGTAGGGAATCCGGCCATACGGGTTCGCCTGATCCCGGATGATCTGGCCGTTGAGCTCGATCGAGTGGTGCCCGGCTGTCCAGTCTTCGACGATCTGAACCCGCCCGTTTCCGGGGAGCGGAATCTGAAACAGATCTTCTGCTTCTTCTGGCTGAAGTGAGTAGCGCTGGACGATCCGGCGAATCTGCCGGACATTGCCGGGTTGACTCCACGCCCAGAGCCCGGACGGATCCACCGACGAGACCAGCGGACGATTCTGCACTGGATCCCAGGTGACTTTGAAACAGCCATCCCCGAGGACCGCCGTATCGAGCAGGGTCTGGAAATCGAGGGTGTGCAGGTCCTGCTCGGCAGCCAGGAGATCGAGCCAGTCGGCAGCCCGGCGGCGTTGCTCCGGGGTGCCACCAGCATCCTCCGGAACATGCTGGACCACTGGCTCGGCGAAGACGTAGCTACCGACCTTCCGGACCAGTGACCGGGCGTAGTTGGCCGTGAGCCGGGTTTCGCCGGCCCGTGGCTGACGATCCCACTGACGACCTTCGTAGAAATCGAGATAGCGCCGGTAGCGATTGAGGCGATCGACATCCTGGCCGTCCAGCCAGTCCGACAGATTGCCGGTGGGCGGCCCGTGGGCCGTCGGCAGCAGCGTCACAGTCATGGCGGGAGCTCCTTACAGCATCGTGTTGGTGGGGGAGTGTTCTGGATTGGTGGATCAGGCGGCTTCGATACCCTGGAGCCGGGCGACTCCCAGGTCGGAGAGAACAACCGTTGCTGCGTACCATTTGATGCGCCACCGGGTTGCGTCCGATCCTTCCAGCGAGCCGATTCGCTCGATCTGAATGCCCTGGTTTTCGATCCCCATCACTCCGTCGCTGCCGAGCTTCACCGCGTAAATGCTGGAGAGATCGTCACCATTGCCTAGCTCTTCATCGATCGGCATGAAATCATCGACCAGCAGGGGGATACCGTCGTAGAAGAGTGCCCGTCGACCGAATGCATCGACATCGGTCTCCAGCAGATTGCCGGATTCTCGACGGAGTGACGAGAGCTTGCGACGGGTGCGTTTATGCATCAGCAGCGCATCTGGACGACCCGGCCGGACCAGATCGATCAGCTCGTCCATCTTGTCGAGGTTCAGCTCCCCGCCATCATCGCCGAGGTCGATCGTCTGCGCAGCGGGCACCAGTTCCCGGAGGCCGTCGAACGATTTCGGGTCGGCACCGTTGTCGCCGTTGAAGAAACTGTCGCTCCATTTGTGAGCAACCGCTTTGGCCCGGCTCTCCAGCACCACGGCTTCGAGATCATTGGGATCGGCATATGTCTGCTGCAGGAAGTTGTCGACGTCCGCATCACCACCGATGATCTTCAGGTCCTGGGTGAGGGTGGTCCAGGTGGGGCTGTCCGCGCTCCAGAAATCACCCGGTTCATAGAAGGATGCCTCTGGCATGGTGGCTTCCCGGTTGTAGGTCAGAGCACTTCCGACCACCTGCATGAAGGGGAGAACGGCCAGAATGGAGCTCTCCCGGACAACGGTTTCGATAACGCCGCGCAGCATCATGTCCTGCGTCAGTTTGGCTGCCTCTGACTTGGTCGTGGTCATTCAGTTGTCCTCTCAGGTCTGTCTAGAACTTGTTTGGAGAAACGTTGAGCGGCTGGTAGATCGGGCAGCGGAGCCTGCACTGAGCGAAGCCGAATGTGTCTGCCCCCAGCCCCAGCAAACTAGTTCGCCGGACGGGGCGACACGGAGGTCGCCGGTCTACCGGAGACGAAGATCTCGTGCGGGCGTGCGGTCAGTCAGTCTGACGCCGCAGCCCCTCACTGATCTTGCCGAGCGGAGAGAGTGTTTCCATCTCCTTGATCATGGCCGACCGCTGTCCTGGCTGAGCAGCCACCGGTGGTGCGGTGGGCCGAATCGTCTGACTGGCGATCCGCTGGTAGGCGTCCCTGGCGGGCTGGATCGAGGTCATCAGCTCATCGAAGGTCCCTCCGGCGATCATCTCGGGAACGACATCTGGATGAGCGGCAATGATCAGATCACGCACCTGACCCAGATCGACCGTCGGAGCCTGATTGCCGGTCTCTGGATCGGCGGTTGACTCGGGATTGGGTGTTTCTTCAGGGGTGGACTCAGCCGGGGTTTCGCTGACGAATTCGTCGGTCATATGGTGGAACCTTTCTAGAGACCAACGCCCATCAGCCGCATCAATACCTCGAGGAGGATTGCGGCGATGATCAGCGTGATCAGTTGATTGATGCGATGTTTCACGTCGCGGACTTCGTCTCTCAGGGCGCGGACCATCTGGCGGGTGATCGCTTCATAAGTCGAGCCCGGCCCGGGTTCACCGAGCTTCTCTGGGTCAGTGGTTCCGGAGCTCCGGGAGATGAGGGATCGCAGGCGGGAGCCATTTCGCAACTCCTGTCGATCCGGGGCATCAGGGGTCATCGGTCTTCATCTCCCAGTCCTAGCTCCAGGAGTACCTGGGTGAGCGCTTCGGTCAATCCTTCGGCCTGATCACCCTGTACCTGTCGCTGGGCACGGGTTGCCCGGACCAGGGCATCGACGATTCGCGGGATGCTGGCTGCCAGGCGACGGGGATCGTCTTCGCTCTCGAGCACGCGGGCCAGAACCAGGCGCAGTGCGCCGATCTCGTCGTCGAGTGGCGGCGCTCTGTCCTGTTCCGGCACCCCGGCTCTCAGCAGAATGCTGGCGATCCGGCGGCTGACCAGCTCGTCGGTCACATCGCCCTGACCGTCAACTGCTCGATCGAGCACCGTCTGATGAGATCGGCAGAAATCACCCCCGCGCATCGCCCAGGCCCTGCATCCAGATCGCTGGCATGCACGACTCTCCGGCATGTGGCTCCTCTCATTCAGGTCACGGCAGGGCGTTTATCCCTGTACCTCTACGAACACATCGAGAGGGCGACTCCACGACATCATTTTAGAACATATGTTCTTATTCGTGCGACAGCGGTACCCCGGAAGCCGGTAGTGTCGCTTGCGACATCTGGGACCGAAAGGGGGGTGTGGTTTCAATCTATTCCATGCACAATTGCCGAACAAGGTTGTACAGCATGCGGCGTCGATGCTGACGGACGAGCATCGATGTGTTCAGGAATTCCTCTGATGAGCCGGGATCACAATCGATCTGCACCGCCTCAGCAGGCACCGCCAGAGCTGGTGAGTGCACTACTGAATGCGCATTCTTCTCCGGCATTTGAGCGCTTCACCCGGCTTGC
>REEK01000177.1 GCA_007695115.1 Sphaerobacteraceae bacterium
GGGTGCTCTGCCTGACGATCATGACCGCGGAATACTCACACAACATGGACCTGCCAGGCCCGTTGCCGACCTCGCTGGAAGACGTCGATCGACCAGACTACGAATGGCTTGCCGAGCACCAGCCGATCACGCTGGAGCTGCCGATGGGCGAAGGTGATGTCGCATCGGCCTGGCCGAACTTCTGGTCCACAATGCACTGGAGCCAGGTGGTCAACGGCTACAGCGCCATTGCGCCGCCGTCCTACTACATCTTCCGGGATCGCATGGGCCAGTTCCCGCAGGAGGATACGGTCGAACTTTTGCAAGGAATGGGCGTCGAAGCCATCGTCTACCATACCGAGCCGGAGGTCCCGATCGACGACGATCCGGTGCTTCAAGCGATTCTGGATGTTCCAGAGCTGACCGAGCAGGTCGGCTATCCGGACTACGTCTGGACGCTGGAACAGGATCCGTGGATGTGGCGACTGGTAGATCAGATCCCGAATGGTGAGGACGTCGATCTCCCCATGTTCCAGGATGATCTGCCACTTTTCGGAATGCTGGCGGCGATTCTGCAGCGGGAATCACACACGGTCTACGGTGAAGGGATGCTCGATTTCTGGGACATCCCGGATGCCCCGGATGATGTCTGTTACCTGATCATCCCGAGCGATGCCGATCCCGGTGATGCTGGTTACTCCGGTGCCACCGAACTGCTGACCGATGGTCCGCTGACACTCTATCTGGCCCCCGGTTGCGACGATGCGTAGTCCCCGCTTCTGGATCGGACTGCTGATCAGCGCAATTTTCCTCTATCTGGCCTTCCGGGGACAGGATTTCGCCGAGATCCAGCTTGCCTTGAGACAGGCGAACTACTGGTATGTCATCCCGGCAGTTGCCCTCTACTTCGTTGGGGTGTATCTCCGGGCGTTTCGCTGGGCCTGGGTGCTCCGCGGAATCGTGCCCCTGGGAACCCCGGCGCTGTTCTCAGTGGTGGTGATCGGCTACATGGCGAACAATCTCCTGCCGCTGCGAGCCGGGGAGCTGGTTCGCTCCTACGTGCTCTCCACCCGGACCGGAGTGCGCAAGACATCGATTCTGGCCACGATCGCCGTGGAGCGACTCTTCGACGGCCTGACGATGCTGCTGTTCATCCTTGTGGCTTCGATTTTCATCGGACTGACCGACCAGCTGGAGGTCGTGACGCTGCTGGCCGGTGGCATCTTCGGGGTGCTGATTCTGATCCTGATCTTCCTGACCACCCGGCCCGCCAGATCGCTGCTCATCTCGGTGCTGTTGCCCCGCCTGCCAACCATGATCCGGGAACGGGCCGAACGGATGATCGAGTCGATCTTCACCGGATTGAGCGTGCTGCGACGCCGCAACGATCTGGTGGTGGTCACGGGGGTGTCGATCATCGCCTGGCTGTTCGAAGCATCGATGTATCTGGTCATCGCGATCGGGTTCGGGCTGGAAGTCGGCATCGCCGCCATTCTGCTGGTCACGGCAACCGCCAACCTGGCAACGCTGATCCCCTCGTCACCGGGGTACGTCGGGCCCTTCGAAGCAGGCGTGTTGCTGGCGCTTGTTGGCGCCATTGGTATTCAGCGGGAGGTGGCGCTATCATTCGCAATCGTGGTTCATGCAGCGCTCTACCTGCCGATCACGATCTGGGGGTTAATCTACTGGTGGCGAGAGAGTCTCTCCTGGAGAGAAATCCACCGACTAACCACTGACGAGGAACACACCTGACGTGGAAACAATTGAATCGATCATTCTCGGCATCGTGCAGGGTATCACCGAATTTCTCCCGGTCAGTAGCTCGGCACACATCATTGTCGTGCCCTGGTTGTTCGGCTGGAGTGAACCCGGCCTGACCTTCAACGTCGCCGTTCACATGGGGACCTTGCTCGCCGTTCTCCTCTTCTTTCGATCAGACATCTTCGCAATGGCGCTGGCACTACCCAAAGGGATCGCCGCCGGGAAACCGCTGGCCGACCCGATGTCCAGGATGGCGATCATTATCATTATCGGATCGATTCCAGCCGGCATCATCGGCCTGACACTGGGAGACCGGATCGAAGGCGCCTTCCACACCGCTGAAAACGGCAGGCTGGCGCTGGTAGTGATTGCCATCATGCTGATCTTCGTTGGATTGCTGATGCTCATCGTAGAGCGAAAACTGCCCCAGCACCGGGAATTCGAGCGCATTGGCTGGAGAGACGGCATCATGATCGGCATGGCCCAGGCAGTTGCTCTGATTCCGGGCACATCCCGCTCTGGCGCCACGATCACCGCCGGGATGATCCTTGGATTGAAAAAAGACGTCGCCGCCCGGTTCTCGTTCCTGCTCGGTATTCCGATCGTGGCCGCAGCCGGACTTCTGGAGGGGATTCGACTGGTCGAACGAGGACTGCCGGCAGACGAGCGAGCCCCGTTCGTCGTAGGTGCCCTGGTCTCGCTGGTGGTTGGCTATTTCTCCATTGCGTTCCTGCTGAAATTTCTGCAGACGAACTCGGTACTGGTCTTCACGATCTATCGTTGCGGACTGGGTGTCTTGCTGCTGGTGCTCGTGGCCGGTGGCTGGTTGTAGAATCCCCGGACAGGCAATCGTCTCCACATCAATTTTTGCTGATACCATGCAGCTAACCGGTCAATTTCGGGATCAGAACTGGACGCACGATCATGCAGGAGACAATCGGCTCCCTCGGATCGATTCTCGGCAGACTTCGATACATCTTCAGCATCGATTCCCGGACACTGGCGCTGTTCCGGGTGTTGATGGGACTGCTGATTATCGGGGATCTCCTCGCCCGGGCCAGCACGTTCTCGATGTTCTACACGGAAGACGGTCTGGCGCCACAATCACTGGCCCAGGCACGAACCGTTGACCATGCGTTTTCGTTCTTCTTTCTGACCACCAGCACCCCGGTGATTGCTGCACTGTTTCTACTGCACGGATTGATCGCTATCCAGCTGATCGTTGGCTACAAAACACGTCTGGCAACGATCCTCTCCTTTCTGTTCGTTATCTCGCTGGATAATCACAACCCACTGAACACCAGCCACGCCGATTCGCTCTTCCGCTTGCTCTTTTTCTGGGCAATGTTCCTGCCGCTCGGTGAACGATGGTCGATCGACGCTGTGCATCGGGGAACACCGGGACGGGCTTCGATCGCCAATCTCGCGTCGGCGGCGATACTCCTCCAGATGATCTACATGTATCTGGTCAACGGCATGCTGAAAACACTCAGCGACTCCTGGACAGACGGCACTGCCACGCCGATCGTCTTCGGACTGGACGACATGACCTACTTCCTGGCGGTCTATCTCCGGGAGTATCCGACCCTGCTCGGCTACGGCGGCACGCTCTGGTTCGGGATGCTGATAGCTTCGCCGCTGTTGCTGATTTTTCCGGGCTGGCTGAGAGCGATCTTCACCAGTATGTTCGTGGTCGTGCATCTGTCGTTCGCGCTCACCGTGCGGATCGGCGGGTTTGGCTGGGTGGCGATTGCCGGGGTGATTCTGTTCCTGCCGGGTCAGGTCTGGGATACGCTGGGAAGACTGGCCGATGCGCCCCATGCCGTGGGACGATCCCTGCACTGGCTCCGCACAGCTGGCCACCGAGCAGGTGAATGGCTGGCGAACGCTCTACCAAGGCTCAAGATACCGGTTCAGGTGCCGGCCTGGGCAGTCTCCCTGACCGGCACCACGCTGGTGCTGGGGGCAATCGTGGCGGTCTTCGTGGTGTCGTCAACGGTGCATCTGCATCGCTGGGCGGAGATCGAACGGGCACCGACCACGCTGGAAGAGCGCATCTATGAAGGCACACAGATGTTCCGGGTCAACCAGGCACTCTGGACGGTCTTCGCTCCCAACCCGAGATCGACCGACCGCTACTACGTGTTCCCGGCCAGAACCGCTGACGGAGAGATGCTCGATGTCTACAATGATCGGCCGCTGACCTTCGACCGGCCGTATCGGGAACTCCAGCTCCAGTATGGCAACTACCGGGAGCGCTTCTATATGAACAGCTCGCGCAGAGCTGGCTCACGCGGACAGGTCAACCCGATCCTGGCCGAATACATCTGCCGAACCTATCGGGAGGATCACGGTATCGAACTGACGCACCTGAACATGTATGAAGTGGTGGAAACGATCACCCTCGATACCATCACCGATCCGGATGCCCGGGAACGAACCCGCCGGCTCTACTACCAGCACGGCTGCGGAGACAATGAGCCGGAAGAACTTGAGGTGCCGGAGATGTCGATGCGCTGATCAGAATCCCGGATAAATCCGCGAACTCACAAAGAGATTTTCGATATATACTGTCAGCACCTGAATGATCTTCCTGACCGATATCGCCCTGAATACAAGTTAAACGTCAATCTTCCAAGCATGTAAACTTACCTATCTCCTGTTAGGTATTTCACCGTTTCTGATCTCTCCAGGTAGCCGTCATTGTGCAGAGGATGTCATGAGTTCGGGACACAGCGAGCAGGAACGGCTCGAAGAACTCCACCGTACTCAGTTACTGGATTCTGAACCGGAAGAAGCGTTCGACAGTCTCACCAGACTGGCGGCGCGCTTGCTGGATGTACCGATTGTTCAGGTGAATCTGATCACCTCTGATCGCCAGTTCACCAAGAGCATGGCCGGGACAATCGACTTCACCGAGGTTAAGCGCAGTGTGCCGATAGAACACTCGATCTGTCGATACACCGTCCAATCCGGCAAGCCACTCCACGTCCCGAATACGCTGAGAGACCCATTGTTCAACGACAACCCGGTCGTCGTTCAGCTACAGTGCTATTCCTACCTCGGTATCCCGATCATCACCAAGCGCGGCTATACAATCGGCACACTGTGTGTCATCGATCACCGCACACGTGAGTGGAGCGATGAAGAACGCGAAATCCTGTCCGAGCTGGCCCAGGCGCTCAGCAGTCAGATCGATATGCGCATGGAGATTGACCGGACCAACTCCCGATTTCAGTCGCTAGTAGAGAACTCCTACGACGTCACCACGCTGATCGATCCGTTCGGTGTCATCACGTACCAGAGCCCATCTATCACGGGCATCCTCGGGTATGCAGTGAGCGAAACGCTCGGGATGCCCTGCTTCGACCTGATTCATCCGGACGATGTCTCAACAGTGCAACAGCAGTTCAATCAGCTCGTTCAGGCTCCGCTGGGTAATGTCACTGCCGAGTACCGCATTCGAAACAAGGCTGGCTGCTGGGTCTGGGTGGAATCGACCGGGCGCAATCTGCTGGATGATACAGAGATCGCCAGCCTGCTGATCAATACGCGTGACGTCTCCGAACGCAAAGATCTCGAGCAATATCTCACTTACCAGGCACTCCATGATTCACTGACCGGGCTGGGAAACCGTCAACGGCTTCTGGACTGCCTTGATTCCGTGTTCGCCAGTGACCTGCCGTCCGACACTCCGTTGATCCTGCTGATTCTGGATCTGAACCGGTTCAAATCGATCAACGATCTGTTCGGCCATATGGAGGGCGATCATGTGCTCAAGCTGATTGCCCGGCGGATCATCAGTGCCACGAATGGCGCAAGGTGTGTGGCGAGGCTCGGAGGAGACGAGTTTGCCATCCTCTATACCCATCGTCCGTGTGAGGAGGCGGAATCCATTGCCTGGCAGCTTGGACATGAGATCAATGACCTCCCGGTCATCGGCGGGAAATCGATTCCGGTTACCTGCTGCATCGGCGTAACATCCAGCCTCAGTGGAGAGTCGAGCCTCGAAGAATTATTGAAGACCGCTGATCTCGCCCTGTTGAGCGCCAAGCAATCGACTGATTCACCAGTTGCTGTGTATCGACCAGATATCCGCGACAGCGTTCTGGATCGTATTCAGCTGGAAGCCGACCTGCGGGGGATCATTGATCGCGATGAGCTGGTGGTCCACTTCCAGCCAATCGTCTACCTGGAAACCGGCATGGTCACTGGAGTCGAAGCCCTGGCAAGGTGGGAGCATCCGACCCGTGGGCTGATTTCGCCGGACACGTTCATTCCACTGGCCGAAGAATCCGGGCTCATTCGGGAGATCGGTGCCGAAGTTCTGCGGAAGACCTGCCAGGAGGTAATCCGGTGGGATGTCGTGAGCGGGGCATCGTTCCAGTTGAAGGTCGGCATGAATATCTCAGCTACTGAGCTGACTGATCCTGAACTGATGAGCACCATACAGGCGACGCTGCGGGATTTCGATCTCCCGCCGAACCGGTTCGTGCTGGAGATCACCGAATCGACCGCCGTCAGCCGGTCAGAGCTGGTGCGCCATCGCCTGGATGAGCTGCGATCGCTCGGAATAGTTCTGGCTGTGGACGATTTCGGCACCGGCTACTCCTCGCTCGCCTACCTGACCCGGTTACCGTTTGACATCCTGAAGATCGATCGGACGTTTATTCAGGATCTGGGTAGCATCGAAGCTAACCGGCAGATTCTGCTGACCATCGTCAACCTGGCCGAGCATCTCGGGCTGGATGTGGTGGCCGAGGGTGTCGAAACCATCGAACAGCTGGCAATGATCAGGAGTCTGAACTTCAAGTTCCTGCAGGGGTACTATGTTGCCCGCCCGATGCCAGCGGAGGATTTCTTCCGCTTCTACACGGAGCACTCCGCCAGCGTGCTCGTTCCGCCATGGGAAGCGGAGTGAACCGCAACGAACTGTAACCCGCCCACGACGTCATGTTGAGCTTGTCGAAGCATCTCTCCCCTTCGCCTGGCAACCAGCTCCGAACCACGAGCCCGCTACCAACGTCATGCTGAGCTCGTCGGTAGACCG
>REEK01000026.1 GCA_007695115.1 Sphaerobacteraceae bacterium
GAGACGATCAATCTGCGGGGTATTCCGGCTACGCTGCTGGATACCGCCGGTATTGCCGAGACCGAGGATGTTGTCGAGTCAATCGGGATCGACCGGTCGCGGAAGGCGCTGGCATCTGCCGGAGTGGCGATCTTCGTGCTGGATGGTTCGCAGCCACTAACCGAGGCCGATCTGCAGGTCGGACAATTGCTAGCTAATCGATTCGGTTCGGCCGAGGATCGGCGCCTGGTGGTGGCGATCAACAAGCGTGATCTGCCGGTGCGGTACGAGCATCGCGAGTTGCTGGATCAGTTCGACGACACGCCGGTGATTGAGATCTCGACGATGGCCGGTGAGGGAATCAGCGCACTGGAAGAGGCAGTCTATGACTCTCTGGTGGCTCAGGCCGGTGAGGCTCGCGAACCGGCGATGGTCACGCTCCGTCAGCAGCAGGCGCTTGCCCGGGCGCTGGAGCATGTGAAGTCAGCACAGGTTGCGCTGGATGATGGCGTCCCACAGGATCTTGTTGCGGTGGATGTACGCTCGGCGATGCTGGCGGTGGGCGAGATCACCGGAGAACAGGTGAGTGAATCGATCCTCACCGAGATCTTCAGTCGATTCTGTATCGGCAAGTAGGCGCTCGCCTTCGGAAGCCCAGACTGGTCAGTCGTCCTCGGAGATATCGACCACCACGGCATCGGTCAGTGTCTGGATCGTCGCGGGTGTGATCCTGAGCATTGAATCGATATCTCCGCCACCCGCATAGACCACCGGCTCGTTGAACACGGCATCATCGATGTAGACCGTCAATTGCTCCCGATGACCGACCGGCGGGGTGCCGCCTGCCCGGTAACCAGTCACCTCATGGACCAGTTCGGGTGGTGCCAGTTTCGGCTTTCGCAGCCCGGTTGCCTTGCTGAGTTTCCGGCGATCGACTCTGGCCGTGCCGCGGACAACGGCGATGATCGTCTCGTCGTTGCGGTCACTGAAAACCAGCGACTTCACGATCTGTTCCGGGCGAACCCCGAGTGCGTCCGCGGCGGCCGGAACGGTGGGGGTGTCGGCCCCGGGAACGATGATCTCGGCGTCGATCCGGTTGCTATCGAGAAATTCCTGCATGCGTTCACGACCGGTGTGGTCTGACAGGTGTGCTGGTTCGGCCACAGTTACGCTTCCTCTTTCGGTTCGGATTCGGCTTCCAGACGTGAGTCCGCTTACTCGATCCGCAGGATCTTCGCCTCCATGTTGATGCCAGGCGTCTCAATGGTGACTTCATCGCCGACTTTGCGTCCGAGGAGTGCCTTGCCGAACGGAGATTCGTTGGAAATACGGCCCTGCGCCGGACGAGATTCGACTGCTCCAACGATGGTGTATTTTTCCTCTTCACCATCAACCTCGATCGTCACGGTGGAGCCGATGCGGACATTGGAGCTTGCGGTTGCGCTGCTACTCTCGTCGATAATCTCAACGCGCTTGAGCATCCGCTCCAACTCTCGAATTCGTCCCTCGATGATGCCCTGATCGTGCTTGGCGGCATCGTAGGCGGCGTTCTCCCGCAGGTCACCGTGAGACCGGGCCTCGGCGATAACCTCCACGATGCGTGGACGCTCGTTGTTGACGAGATGCTCGTACTCTTCCTTGAGTTTCGCCAGTCCTTCGCGCGTTACGGGTACTTTTTCATTGCTGGACATACGGCGTCTCCTGTCTTCTGCGTGTTCAATGAGATCAGTTCTGAGTTCAGGCAAACCATCCGGAGCGGTTACCCGCCCGGCAGGATAATTCAGTGACTATACGGCACGATTCGCGCTCTGACAATCGTGGTGCAGCTAGCGCACGATCGCTTCGCGAGCGCGCTGACGTCCCTTTTCGGTGAGAAAGAGGTGGCTGTTCTGGCGGGTGAGGGAGCCGTGGCGCTCGGCCCAGCGGACGACATGCTCGGCGAACCGGGAGTCCCAGTTCAGATGGTCTTGCAGGTGATCGATGCGGTTTTCCTGCTGGGCGCTGGGCAACCCCTCGTGATTGAGCAGGTGAATGGCCAGCATAGTACCGGCAAATTCCCAGCGCTGTCGACGCCGGCGCAATGCGATGGCGATGAGCCCGCGGTAGGGCGCGAAGAGGTAGCCAGCAATGAAGATGACACCGGTCATAGTGGCCATCGATCCAGCTATCGAGGCATCCAGATAGCGCGCCAGCCAGTACCCGAGAATTGCAACCGCCACCCCTATTCCAGCGCTGAGCACCAGCATTAGCCAGAGCCGATCGGTGAGCAGGTAGGCCGTGACTGGCGGGCCAACGATCAGCGCCACCACCAGGATCGCGCCGACGGCGTCGAACGCGCCCACCGCGGTCACCGATACGAGACTCATCAGGCTGTAGTGGATAATTACTGGCGAGAAACCGAGCGCGGCCGCCAGTCCGGCGTCGAAGGTGGCGAGTTTCAATTCCTTGTAGAACAGCGTTACGAAGAGCACGTTGATGACAAGGATGATCGTCATCATCACCAGCGCGGTGGGACCGAGATCGATCCCGAGAATAGTGGTCCGGTTGAATGGGACGAAGGCGATCTCGCCAAGCAGAACGACATCGAGATCCAGGTGGATACCCCCGGCAAATCGTGCGATCAGAATCACTCCGATACTGAAGAGCGCTGGAAATACGATCCCGATAGCGGCATCTTCCCGCACCAGTCTGGTGCGGTTCAGGAGCTCCACGAGGCTGACCGTCAGCACACCAGTTGCCGCAGCGGCGATGATCAGAAACGGTGACGAGAGATCCTGCACCAGGAAGAATGCGACGACGATGCCCGGAAGAATCGAGTGAGTGATGGCGTCGCTCATCATGGCCATTTGCCGCAGAACGAGGAAGACACCGAGTAGTGCGCAGGCAACGGCGACCACGACTGCCACCAGCTGGATTTCAATCTGGCCGGACGTCAGATCAAACATCGGCTGACTCCCGTTCGCCTGACTGGAGGTCCTTCTGTGCCTGATGCCGTCCGCTTTCGGTGAGCATCCAGTTGTCGTCCCCGGTGCGTTGGGCCAGACCGGCCCGTTCGAGGTCTTCGAGACCGTGATCGACGGCAACTCGTCCGGCGCTCATCGCTTCCAGTGTGCCAATCGAGTGGCCGTGTTCGGCACCCTCGTGCTGGGCACTCAACCAGTAGAGATCGCCGAGTACCACCCGGGAGCGGATTTCCCGGCTCTGACGGTGCTGGCGAACCCAGGACCAGAGCAGGCCCCGATTTGGCGCCATCAGGAGCGAGAAGACGACGACTACCGTCAGACAGAGGACGATCGTCGGACCGGTCGGCATTCGAGTCATGTAGACGCTAATCAGAGCACCACTGACGCCGGAGAGGGCGCCAAATCCACCAGCCAGTAACGTCACGAAACCGAGCCGATCGGTCCACTGACGGGCTGCCGCTGCCGGAGCAACGACCATCGCGCTCATCAGCACCACGCCGACCGTCTGCAGGCCGATCACGATGGCGATCACCAGCAGTGTCGTGAGCAACACATCGAACCTGCGCACCGGCATGCCCATGCTCAGGGCGAAGGCGCGATCGAAGACCACCAGTTTGAACTCTTTCCAGAAGATCAGCAGGATCACCATCGCTGACCCACCGACGATAAGCATGGTGCGTACGTCGTCCCAGATAATTGCCGCAGCCTGCCCAAAGAGAAATCGGGAGAGCCCGGCGGATGCGGCCTCTGGCTGTCTCTGCACGAATGTCATCAACATCATGCCGAATCCGAAAAAGACCGAGAGAACCAGCGCCAGGCTGGCATCTGGTTTGATCCGGGTGGTGTTGACGATAGCCATGATCGAGAGTGTAGCGATCCAGCCGACGATCGCTGCCCCGATGATGAGAATCAGCGGATCACGACTTCCTGTCAGCATGAATGCCAGAATGATTCCGGGCAGCACAGCGTGGGAGATCGTATCGCCGAGCAGGCTCTGCCGCCGGAGTACGGCGAAGGTTCCGAGAGAACCACTGACGAACCCCAGTGTCATCGCGCCGAGCGTGATGTTCCGGATGGTGTAGTCGGTGTAGATGTCCGTCAGGAACTCGGGAAACATTGGCTAGTCTTCATAGTCAGGTGTGGGCTGCGCGGTTGCCGGTGCTGCGCTATCCCGGCTCAGGAAGGCAACCCGGCCGCCATAGGCGAGACGCAGGTTCGTATCGTTGAACACCTCAGCCACTGGTCCACTGGCGATCTTCCGGACGTTCAGCAGCGCAACCCAGTCGAAATAGTCCGGAACCGTCTGCAGGTCATGATGCACGCAAACGACCGTCTTACCGGCCGATCGCAGATCCTTGAGGATCGTGATGATCGCCCGCTCGGTGGTGGCATCGACTCCCTGAAACGGTTCGTCCATCAGGTAGACCTGGGCATCCTGCACCAGCGCTCTGGCCAGAAAGACGCGTTGCTGCTGACCGCCGGAGAGCTGGCTAATCTGCCGTTCAGCGAAATCGGCCATTGAAACTTTCTCGAGGGCCTGCAATGCCAGTTTCCGGTCAGCTTCACCGGGGCGTCGAATCCAGCCGAGCGCGCCATAGCGGCCCATCAGGACCACATCGAGCACGTTCGTCGGAAAATCCCAGTCGACTGATCCCCGCTGGGGAACGTAGCCGACCTGATGGCGGCTCTTCTGGTAGGACTGGCCGAGGATTTCGACCTGGCCCGCAGCGGGGCGGACCAGGTTGAGCATTGCCTTGATCATGGTGGTCTTGCCGGCACCGTTCGGGCCGACGATTGCCATAAGCACGCTATGTGGGACATCCAGATCGACGTCCCAGAGGACCGGGCGATCGTCATAGGCGACCGTGAGATCGCGCACGGCGATCGCCGGTGTCTGAGCTGATGCTGGCGCGGTCATCGTTGGCATCCTGTCGCGATCGGTCTGCAGCGTCCCGGTTCATTGTACCGGCGATCAGTCCGTCGTGAGTGCCTCGACGATTACATCGATGTTGAAGCGATAGGCGCCAACGTAGGTGCCTTCGTCCGTATCTTCTGAACCCAGCGCATCACCGTAGAGCGCTTCATCGGCGATCTGGACATCGAACCCGCGATCGATGACCGCTGCCTGGACGGCTTCGATCCCCTGCGGTGGAACGGCCGACTCCAGGAAGATGGCCGGGATCTGACGTTCGACGATGAGATCGGAGAGTTCCCGGATATCTGATGCGGCTGCTTCTACATCGGTGGTCACCGGCTGCAGGCCGCGGACTTCCATATCGAAGGCTCGCCCGAAATAGCCGAAGGCATCGTGGGCGGTGATCAGCATCCGCTGCTCTTCCGGAATCTCCTGAACGCGCTCCTGGACATAGTCTTCCAGGTCGTCCAGTTCGGCGATGTAGGCGTCGGCATTTTCCTGGTAGACATCTTCGTTGTCCGGGTCGATGTCGATGAACTCATCCCGGATAATTTCCGTGGCGAGCTTCCAGAGATCGATATCGAACCAGATGTGGGGATCGTATGGGGCGTCGAAATCTTCACCCAGAAGATCGAGATCCGGCTCCAGGAGAAGGTCGTCGTCGATCTGCTCGGCTACTGCGAGTGTACGGCTCTGCTGATCGACCTGTCCGAGAACGTCGGACATCGCGCCTTCGAGGTGATGACCGTTGTAGAAGATGATGTCAGCCCGTTCCATCCGGGTCAGATCACCCTCGGTGGCGATGTAATCGTGCGGGTCGATGCCCGGGCCCATGAGTGCCTCGGCTTCGACCAGATCGCCGCCGACACTGCTCACCGCATCGTGCAGCCAGTTGGTGGTACTGATGGCGTGGATCGGATCGTCGCTATCAGCTGCGGCATCATCGCCGTTGCCATTCGAGTCATCATCACAGGCGGCCAGGATGACTCCCAGCGCCATAATGGCCAGTAGCGGGAAAAATCGGAATCGTGAAAACGTCATCGTGCAGACTCCTTGTGGTTACTATCGTTCCAGCGGCTCCCGTCGCTGAGAATTAGCCTCAGCTAAATTCAGGATTCACTATAGAGTTGGAAGCTGGAGATGTCAAGGAGAGGAGCGGATAGTAAGGGAACAACCGATTGGTTACGTCTGGAAATCGCGATGTGCATGAACCAGGGCACTCGAGGTACGTATACTTTCGATTTGTCAGCTCAAGACACATGGGATTCTGAGTGTTCGGGAAGAACAGCCCAGCCGTTGCGCAGAACTCTCCTGTTAGCGAAGTACAAAACAGGGGGTTCTGTCGATTACTGACAATAGCGGCGGAATCAGTAATCCGGTTCAGGATGATTGGTCTGGGGGATGGGCGAAGCTTGTTGCCTGGTGAACCTTGCTTAGCAGTTCCTCGAGATCCAGCGGCTTCGCCAGATAGTAGTCGCCGCCGTAGCGATCAACTTGTGCTTTTGCTCGGTCAAGTATTTCTTCCGAGGTAGAAATGATAATGACAGGGATGTCATTTGTTTTTGCGCTGGAGTGGATATGCTCAAGGAGTTCCCATCCCTGTTTTTCGAACGCGACGATGTCTACGATCAGTAGATCTGGATCGAACGCTATTATGGCCTTGAACTCAACATTTACGTTCAAGCTGACAACGACCTCGAATGATTCAAGGGTCAAGAACTCATGCAAGATCTCCAGAAATGGTGGAGAACCGTTCACTATAAAGACTCGCCGTGGACGTTCAGTCTCGTTTGGCGGCATGTCATAACCTGACATGAGATACCTCCCCCAACTTGCCATGAACGATGTCTGCGAAAGCTCTGTCTTCTAGCGGCCATTCTCCGAAAT
>REEK01000078.1 GCA_007695115.1 Sphaerobacteraceae bacterium
AGGATCTGAGAAGGGCCGGAGGGTGAGGGCCACCAACTGAAACTGGAGCAATCATGACCGCACCGGAAACCAGACACGAATTCGACCCGATTTCGCTGGAGATCATGTGGTCCCGGTTGATCGGTATTGCTGATGAGATGTGGACCACGGTGCTGCGAACGGCCGTCTCCACGATCATCGGTGCGGCGCAGGATTTCGGGTGCGAGATTCTGGACGCCAACGGCAGTTCGCTGTCGCATTCCAACCGTTCGATGCCGGTCTTCAATCTGGTGATGCCGAACGTCGCCCGGGAAGTGCTCAAGAAGTTCCCGAAGGAGACGATGCAACCGGGCGATGTCTACATCACCAACGATCCCTGGATCTGCGCCGGGCATCTGGACGACATCGCCACGGTCACCCCAGTCTTCCGGAACGACGCGATCGTCGCCTTTACGGTCGTGGTGGCGCACACCTCGAGCATCGGTGGCTCGCTGTCGTCGCGAACCGTCCGGGATCTCTACGAAGAGGGTCTGCAGATCCCGATCCTGAAGCTCTACGACGCCGGTGAACCGAACGAGGATGTCTTCGCGTTCATCCGGGAGAACGTCCGCACGCCGGAGATGGTGCTGACCGACGTCGAAGCCCAGGTGACGGCCAACGAACTCGGCAACCGGCGAATCGCTGCATTTCTGGATGAATACGGCATGTCGGATCTCTCGGCACTGGCCGAGACGGTACAGGCCTACTCCGAGCGAGCGATCCGCAAGGCGATTTCCGATCTGCCGGACGGCATCTACGAGAACGAGGTGCAGATCGACGGCCTCGGCGATCCGCTGACGCTACGCTGCCAGGTGGAGATCTCCGGTAGCGATCTGACGGTCGACTACACCGGCTCGGATCCGCAGCAGCCACGGGGCGGGATCAACTCGACGCTGATCTACACCCAGGCCCACACAGTCTACCCACTAAAATGCCTGCTCTCGCCGGATGTCCCGGCCAACGAGGGTGCCTTTCGGCCGATTTCGGCGACAGCTCCGGAAGGCTCGATTCTCAACTGCCGGAAACCGGCCTCGGTCGGATCGCGGACCCGCACCGGCTGGCACATCCATTCGCTGTTGTTCGGGGCACTGGAGCCGATCATGCCTGAGCGCGTCCAGGCCGGAAACGGGTTGATGAACTCGGTGCATGTCTACGGGCAGGAGCCTGACGGCGCCTTCTACAACGCGCACTTCTTTCTGGCAGGAGGTCGTGGCGCCAGCAAAGGGCGTGACGGGATCGGGCGCAACTGCTTCCCGAGTAGCGCGCGCAACGTTCCGGTGGAAGTGCTGGAGCTACGGACCCCTGTGCTGGTACGCAATCGCTCACTTCGTCCTGATTCGGCTGGAGACGGCCAGTGGCGGGGATCGTTTGGGCATCAGTTCGAGGTGAGTCGCTTGCCGGGTTTCGAGGAACCGGTCTCGCTGTTTTTCGATCCGGATCGCCTGCAATTCCCGCCGCGGGGTCTTTCTGGCGGTGAGGATGGACCAGTATCGGCGCTATATCGGAACGGAGTGCATCTCACCCCGGACGAGATCGCCGCCGGACAGGTGATGCTGGACGACGCAGACGCTCGCTTCGAGTGGCATATTCCCGGTGGAGCCGGATATGGGAACCCAGCAGACCGTGATCCGGAGGAACGCGCCCGTGATGAGCGATCTGGACTGGTATCAGGGGGAAAGTGATCGAGGCCAGTCAGCGCCATGAAAGCCGTTCGATCTCGTACAGAGGGCCAGTCATCCAGAGATCGCCGTTCTTGCAGGCATCGGGTAGCCCTCCCTGAACGAGATCATCAATGTCGTCGGCAAGATGGGCTTTTCCACCGACATGCACGGTGTCTCCAACCTCAGCGATGGTCTCGCCGGTGCTGATGCGCTCCAGCATGACGTCCGGGCCAAACCATTCGAGCTCGACTCCACTGGCAGGCCAGATCAGGAGCGGCCCACCCTCATCGTCCAGTCGCAGGCAGCCGTTGGCGTCGAGAACGAGTTCGCCGCTGCGATCGCCATCCAGGGTGTGACCAACACCCGCCTCACGTTGCAGAAACCAGGCGCGTGGTTCATAGCCCAGCTCGAACTCATAGTGCACGGTGAGGGGTGCTTCTGGTGAAACCCGGCTGATGCCATCGGGTTGAAGGTCACCCGCTATCACGTATCGATCGGCCGCATCGCAGGCATCCCGCAGCTGACGGCCCATCGTGCGCTCGACATCGCGAAAGCCGACTATGCCAGCCAGTTTGATCCAGTCTCCCTCGAACGCGATCGGCTGCCGAGTATCTTCATCGACGAGCGCAACCAGTCCGTCGATCAGGTCCACATCATAGCCATTGTGCGGCCAGATGATCACCTGTCCTTCGGAACCACTCAGGCGCAGGCAACCGGCATCGTCGAGCACGAGCGGTCCGCGGACGTCGACCGGGCTGACGTCGTGCCCGCTTGATTCCATCTGTGGAAAGTAGACGGTCTGCTCGCTGGTCTGAATGACAGGCGGTTCTGCCTCGGGTAGAGCAATCAGGAGCTGGTAGGTGATCACTGAGACGAGCGCCGTCATGGTGATCGTCGTCAGTACCAGCCAGCGTGAGCGAATCGAATGCGTAAAACGACGCAGTTGGCACATGCGTCTTTCCGTTCACAGCATGACGGTATGACAAATCGTACCAGAATGTTCATGGTTTCTGGGCGCGTTGTTGGAGTGGTCTGGGTGACATGTCTGATAGCGCGGCTTGGTGCGTTCCTGAGGTCGAAAGCCGGTGTGCGGGTTGTCCGGCCGCTTCGGTTATCGGAATCGATGAGGACTAATCATCACCCGAACGAGGAGGTTGCCGCCGGACTTCCTGCTGCTCCGAAGAGGGTGCGTGCTGTGAGCCACCTGCTGATTTAGCGGTCCCAGCTGCTGAGCATGCGACTGGTGAACCTGTCACGTTCCCAGCGCAGATCATGTGGCGCACTAGTGCGCATGTTGATCATCTTCAGTGGCCGTGGCCGCTCAGTCAGGATCTTTGACAATCGCTGCCGGACGGCTGCATGAATCCATGAATCAACCAACCATTTTCGTTTGACTGCCACCTGCATGCTTGCCTCCGCTCTTCGTAGCTGGCTTGCCTGCCGTGATTCGTCAGGCCAGTCGGCTTTTGCGACTGTAGGAACCAGTCTAGTGGCTCACTGCACACTAAACATCGGGCAAACAACCTAGATTTTGCGTCGGGGCTGTCAGGTTTCTTCTAGGTCAAATGACGTAGATGCGTGTCTGTTGCAGCGGCAGCCGCTAGTTCAGATCGAACTCCCGGGCAGCAACCACAGCAGCGGTGCGATTATTCACTTTGAGTTTTCGATAGATCGATGAGAGGTGAGTATTGACCGTCCGCCGGCTGATGAACAGCGCTTTGGCGATCTCCGGGTCCTGTTTCCCCTGGCTGAGGAGGCGAAGGACGTCGGTCTCCCGTCTGGTCAGCCCGAGCGAAGACGGAAGTCTCCGCGGGGAGATCTGATTGAGCATCTCTCGAGTACGGGCCATCGTGGGCGAAGCAACAAGTTGTTCAGCGGTGCGCCAGACCGCGCGAAGCAAGCTTCGGGCTCTGTCTTCTTCACCCGTTCTGATCAGTGCCTCGGCCAGGGTCAGTCGTGTGAGCGACTGTTCGTAAGGCACAGCGCAGGCGTCTGCCAGGCTCAATGATTCGTTCAGACAATCCAGTGCACAGTCAAATTGATCTTTCGAGAGATGCAGCATCCCGACTTGTCGAAGAGCTCTGATCAGCGGCATCGGTTGTCGTGGAGATTTCGCCAGTTCCAGTGCCTTTCTGGCGGACTCCATAGCGCGGCTCGAATCCCCTGTTTGCTCGTACCATCGAGAACGAAGAAGTTCCAGCTCCGACAGGCCACGAACGGCACCGCTCCAGTTCAGCCACTTCTCTAATGCCTTAATCCACCGCTCTGCGTTGCCGTACTCCTGTTGATCAAGCGCCGTCATGGCCGCCAGTTTTTGTGCTTCGAGCGCTACGTGGAGCTCGATATCGAGATGCTCCGTCGCGACACTATCGGGAAGAACGCGGTAAACATGTGTCCAGGCGGTGTCAAACTCACCTCTTGCCCGGGCAATGTGCCCAAGCGCAATCTCAAGGTGCTTTTGATTCTCCAAAAAAATGACTGACCGCTCCCCGGACGCTCGCTGTCTGGCTTCCTCCCAGCGCCCCTCCAGCCAGAGAAGGGTAAAGCTCGTGATACTCGACTCTGAACCAGTCGCCAGCGTTTCGTTGCTCTCACGTGCCGCTTTATCCGCCTGTGCCGCAAGTTCGCGTCGCTCAGAAGCATGATCCAGTCGGAACGGAATGACGACATGCTGCAGTTCCCAGTACGTAATCGAGGCATACAGAGCTCGATGATCCAGCTGCTGCAATGCGGCTCGAGCCTCGGCGAACGCGTTCCCAGCCTGTTCTGGCTTACCGAGGTGCGAATAGGCAACACCCAGGCCACTGCAGAGATCCGCATACGGCGCCAGAATGTGATGATCGGGGTTGGTGATCGCCGCGAGTTGATCGTAGTGAGCCTCCCCGGTTTCGATTGCATGTTCGAGCAGGCCCACAATAGCTGAGACGAGAACCAGTAGCGAGCGACGCGGATTAAATCGCCCGCCAAGGCGATCGAGGAATTCCTGATCACCCATCTCGACGTGTGGAGATCGGATCACTACATCCGCAACCCAGTTTCGCACTGAGCTTGACGAAAAGTGATCGTCTGGAAGTGCATCAATTGCCTGGTTTCCAACGAGGACGAACTCGTAACCCTTTCGAACGCTTCCAAGATTTCCATGGAGGTATCCTCGATCAACCATCGCATAGGCAGTCAGGACATCATCGCTGACCTCCCTGCCGATCTTTTCTACCTCTTCAAAGTATTCGAGTCCGCGGGAGACGTCAGAGAAACGCAGCGCGCGGGCAGCCCTGTAAGAGAGCCAGCCCCGCTCGTGTTGTCTGGACTCGTCATTGGCGAGCAGTTCTGCTGCCTCGGAGAATCGTTCCGCAGCCGCTTGCAAGGCGTAGGTGCGCTGGGCACGTTCTCCAGCAGCGATCAACCAGTCCGCGGCGCGCGGATCACCTGCCTGTCTTAGGTGGTGAGCGATTGTACTCTCATTTGTTTCACCAGTTTCCATGAGCAAATCAGCGATTCGGCGGTGAGTTCTCCGGCGTCTCAATATCGATGTCCGCTGGTAAATCGCCTGGCGGATCATTGCGTGGGTGAACTCCACCGAGTAATCGTTCGCAGACTCCCGAATGAGATGGGCGTGGATCGCCCGGTCGACCACTTCATCGAGCAGGCTATCGCTCACATCAGCAACGCGCTGCCAGAGATCGATATCGACGCTAGCGCCAATAATCGCGGCAGTCTCGAGCACCGAGCGCTGGTGAGCCAGAACGCGATCGAGTCTCCGCTCGATCATCTGAATCAACATATTGGGCACTCGAATACGAGACAGATCGCCAAGTCGCCACTGGTCTCCGATGAAGCTCAGTATCCCGGAACCTTCGAAGTCTCGGAGCAGCTCCCAAAAGTAGAGCGGAATACCCTCTGAGTGACGATTCAGACATTCGACGAGGCGATCCCGGTCGGGACTGGAAAGCCCATAGTTGCGCACCAGCAACTCCGTCTGGGATGCCCGGTCAATCGGTTGCAACTCGAGTCGTTTGGTGACTGGCTCACGTGACAAGTCCGGTAACACCTTGAAGAGCGGATGATCGGCTTCGACCTCTTCGACGCGATATGTGACGATAATCATTATCCGTTGTCGCGAGAGTTGGCGGGCGAGGTATTGAAGCATTCCCAGACTCGCTGAATCGCCCCAGTGGAGGTCTTCAAGGAGAATGACCGCCGGACGGACAGTTGCAATGTCAGCGATGAATCTGGCCGCGACTTCGAAGAGACCGGCCTGACTGGTTATCCCTCCCATCCCGGTTCCCTGTACAAGCACATCAGGAATGGGCGGAAGGTCTGCTCCAGACACGTAGCTGGCAAGAATCTGAAGCCAGGGACCATAGGCGGGCGCCGTCGTCAAATCAGTGCACGATCCCCTCAGGACGATAGAAGACTCGTCCCCCAGCGAATTCAGGAACGTCTGAACCAGCGCGGTCTTGCCGATTCCGGCAGATCCAGATATCAGAGCCAGTCGACCGTTCCCAGAGGAAGCGTCTGAAAAACAGTCCGCAAGTTGCCAGAGTTCCTGGGTTCGACCAGTGAACGACGCCGATGGTTGTTCGTACGGACCATGATCGACCATCTCGCCCACAAACCCTCTCACAAAAGGGCAATATTGCGCACCAGCATTATTGCTGTCACGACTATTTGCAAAATCGTATCAGCCCTCCGGTAACTGCGCAAATCTTCATTTGGACGTCTGAACCTTATGGTTGGCCATGTCCTCGAACATTGTAAAGATCACCGAATGATCCTTATCAGTAATATCGTGCGCAAGCATCCGGTCATAGATCTGGGTAACGAGCGCCGAGAGCGGGATCGGAGCGTTGATGTCCTTCGCCGTTGCCTGAGCGATCGAGAGATCCTTGCGCATCAGCTCCACCCGGAAACCGGGTTCGAACTGGTGGGCAACCATAGTCGGGCCCTTCGTCTCCAGTAGTCGGGACTGGGCTGAACCGCCGCTCAACACCTCGATGATCGTCTCCGGATCGACCCCTGCCTTGGCGCCATACACGAGTGTCTCGCTGATTGCGGCATACATCGTCGAAGACAGGATCTGATTGCATGACTTCACGGTCTGACCGGCACCGGGCGGCCCGCAATGGACAATGGTCTTGCCCATCGCTTCGAAGACCGGACGGGCACGCTCGAAATCAGCCGGATCACCGCCAGCCATGATGCTCAGCGTTCCATCCACTGCACCACGCTGACCGCCGCTGATCGGGGCATCGAGCGCGCTGGCTCCGACGCTCTTCAGCGCATCGTTGATCGCAATCGACACCGCCGGAATGATGGTACTCATGTCGATGAGCAGGCTTCCAGAGCGCATCCCATGGATCAGACCGTTCTCACCGAGTGCTACCAGTTCCACGTCCGGTGAGTCCGGCAGCACGGTGATGACGATGTCCGCGTTCTCGGCCACCGCTTTCGGGGAGTCTGCCGATCGCACCGATGCCGATTCCGAGGCCAGCGCATCGACGGCTCCCTGACTCCGGTTGTGAACCACCAGTTCGAACCCAGCCTTGATGAGGTTCCGGGCCATCGGCTTGCCCATCACGCCCAGGCCGATCAGTCCAATCGTCTCCGCCATTACTAGTAACCCTTCCGCTTGTCGATAACGCCTTCGAGTGGTTCATCACGCTGGAACCGCTCCATATTGGTGAAGACCCGTTCAAGGATCCTGTCGACCCGGAACTGACTGGCGCCAGCGGTATGCGGCGTAATCAGCACGTTGTCATATTTCCAGAGCGGGTTGTCGTCGGGAAGTGGCTCTTTGGAGACGACATCCAGCCCGGCTCCAGCCAGCTTGCCGGAATCGAGTGCGGCCATCAGCGCGGTTTCATCGATGATCCCGCCACGGGTGACGTTAATGACGTAGCCATCGGCTGGCATTGCATCGAAAACGTCCCGGCCAATCAAGTTCGTAGTCGCTGCGGTCTTCGGACAACAGACGAAGATAATGTCGGACTCTGCCGCGACATCGAGCAGTTTGTCGGGAGTAACGATTCGCTCGACGTGGGGCGGGCCACTTGTCACATCCGGATCGACCGCCAGGCAGCGAAGCCCGAACGCATTGGCACGCCTGGCAACGGAGACCCCGGTACCACCCAGTCCGATGATTGCCGCGGTCTTGCCGCTCAGCTCCCGGTTCTCCATGCGCATACGCATGCGCATCGTTTCATCCCAGTTTCGTTGCCGGGCGGCCTGGGGAATCATCCGGGTAAGGCCGAGCAGCAGGGCAAATGCGTGATCCCCGAGATGCTCGCCAACCAGACCTTTCTCTGAGGTCAGCACGATGTCACTCTCGATGAAGGCATCGAAGAGAAAGGCATCGACCCCGGAAGCAAGCGCCTGGACCCACTTCAACTGGCCGGCGTGTTCGAGAATCTCCGGATCCATCTCACCAACCAGCGCATCGGCAGTCCGGACTTCCCGGAGCAATGACTCGCGATCGGTCACCACCACGATGTCTTCGATCCCGGCGCGCTTCAGCCGTTCCAGCTGATGCGGCAGCACCTCCGGCCAGATGTGCGTCCGCGGCATGATCACCACACGCATACTGCTCTGCTCCCTGTCTGATTTGCCGTTTACGACATCGATCTGATTATGTATCGCGCATATGGCGACTCTAGCGCCGATTCGAAAAACTCGCAAGAACTGACGCGCTGTTGACTCAGCGCTATACTGTTCGGCAGACCTACACGAGATCGATCCAGTACCAGCGAGGGAATGCAGAGGGTTCAGATATGTCCGGGCAGGCTGACGTCATTATTATCGGCGGGGGAATTATCGGATGTTCGCTGGCCTGGGAACTGGCGAAACGCGATGTCGACGTTCTTCTGCTCGAACGAGACGATATCGCCTTTGGGCAGTCGAGCCGGGCGTGGGGATTCGTCCGTCAGCAGCGGCGACACCCGGCCGAAATCCCTCTGATGAAAGCCGCCAACCAGATGTGGCCAACGCTCAGCGCTGAGCTGGACGCCGATTTCGAGTGGACCCAGCACGGCATCATGGCGATCGCCGACACCGAAAAGCGGATGGGCTACTACCGGGACTGGTACGAGCAGACCCGCGAGTTCGGCATTGAGACTCAACTGCTGACCACGCGCGACATCCGCAAACTCAACCCTGACATGCAGGGTGCCTGGGTCGGGGGAATCTACACCCCCGGAGATGGTCACGCCGAACCGGGTCAGGCCACGAAAGCGTTTGCCCGTGCGGCCGAAAAGCTCGGAGCGCGCATCCGCACCGGCGTCACGGTGGACGGTATCGACGTCGATGGCGGGCAGGTTCGCGGGGTGCGGGCCAACGGCGAGTACATTCGCGCCAGAACGGTCGTCTGCGCAGCGGGCACCTGGTCTGCCCGGCTGGCCCGCACGATCGGGCTCGATCTGCTCCAGCGATCTGTCCGGCAAACCGTGGTGGAAGTCGAGCCACGGCGGGAGATCAGCCAGATCGCCACGTGGACGCCGGGTGTGGCGTTCCGCCAGCGGCCGGGAGGCACCGTATACCTGGCCCGGCCGGACGACGGCGACATGGATGTCGATCTGGACGCCATTCGCAACGTCGGCTGGTTCATCCCGAACTACCTCGAAAACCGGGACGCCTTCCGCATCAACATCGGCAGGACACTGCTGAGGGATCTCAAGCGCATCCGGCCGACTTCGCGGCACTTCCGCAAGCAGTTCGCGGAAAGTGCTGGAATCGAACCCGAACCAAACCCGGATGTCGCCCAGCGCTGCCGCCATGCATTTATTCGGCTTTTCCCGCATACCGGGAATCCCGAGGTTGTCCGGACCTGGGGTGGGGTAATCGATACCACGCCGGACGCGCTACCGGTGATGGGCGAGGCACCGGAGATCGCCGGGTTCGTCTGGGCAACTGGATTCAGCGGGCATGGCTTCGGTATCGGACCAGCCGCCGGGAAAGCGCTGGCCCAGCTGATCGATTCCGGACAGAGCGAGTTCGATCTCACCCCGTTCCGGCCGGATCGGTTCCAGTCGGGCTACTCGTTCGATACCACGAAGATCGGCTGATCAGGTGTCGAGCTCGCCGGTTTCGATCCCGAGGGCGCCACATACCGCGTCGATTGCGGCTGGCCGCACCTCCTCTTCCGGCAACTGGGCAAGGAGAAACACGGCATCGTTCAGTCCACCGAAGGCGATCGCCACCCGGGTCTGCTGATAGATGCTCGGATTCGGGCCGACGAAGAGTCCCTGCAACCGGGTTGCCCACTCACCCGTCCAGGCGATGAGATCGACATGCCGGATGATGCTGCCATCGACCATCATCGCCGTAAACGCTCCGCGGTGTCGTACCAGCACATCGAACGCATCGCCGATAAGCTCACGCGGAGAGCGCTCTGGATGGGCTTCAGCCTCATCCAGAAACGCGTCGAGATCGTCTTTCCACGGTAGAAAGATGCTGCGCGCCAGATCCGCTTTTGAGGGGAAGTGATAGTAGAGCGCCGCTTTTGTGACACCGATCCGGTCGGCAATCTGCTGCAGTGAGGTTGCACTGAACCCCTGCTCGATAAACAGCTCCAGTGCGACTGCCTGAATCTCCGCCTTTGTATCTGGCGACTGCCGCCGACTTGCACTCACCCGTCAGATCCTTTCCGCAACCCCACCCAACCTCGAATGTTGAGGCCATTATAACCCACTTACCGGTTGGTAAGTTATTTACTTGACGGCCGGTAAGTTCAATGATACTGTATTGCCGATGCCGATCATAAACCCGGCAGCCGGTGCGATTCGAGCGTTCTATCGGAGAGCAATGACCAATGACTTCACTGACAGGGACATGGACACTGATTCGGTTCATCCTGCGCCGAGACCGGATCCGGATACCAATCTGGATCATCGGGATCGTCGGGTTCTTCCTGATCCTGGCGACCAGTTTCCCGGAGATCTATCCGGGCGAACAGGAGCGACAGGCGCGGGCCCAGCTGATGTCCAACCCGACGGCAATCGCTTTTCGTGGCCCCGGACACGGCCTCGAGGACTACACCTACGGCGTGATGATGGCGCACGAGGTGATGGCCTACGGAATGATCGCCGTGGCACTGATGAGCATCTTCATGGTGGTACGACATACCCGGGCCGAGGAAGAAAGCGATCGTCTGGAGCTCATTCGATCCTCGGTGGTCGGGCGTTATGCCTCCCCGGTCGCGGCACTCACGGTCGCCACTGCGGTCAACGTCGTGATTGCGCTTCTATTCGTGGCTCTTCTCCCACTGATGCCGGGCGACTACTCGGTCGTTGGGTCGCTCGCCTTTGGGCTGGCGATCGGGAGTGTTGGCATCTTCTTCGCCGGTGTTGGCGCCATCACCTCCCAGCTCACTGAGTTCGGCCGGGGCGCCTCCAGCATGGCGGCCCTGGTACTCGGTGCCAGTTACCTGATCCGGGCCATTGGCGATGTTCAGGAAAGCGCACTGATCTGGCTATCGCCAGTCGGCTGGGGCCAGGCGATGCGCCCGTTCGTCGACGAGCTGTGGTGGCCGCTGGCTCTTCCAGCTGCATTCACCGGAGTTCTCTTCATCGGCGTTTTCGTTCTGATCAATCGACGCGACGTCGGCGGCGGGATACTCCCGCAGAAACCGGGACCAGCCACAGCGAGCAACACGCTCAGCAACCCGATCGGCTTCGTGTTGCGACAGCAACAGGGCAGCATTATCGGGTGGACCCTCGGAGTGACGGTCATCGGCGTCTCCTTCGGCACACTGATTGGCGAAGTCGAGACGTTCATTGCCGACAATCCACAACTGGGCGAGTTCCTCGAATCGACGGGTGGAGCCACACCGATCGACGGCTTTCTCGGGCTGCTGGTCATGACTATGGCGTTCATGGCCACCGGTTTCGCAGTTGCCTCGGCGATGCGGCCGCGCACCGAGGAATCCGAGGGTCGTGCTGAACCACTGCTCTCGACGGCACTTTCCCGCCCTCGCTGGCTCGGTGGCTACCTGGTGGTGGCAATGGCCGGGAGTGCCATCGTGCTTCTGTCCGGGTCAGCCGGTCTGGGCATTCTGGCAGCCATCGACCAGGACGATATGGGACTCCTCACCGGTACGCTGGGTGCTGCTCTGGCCTACATCCCTGCGGTCTGGCTGATGATCGGGCTCGCCTGCGCGCTCTTCGGAGCGACCCCCCGGTTGCTGGTCCTCACCTGGCTCGTGCTGATCTTCGGGATTTTCGCCGGGCTGTTTGGCGACATGGTGAACATGCCTTCGTGGGCGCGCGCCATTTCCCCATTCGAGCACGTACCCGATCTGCCCGGCGGAACCCTCGAGGTCTGGCCGATCGCGATCCTGGCATTCCTGGCCGCACTGTTGATCGCCATCGGGCAGTTCACGTTCCGATCTCGCGATCTTGAGATGAGCTAGCCGGAACCACTTGACGACAGAGCGATACGACTGTATTGTAATACCAATACGATTGTATTGGAGCCTTAGATGAGTGGTCAGCACAACATAGCGAATGGCGAAAACGCTCAGGACGAGCAGTCAACCCGTGAGGCGATTCTCCACGCCGCAACGGTGTTGTTCGGGCAGCACGGATTCCGGGGCGCAAGCATTCGACAGATTGCCCAGGAGGCCGGGGTTTCCGCGGGGCTCGTCCAGCATCACTTCGGGACCAAAGACGGGCTCCGGGAGGCGTGCGACGAAAGGGTAATGCGGTTGCTGCGAGATACCCAGATGCAGATTCTGAATCGTGGTGCGCCACCAATTCAAGAAGAGGACATCAAGCATCTCGAACTTCTGCAACCGGTCATTGACTACCTGATTCTCTCCCTCTCCAGCGGCACGGAGTCATCTCGCCGCTGGTTCCAGGAGGTCAGCGAGTACACCCATGAAGCGTTGACTTCCGGCGTGATCGGGCCACCGCTCGATCCGGAAACTGACGACAGCAGAATGATCGCGGCCGTGCAGACGGCGATGGCGCTTGGTGTCACCGCCTTCTATCGCACGATTCAGCAGTCACTGGAGATCGACGACGAATCCGAGCTTCTGACACGGGTTGGTCGCGCCCGCTTGATGCTCGCTCCTGAACGAATTCTGGGACCGGAAGTCAGATCACAGATCATTCAGCTCCTTGATCAATACGAGGTCGAGCAACACCAGAAAACCACCGGCAAGCCGCCACCTGCGGAGTCAGGCGAGGACACTAATTGAGCGACACCACATCGAATCATTGCCTGCCTTGAGGTGGGCCTGAAAGTGAAGGCAAATGGCCACAGCAATTTCCATCGACAATCTGGTCAAGACATTCGGCACTGTCCGGGCGCTCGATTCCTTCTCCATGCACGTGCAGACCGGCGAGGTTCACGGCTTTCTGGGACCGAACGGCGCGGGGAAATCGACTGCCATCCGGGTGCTCCTCGGGCTACTCCGAGCCGACTCCGGCGTCGTCAAGTTGCTCGGAGGCGATCCCTGGGAAGATGCGGTGGAGCTTCACCGACGACTGGCTTACGTGCCAGGTGACGTCAGCCTCTGGCCGGAGCTGACCGGTGGCGAAGCGATCGACATCCTGGGACGCCTTCGCGGTGGGCTGGACGAAGCCAAGCGGGCTCGGTTGATCGAGCGCTTCGATCTGGATCCCACCAAGAAAGCCCGAACCTACTCCAAGGGGAACAGGCAGAAAGTGGCGATCGTCGCGGCACTGGCATCCGATGTCGAGCTTCTGATCATGGACGAGCCAACCGCCGGGCTCGATCCACTCATGGAGATCATCTTCCAGGAGTGCATCAAAGAAGAACAGAAAGCGGGAAAGACAATTCTGCTCTCCAGTCACTTGCTCTACCAGGTCGAGATCCTCTGCGATCGAGTGACGATCATCCGCCAGGGGACAGACGTCGAGAGCGGCACACTGGACGAGCTTCGCCATCTGACGCGCACCTCGATCACCGCCGAGACCCGCGAAGACGCGCGCGTGCTCGCAGAGCTTCCGGGGATTCACGACTTCGTTATCGAGGATGGGCAGGTCCACTTTGACGTGGATACCGATCAGATCGATGAGGCGATCCGGGAGATCTCCAGACTGGGGGTCAACAACCTGATCAGTCGTCCGCCAACACTTGAGCAGCTCTTCATGCGCCACTATGGCGAAGAGCTGACCGAGGCCGAACGCGCTCCGGAAGAAGTCGAGGCAGTCAGATGACCGGCACATGGACGCTACTGAGATTCATCCTGCGTCGCGATCGGGTCAGAATTCCTATCTGGATCCTTGCGATCCTGCTGACACTGGTCGGCACGGCCTCGATCTTTCCGGACACCTATCCGAGCGATGCCGATCGACAGGCCCGGGCGACGCTGATGGAGAACCCGGCCATGCGGATGATGCTTGGCCCGCTTCAGGGCGCCGAGGACTACACCTTCGGGGCGATGATGACTAGCGAGATGCTCGGCATGATGACAATCGTGGTCGCGCTGATGAGCATCTTCATGGTGGTCCGGCACACCCGGGCCGAGGAAGAGACCGGCAGAGCCGAGCTCGTCCGGTCTTCGGTTACCGGGAGATACGCCGGCATGGCCGCGGTGATGGTCGCCGTAACCGGTCTCAACCTGCTAATCGGACTGCTGGCAGCCGTCGGGCTTACCGCAACGCTCCCTGAACTCGACCTGACCGGTTCCCTGATCTTCGGAGCGGCGCTGGCCGTTACCGGAATCTCGTTCGGGGCTATAACTCTCGTTTCGGTCCAGATCAACGAGTTCTCACGGTCGGCCTCCGGGATGGCCGTGGCGGTCATGATCGGCACCTATGTCATCCGCGGGTTCGGCGATATGCTGGAGAACTGGCTAATGTGGACGCCAATTACCGGTCCGGTATTCCAGGCTTCTCCCTACGTCGAGAACCAGATCTGGCCACTGCTGGTTCCCATCAGCATCGCCGCGGTGCTGGTTCCGCTCGCGTTCTGGTTGAGTGATCAGCGAGACGTTGCCGCCGCGTTGCGACCGCCGAGCCCGGGCCCTGCCCACGCCTCTTCAAGTCTCGGAAAGCCATTCGGGATGGTGTTCCGGCTTCAGCGCGGATCACTGCTCTCGTGGGGAGCAGGTCTGCTCCTGTTCGGAATGGCCTACGGATCGGTCGTGAACGAAGTCGGGGAACAATACGCCGATAATCCGATGGTCAGCGAATACTTTGCTGCGCTTGGACTCGACGTCGGCGAGTTGACTGAGTCGATCGTGGCAATGATTGCCATGTTCATGGCGTTGCTGGTCTCGGTCTACGCGGTGGGGACCGTCACCAGGCTTCGCGCCGAGGAGACATCACTGCGAGCCGAGAACATCCTGGCAACTGCGGTCTCGAGGATCCGGTGGGCCGGGGAATCGATGGTCTTCGGGATCGTCACGTCGACATTCATTCTCGGACTGACCGGGGTCGGAGCCGCCACGTTCTTTGCTCTCGATTCCGGAGGCTCCAGTGACTTCTGGATGGTCCTCGGAGCCGTGATGAACTACGCTCCGGCGATCTGGCTTGCCGTGGCCCTTGCGGTCGCAGTCTTCGGCATCATCCCGCAGGCAATGCCGCTCGCCTGGTTCGTACCGGCCTACGGGTTCTTTGCTCTAATGATCGGACCGCTTCTCGGGTTGCCTGGCTGGCTCTACAACATCTCACCATTCGAGTATGTTCCGCGAGTACCATCGGTCGATTTCGATCCGGTTCCACTGGCGATCATGACGGTGATCGCCCTGGGGTTGATCCTGGCCGGACTCATCGGCATCCGGAGGCGGGATCTTTCGTTCGTCTAGGACACACGTTGCCCCCTCCGATCGCACAGAGGGGGCAGGGCCGCTCGAGCTACACGAGTTTCTCGGCCGGCGCCGACGTTTCAACCGACTGCCCGGCGCGTGATCCCCGCATGTTCCAGAGCAATCCGAGCGCTGCCAGCAGCGAAGCGACCGTCAAGAACATCCAGAGGAAGAGCAGGCCTCCAGCTTCGATACCTGCCCGTTCCATGAAGACTCCCATGGAGATCAGGGCCAGCGCGTACAGCGCACCCTTGACGTTAACCATTACCGCCAGCACATAACCCCACGGACGATCCTGCCAGAGCCAGACGGCCGCCAGACCCGCAGACGGAAGCAGAATCGCCAGATCGAGCGCGAAGATGATCGCCGTCGGATGTCCGGAATCGATGACCGACTGCGGGACGTTGCCGGTGAAGAGAAATGCGATCGACATCGCCACCCAGAGCCCGCCGAGCATCAGGACCCAGAAAACAAGGTAGCCACTGATCAGCCTCCGAGGAACACCACCGGTGAACTCCTGCCGGATTGCCTGCACATCGATCTGCGGCAACGCCCAGATCAGCGCGGCAATCGACAGGCTGAAGATCGCGGTGTAGAGCAGGAACATCTCATTGAACGCCGCGGCAAACAGGTAGAACGCGTAGTCGTAGACCGCCAGCAGCAGAAACCCCAGCCAGACGAGGAGACCGCGGATCGAACCCTGTCTGGTGAAGTAGATCGCTCCGGCGAAGAGCGGAACAGCCACGAACAGGCGAACAACGTCCGCACCGCGCCACTGTGATGCGGCCCAGACGTTGTCCCGGTACAGGCCTTCGAAAAACACTCCGGCAAACGAGGCGATAGCCATCAGAACCAGCACGACGGTCGAGAGAATCAGCGATGTACGAAGCCGCTCTACGCTCATGGAGCAGACCCTGTTCTACGCCATCAGGCGAACTTGCGCTCTTCGAGCTGACCCATGAGATACATCGCCATCAGAAGCGCCATGAGGAGACCATTCAGAACCAGGCCGATCGCCGCATCCTGTCGCCAGAGGATCGTCATCGAGAATGATAGGACCAGTGCGATCGCGGTCATCATCGGCCACCAGAATGCCTTTCGAAGCACCCCGATTCCAGCGATGACAAAGCTGAGCGCCGCCAGGAACCAGATCCCGCCGAGAACGTACAGCGTGCCTTCACTGACGTTCGTGAGCAGGAAGTTTGGTTGCCGTGAGACGTCATCGATGGACAGGAGATTCCAGGAGCCGAGAATCGCCGGCGAATGAGCAAAGCCGTGAAGGATCATAAACCCACCAAGGCCGATCCAGGGGAGATTGTTGAAGAATCGCATAGCGCACCTCGCATCACGTGCCGGGGCCGGAGCCCCGGATAATTCAGTTGTCTGATTCATTCATAGCAGTGGATGCGCATCAGAGCCGATGAGAAGTTCACCGGCACATAGCAGAAGTGTGACAGTTTCAGCTGGCGCTGGTGGATCGGGCAGGAGTGCTCGACATAGGAGGCGACTGAGCCCGTCGGATGTCTCGAATCTGGATTGCCAGGGCAAACGAGAGCATCCCGATTGCCGCGATTCCGATAAGTGGCTGAACCGGGGCGAACCAGGCCATTGCGCCACCGGTTCCGATCAGGGCAACGACGGCGACGTTGCAGACGGGACAGCCGATTGCGAGAAACGCCAGGACACCACCGGAGTACAGCTTGTTCCGTTGAAGCGGGCAACGCTGAGGCATGGCGTAGGTCACGCCCAGGCCGATAGCGAGTGCAGTGACGATTCCCAGCACGACATAATCAAAGGTGCGTACAGTCTCTTCTCGCGGGAAGATCGGGTTGGGGATGATAGTGGTACTGATTGCCAGTACCAGAAAGCTCACCACCCCGGCTCCGAGTCCGTATACGATCATGCGCTGCAGCTGGCTCGACATCACGATGTGGCCTCCGGTCTCAATTGCTGTTACGGATCGCCGTTCTCGTGATGGTACTGTGACTCATGCCAGGAGCACTGTGATCGCGCTTACATCCGCAGCGACGGGACCCGTTCAGATCCCGTCGAGAACAAAACGCGGGGTCGAATTAGAAGTGAATATTGACGACCGAGCCAACGTCGGTCAGCTCCCAGACCCACTCCGCATCGTGATTCTTCAAACTGACACAGCCATTGCTGGAAAATCGCCCGAAGTTCGGCGGCTCGGTCCAGTAATTGCCGTGAACGGCATAACCGCCGGCTTTGAAGTACTGCACGTATCGAACGTCTTCGAGGTAGTAGTATTCCGGATCACCCTCTTCGATACCGACCGTGGATGAATCCATCGTGTCACTTGGCACACGGTACATGACCTCGAACGTGCCGATGGGAGTCCGATCTCCCCGACCAGCAGTGATGATTGCTCCGTACCTTGGAGTGCCCCAGTTGTAGACCACCGCGTAAAAGTTCGACAGATTGACGTCCAGCCACATGTCCTCGAACGTCTCGGGCGGCGTCGGTGCCACGAACGGCTCCATCAGCGCTCCGGCGACGTATTCGTTAGACCCCACCTGAAACCAGCGATCATCGCCATCGACCGGGTACCCCTGAACAACATCGTAAATCTGAAGCGTGTGACCCGCATAGGTGGTACTGACGACATCAGCGTCGATATCTGGCTCCGATCTGATGTTCAGTGATCCACTGTTCACCCGACCCATAATGTGACCGGCCGGGGTTCGAACCGCACCTTCCCAGGTTGAGCTCTGATTCAGCTGCTGGAACATTGAGAGCTGCGGCACCGGTGTCGGCGTCGGTTCCGGTGGGGGAGGTGTGGGTTCTGGAACAGGAGTCGGCGGCACCGGTGTCGGCGGGACCTGGGTCGCCGTAGGCTCGGGTTCCGGCGGTTCGGTGGGTTCAGGTATCGCGGTCGGTGTTTCGGCAGAGCGCCCCTCGGTCTCATCGACCGTCGGTGCCGCTTCCTGCGCTTGATCGTCGTCTCTGGAGTCCCGCGAACAGGCAGCAACGAGCGTCGCCAGCCCTCCAGCCACGAACGCCCGGCGGGTCAATGGTGCCCTCAACAGCTTATCCGGGTTGAATCTCCGGCCCTCTTTGTCTGAACGTAGCAAGGATGAACCTCTCTCTGGACTGCGTAATTATCTCCTGATGATAAGCAATTGCTGGAGCATCCGTCAGGTGCCTGGCGCCGACCAGGTAATCACCCTGATCCTCGTCGGAAGTCAACCCCAGATTGTAATTATGCAATGCGCGTTCCGCGCTGTACTTTCTCTTTAACTCTACCGGTGGCCGTCCAGTGAGACCGTAAGGAAGCCTACGCTTCGCGGCACGGCAACACTGTCAGCCACAGATGCAGAGAGGCGACTATCGTCCGAAATCACCCCTTCGGGGGCACATAGGCGCAGGCCGGATCCGTGGCCAGATAGTCGCCAGTTGCGGCGTAGGCTCGGGAGCGTGATCCACCGCAGATATCACGATAGAAACAGCCGCCACACTTTCCGGTGAATTCTGCCGGGCGTCGCAGTTGCTGAAACACCTCGTGATTTCGATAGACATCGGCCAGAGAGTCCTGCCGCACGTTCCCGGTCACAACAGGCAGGAAACCGCTGGGAGTGATATCTCCAGTATGAGAGATGAAACAGAAACCATTCCCGGCGTTCACTGCGCGAGGCGCCCGGCCGATCAGATTATCCGGGGTGGTGTGATAGCCCGGACCCGAAACCATCTGTCCGGCGTGTTTCTGATGCTGAATCCGGCGAAAGTGATAGCCCTCGGTGAGCTTGAGATCCCAGGATGATTCCTGGCTCCGCTCCAGCAACCATGGAAATACCTGCTCGTACTCCTCGGCGGAGATCGGCTCGGTTGCCATTCCCCGGCCAGTCGGAACCAGACAGAAAACTGCCCAGACGGCAGGATCGAACCAGTCGGCCAGGTCGGCCATCTCCGCCATCCACGGCAGGGTCTGTCGACAAAGCGTGGTGTGGATCTGCAGCTCGATCCCGAGCTCTTTTACCGTTTGAATGATGCCCGCTGTCCAGTTGAAGGAACCGGTGACCTGACGAAACGCATCATGCTCAACGGGGCCAGGCCCGTCGAGGCTGACGGCAATCCGGGCAACTCCAGCATCTCGAAGTTCGGTCAGGCGCCGTTTGCTTGCCAGGGGAGTACCGGCCGGCGTAACGGTGCAGCGTACCCCTCGCTCGGAACCGTACTCAACCAGGCTGACGAGATCCGGACGCCGCATCGGATCCCCACCGGTAAACACCAGCACCGGTGGAACCGGAAATTCTCCAATCTGGTCGATCACGTTCCGCGCTTCATGAAAGCGCAGTTCGCCCGGTGAACGCTGCAGCTGAGATGCTGCCCGGCAGTGGACGCAGGCCAGGTTGCAGGCCTGGGTCAACTCCCAGGCGATGATAAACGGCTGCTCGTCGAAATCGATCGACGTCATCGAAGGTTTGGCACTACTCAAAGGGATCTCCATCATGAGGCTCCTTTTCTCTGGCTGCTGAGTTCGAGCGATTCCGACAGCTCGGCCGCTTCAATCGGCATCGGTTCGGGGTTCGGCAAAAGGTTGTCGACCGCCACGATCAGAACCAGCAAAGCCCAGATCAGGGTGGCCAGCGCCACATGCAGCGCGGCAAAGACATCGTTCATCTGTGTCCAGACATTTGCCGCTCCAACCATGATCTGGAGCAGCATGATCACGCCGAGGCCGTAGGCGAGGTTCAGCATCAGTGACGCGTCGCTCCGCCATCGGCGGATCTCATAGATCAGATAGCCAATCGCCAGCGCGCTGATCAGTGCCAGCCAGCGATGGATCAACTGGGTATCCACCAGACTCGATCCGGTTCCAGGGACGTAGTACCCGCTGCAGAACGGCCACTCCGGGCAGGCGTAGCCGGCGCCGGTCGTGGCCGTATATGCGCCAGCGAGCAGGAGTGCCATCGTTGCCACTCCCGCGACAATGCCTGCCCGGGTGACCCGGCTGCTGCCCGAAGGCCGGTGAGGGTGACCTCCAGACAGCCGGGGTCGGAAGGTCAGCACACCCAGAACGATCAGCGTCCCCAGAAAGATCTGCGCCAATGCGTGATGGGCGGTGGTGACTTCTGCATGAAGATCCAGCAGCACGGTAATCGCACCGAGGCCGGACTGGATCACAACGAACGCGACGGCAACCATCGGAATAGCGCGGTAGCCGGGATGCTCGTGCCGTTTTCTCCATCCAGCAATCAGCAGCGCAGTCGTAAGAATGATGACGACCAGCGCGATGACGCGGTGGAGGTACTCGAGCGTCGTCTCCATCGTCCAGACACTGGGAATCACCTCTCCGTTGCAGAGAGGCCAGTCAGGCCCGCACCCCATCCCGGAATCGGTAATCCGGACGATGCCGCCGAAGACGATCAACCCGTAGACCACAGCAATCGTGCTGATTGCCAGTATCCGAAATCGACTCATGGCCCTTCCCACTCCACCCTGTTGACGGCACGGAGACGAACGTCAGCGGGGCCGCATCACCGGCACCTTGCCGCGTGGTTTCATCTGGACTGAAGCCCCGACGGACGATCTGGACGCCGAGAAGAATGTCTTGCCGACGATCAGCGTCCAGGTCGCCATTGACGCCGTAATCAGCAGACCAGATGCGATCAACCACGGCTGAACCCCGGCATCCCGGGAGACATACCACCACCAGATGGTGGCGTTGATGACGACCGCAACGATGAGCAGCGCCATCTGAAACTTCGCCAGTCTCGGCCAGGCCAGCGCGTTGCCAGCGAATCTGGGAAACAGGTAGTAGCCGACCCCACAGACCAGCAATCCCGCCCAGCCAAACAAGTTGGTTTGCGCGTGAGTAAATCGCAGCGTCACATGATTGATCGGATCGAGTGCGAACCCTGCACCGAGCGTGGCGCCGATCACCAGCATCCAGCTCGCTGCAGTGACTCCGATACGCGGCACCACCGGCAGAGAACCCGCTTGCGGCAATACATTGACAACGAAGAGCAGCAGGGCAATCGTCTGGACCGGGCCAGCTACGAAGAACAACCACTGAGTGTCGATCGCGAGCGCCAGTACCATAACTGGCAGGCCGAACTGCACCAGGCGAAGATGAATCACTGGCAGTCGCGGCCAGCGCCAGTTCTGTCCACTCCATCGGGGCAGAACATGATAGCTGACCCCACTCGCCATCGAGAGAAACCAGCCGATCAGCATCGCGTGCGCCCAGACCAGTTCCCAGCGCCCGAAGGATGGTGTCCAGAACACGGTCACTGCACCGATGAGCAGTCCCACGATCAGCCAGATACCGGCCAGCCGAGTGAACTTCGTTGCAGTCTGATCGATCTTCGATTGCTCCGGGAACGGTGGGGGTGGGGAAGGTCGATCGGAAACTGGTGAGCGGAACAGCATTACAATGCTCGCCATGAAGCTCAGTCCGCCTGCCAGCGCGGTCAGCAGACCGATCGCTTCGACACCAGTCCAACCCCCGGCTCGACCAATGAACGTTATCCAGCCACTGGCAATAGCAAGGATCATGGCTGCAGCGAGCAGATTCGGCATCTGCCAGTCACGACGGCTGAAAACCGGAACAATCCGGGCGTTGACGGCATAGATCATCGGTGTGATTCCACCGAGAATAACGAGCCCGATCGCCGCGTTCCAGAGTCCCGGAAATTCTGGAGCAAGAGCCGTCCCGGCTGACGCACCGACAAACCCGAGGACCGCTGCGACGATCACGAGCGGCACCAGCCGGGGGCCCATAGCTAAACCCCTTCCCCGCGGATGATTCGGATCACCTGATTGTTGAGCTCAGACTGATCGAGCTGGTGAGCATCGGCTGCCTGCGGCACAGTCAGACCGCCACCGCAGCAAATATCGATTCCACACTGGTTGAGAACCGGCATCACGCCGGGATACTCTTCCACCAGATCGCGAATTGGCGTGTCATGTATCTTCTGTTCCAGTTCCCTGGTGTCAGGTGGAGTAGTCTTCATAAATCGATCCCCTGTTCATTGGCAATCCCTGTCCGCCACTCGGCGATGTGTTGAGTCTAGGGTTTGTCTGTTTAGATCGACATACCCATCGGTGTAGTCCGGCTCGTCGCGCCCCTACCCGGGTGGGTAGGCTCCGACACTGGCGCAACAGCCGCACTTGTCCCAAGATGTGGCCACTACCCTCGATCTCGAGGCGTTCTAAGAGGCGATGTATATGAACGAGCAGGCAATCGATTCCAGAGCGACAAGAGAGCAGCAGATCGAGCACCGGCTCGAGATTCTGGTCATCGTGGCTGCCGTGGCAACGATTCCGGTGACGTTCGCCGAGTCACAGGGGATCTCTGGATGGCCCATCTTGACGGTCGACTGGGCGATCTGGCTGATATTCACCGCAGAATTTGTGGTGCTGTATCGATTCGCTCATGACAAGCGAAGCTACGTGAAGCGAAGCTGGCTCTCAATTATCATCATCGTCGTCTCCTTCCCGCTGCTCCCGTACCTGCTATCGCTTGCCCGGCTGGCGCGGCTGATTCGATTGATGCGACTCTTCCGCCTGATGCGACTGACGGCAGTTACCGCGGTGGCACTGGAGGCGTTGAACAAGATCTTCGGGCGTCAGGGCGTGGTGTTCGTTGGCCTGTCATCGGTGATTCTGATCCTGGCCGGCGGGGCGGCGCTAGCACTGATCGAACCGGAAATCACTGAAGGCGGATTCACAACTGGAGTCTGGTGGGCGATCGTCACCGCAACAACGGTCGGCTACGGCGACATTGCACCGCAAACCAGTGCCGGACGAATCGTCGGCGTGATGCTGATGTTGCTGGGGATCGGGATCGTCGGAACGCTGGCCGCATCGATTGCCGCCTACTTCGTCCAGCAGGAAGATCCGGAGGAAGTACAGAACCTGAAAGCGCGCATTGCGGAACTCGAGGATCTCGACCAGCGGCTCGAGCGGATCGAACAACAGCAGGAGCGGATCGAACAGCTGCTGCGAGAATCCCGCCCGCCCGATCAGTCAGCGTAGGTAATCGCACCGGGCCGATCGAGCACGATCTGGGATGAGCCGTCGTCATAGATCGCAACCTCACCGGAAACACAGATCTCCTGTCCGGAGAAGAGCGTCTCGGGTGGTTGATCGAACTGCACCCGGACATCGTTCCAGATGACGACGGTGAACCGATCCGGATCCGGGTGATCGGCACCCACATTGAGAAATGTCGGCTGGCCGGAGACGCCTTCAACGTGACTGGCACCAACTACCGGTCCCTCGACCGTAACGGTGTCACCCTCGTGTTCCGGTGCCACGTCCCAGGCGATCGCGGTGCTGCAGTCCGGGTCAGGGACAGAGCCCGGGCCACCCTGGTCGATCAATCCGGATCCCAGACGGCCGACACCCATGACGATCGCCGCGATCAACGCGCCCACCATGAGCCACTTCGAATGCCGGAATCCGCCCGAGCCACCGGAATTACTCACCCTGCCTCCCAAGATCAGTTGGTTTAACCACACTATAGACTCTCTGCAGTAACCATTCATCCACATGCAGCTTATTACAGTTGAAAGGCACGCAGTTGAAGCTGCACCTAGGGCACCGGGTGTCTGGCTGCGTGCCTTCTTTGTTTCGCTCAGCTTACCTTTTTCGGGAATGACATTGTCGACGCAGTATCACCAGCGACAAAACGCCATCAACGATTCGTCCGGCGGAAGCGGCTGCGCGATGTTCCTGATCATCGCCGGAGTGGGGCTGGCTATTGCAGCTATCCTCTTCGGGGCAGTGATCGCCTTCTTCACCATCGACGCCTCAGAAACAACCACCAGCGAGTTTGTCGTTGAAGACGAAGTAGAAGTCGTTGTTGCTGCGACCGATCCAATCGTCACTGATTCATCGGCCGACACGACGCCAGCATCTTACCCGGACCGAATCTACGGCCTTATCGAACTACTGCGGATATCGTCCGAGGATTACACCGAGCTCAAGGCGAGCATCGGTGAACGCGATGAAGCCTGGGAGGTCGAGCTCCTCGAGGTGTTCGCAACCTGGAGAGATGTCGATCACCAGATCGGTCAGATCGTGCCATCTCCAACACATCAGGCATCCTATGAACTCCTGAGCGGGGCTGCTAGCCACTATCGAGATGCCGCCGACGCAATCGAGCCAGCTATCCTGTCTGGCGAGGAAGATCCCTTCAGTAAAGGGGCTAACTCAGTCAACAACGGGGCAATCGCACTCAAGCTCGCCGAGACAACACTCGCTGACGAGCTCGACTAGGCAACTACTCGACCAGATACGTCAGATAGGTGTAGTCGTCTCGATCGTTGAAATGGCGTCGAGGATCCTGATTCCGGACATCGACAATGAACATCAGCGTTCCTGCGTCTTCGGGCTGGAACGTGTAGGAGAACTGGTCGGTGGTCGACCAGTTCCGAACGATACCGATATCTCCGTCCGGGCCGTATCGCTGGATACGGAATTCCAGATCGCCGCAATCGCCAGTGGCAGACATCGTGAATGTCCGCTGATTGCCGACGGCAACCTCTGGGGATGCGTCGATACCACCCGTCCAGTCACCGAACGTTCCTCTGGCCCAGGAGTTCGGATTGGTATTCCCGAGGTCATCGCTAACCGTGGTCAGGACCGCCTGCTGTTCTGCCTCGCAGTATCCCGGGACCGGTAGGCCGAGCTCGTCATCAGACGGGATGATCGGGGGGTCGGTGTCCGCGGGAGAATCCGACGCTGAATCCTCAGTGTCATAGCGCCATGCATAGTAGTGCTGCCCGATGTTCCCAGCCTCGACCTGCCAGCCATCCGGGTTTGAGGGCGTATAGGTCAGACAGCGGCGCTCGAAGCATTGCGCCAGCACATCCTGCCACTCCCCATCCAGCGGCACCGACATCCAGTAGGCACCCGTGATTGGAAGCCCGACCCCAAAGAATGGATTCTCGAACAGGTTGGCGTCCTCGGTTTGCCCATCTATCGAAACCACTCCGGACGAATTCATGAACGTCCAGAACACTGAGGCAACGGTCTTGTCCGTCTGCTCCACATACTCGCCATGTGTCACACCGTAGACCGACAGATCGTCGCGCTGACTCACTGCACCATGCTGATTAATCAGGCTGTTCACCGGAGTACCGGGCGCGCCAGCCGGGGCATCGAGCAGAGTCTGGAACGTGGCGTAGGTTGGTGTATCCGGGTGAGCATCACCGGCAACGTGGACACTGGCTGGGGATCGAGACTCGAACGATGAATCACCGACCTGCATCTGGCCGGTAATCAGCTCCTGCGCCAGCAGCCCGTTGGTGACGTACCAGAGATTCTCGGGATCGCCGTCCGGATCGGTAATCTCCATACGGGTCTTATCGAAATACTGCACCAGCCGGTAGCCGCCGCTGGCTTCTGCGTATGGCTCCTGGAAAGCATCGGTATAGCCGCCGGGGCCCCACATCCAGGTGCGAGTGGTCTCGCCAGTCATCACCGGTCGATCGGTTCGCTCCCAGGTTCGCTGGAACTCCGGGTGGACTTCGCCAGCCGAACCGATTCCAGACTGCATGATCCCGATTGCCCCGAACAGCAGACAAAGTCCCGGCACCAGCAACAGCGATAATCGCCGCATACGCACTCCCCGCCAAAAGATCAGGCACGCATCAACGTCATATTCGTCTTGAGTCCCGTGCGGAACAGCGTCGCAGAGGCAAAACTTCCTGTCAAGTCGTGTTGGAGTTGTTCTGTTTTGCGCGGCATCACCCGTTGACCGCTTCGTCAAAGCGATCAGCGAGTGATGCTGCTAGGGGGAATCGTTAGAAGACGATCACGGAGCGGAGCGTTTCGCCGCGTTTCATCGCATTGAATGCTTCCTCGGTCTCGTCCAGCGTAATCTCCTGCGTGACGAGCTCGTCCAGCAACAGATTCCCTTGCTTGTACCACTCAACGAGCATCGGAAAATCCCGGGTTGGCAGGCAGTCACCATACCAGGATGGCCGTATCCAGCCACCAAGGTCGAAGAAGTGCTGCAGATCGAGGTTCAGGTGCGGCCCGGGTCCCGGTACACCGATGAAGATGCAGGTGCCCGCGAGATCTCGACACCAGAGCGCCTGTTCCAGCGTCGATGCCTGGCCGACCGCCTCGAACGAGTAGTTCACCCCGTGGCCACCGGTTAGCTCCTTGATCTTCTCTACCGGATCGCATTCCGAGGCGTTGACGATATGGGTCGCTCCGAATTGCCGGCTCAGTTCCAGCTTGTTGGCATCGATATCCACGGCGATGATGGTGGTGGCTCCAGCCATTCGGGCACCTTGAATCACACTATCGCCAACGCCGCCGCATCCGAAGACAGCCACGCTCTTACCGGGGCGAACCTGTGCAGAATTGATCGCTGCCCCGACGCCGGTCATCACGCCACACCCGATGAGCGACATCTGTGCGGCCGGCAGGTCACTGCCAACCGGAATAGCCTGCTTTTCATGCACCAGGGTGTGCGTACAGAATGTCCCGATTCCGAGCGCTGGGCTGAGCACGATTCCGTCCTCGGTTCGCATTCGTCGTTCAGCGTTGAGGCTATCGGCGCAGAGGTGCATCGTGCCGTCCTTGCAGAACCGACACTTCCCACACGGAGCGCGCCAGGCGAGCATGACGTACTCGCCTATACGGGACTCGTCGACGCCAGGTCCGACCGCTTCGATGATCCCGGCGCCTTCGTGGCCGAGCAGGAATGGAAAGTCTGACGTGCCATAGGTACCGGTCTTGATTCCCAGATCGGTATGGCACACGCCCGAGGCGAGAATCCGGACGAGGATCTCATCAGGTCCCGGGTCGTCGATGGTGAAATCCTCGATTGAGACAGGGGCGTCGGGTACACGAGCAATTGCTCCGCGGGCAAGGACGGGCATGTTTCCCAACTTTCAACTAGGCAGACATTGTAGTTGGGCTCATGCTAAACGCTGAGCGCCGTATGGGTCAATCCCGCGGGAGATGGTCACTGAACCAGGAAAGCCCCGCAAACCACCGTTGAGCATTACACTGCCATTATCGACACATCACCCAGAACTGGAAGGAACCAACAACATGGATCAACTGGTCAAGCAACTCAACGAGGCGTGCGACGCGCAGGAGTTCGACACACTCTGGTACATCAAGGATCTGAAGACCGGGCAGGAAGCCCATCGCAGCGGCCATACAGTTGTACCGTCGGCCAGTACCCGGAAGATAGCCATTCTGATGACCGCTCTGAAGCAGGTGAATGAGGGAATTCGCTCGCTCGACGAGCCATTTCTGATCGAGGAGGAGTATCAGGACACCACGAGCGGAACCTTCCAGCATCTCAAGCCGGGCTTCGAGATCACCTTCTTCGACGCGCTGGTGATGATGATCATCGTGAGCGACAACACCTGCACCGGCAAAGTGGCGGACATCGTGGGACTGGACAACGTCAATGCGCTCTGTCAGTCGATCGGCATGACAGGAACTAGCCACCGTGACGGGCGTGGCTCAGCAACCACCAAAGGCCTGCCCTGGGATCATCCAGTGGAAGCTAGCAACGCAACGACGGTCGTCGATCTGGGGATTCTGCTGGACATCATGGTCAAGGGACTGGAAGAGCCGGAAGCTGCCGCGAAGCTCGGTTGCACCACGGACCTGGTCAAAGTGGGGATGGATATCCTGCTCTGGCAGAAGCTCAACCAGCGTTTGCCGTACCTGCTGCCGCCTCAGGCGAAGGTCGCACACAAGACCGGCACCGGTGCCCGCAACCAGAACGATGCCGGGATCGTGTTCTCGGACGGCGAGCCACGCTTCATCATCGTCGTACTGACCGATCAGGTGCCACCGGCCGTCTCCAGTGGAGCCGGTGGTGCTGGCACGGCATCGCTGCACTCGGCCAACCTGTGCCTGATGGCCTGGAATGCGCTGGTTGCCTCGTAGCACCGATCACTACAGCGAAGGGGAGGACTGGTCACATCCTCGCGCGACCTTCCTCCCCCTCAATTTCAATTCAGCCTGAACGCTATCGTGCCCACGGCATCTTCATGGTCGGTTGATTCGCGTAGCGCTGCATCTGGATGTTCAACTGAACGCCAGATCCAGGCGCCAGCTCAACCGTAAACGCCGAGCCATCGACCTGCGTGGTGGTGTTCTCGGCAGTGACGGACGTGATCTGGTGTTCGGCATAGGCGCCACCCTGCACCGTCAACGTGCGATGGCGATTCTGGTCGGTGTTCACCAGCGTCACGGTCGTGCTGTTTTCGTCCATCGACTCCACGAGCGCCGCGACATCTGCCGGAATTCCGGCACGTCTCAACTCATTGTCGAAGTACCGCAAGCGGCAGTGAAGCGGGTAGCCCTCTCGACCTGTCGGAAGTCCGCCGAGCATCAGTCGAATCAGGCTGTCGGTGATTGCCGGATTCAATGCGTTCATGTCGTCGGACATTCTGGTGTCTGGCGTCGCGGTGTCGTTGCGAACAGACGTCATGCGATCTCGAATCGTCGCCAGGTCGTCCGTCAGGGTCTTCTCCGGGTAATCCGGATTATCTCCATCGAGATAGCTGATCCAGTCAGGTTTCGATGAGAGGAATTCGAGAACAGAGCGGTCCTGAGTCCAGTAGAAGAGCTCCTCGGCTCTCGGGGCGAACTTTTCAGGCTTGAAGGAGTACCAGCCCTCGTCACCTTCTTCCGTGCCGTACATATGGGGATACAGCGTTTTACCGTCTACTACTTTGGCGTTCTCGTTGACCTTCTCACAGACTCGTTTCCACAACTGCACGTAGCGCTGGTCACCAGTGAGCAACAGCGCGTTGGCAAAGCCGTAGGCAGCACGATACTGGAACTGAGCTCCACGATCAGCCCGTGCTCCGGTATATGGAATGACATCGACGGTGAAACCCCAGCCATACGTTCCAGCCCACCACTTGCCGTCAT
>REEK01000135.1 GCA_007695115.1 Sphaerobacteraceae bacterium
GTTCCGCCTGTACTTCCGCGACGCCCCACCCGACGATGCACCACTCGGCTCCGCCGAGCAACGCGTTCTGCCGGCCCGCAGGCTCTGGACTCACCATCGGCTGCGGCGTGAGCTGTCCGCAAATCCGGTGAATGTGTTGTTCGTCCCATCGCACGTGCTTCCGGTTGGCTATCAGGGGCGTTCAGTCGTCACCATTCACGATCTCGGCTATCTGCACGAACCATCAGCACACACGGCATCCAGCCGAATCCAGCTCGACCTCACTACACGGTGGAACGCCAGAAGCGCCAGTCAGATCATCGCGATCTCGGAGTCGACGAAGCAGGACCTTGTCGAGCGTTACGGGACCGATCCATCGCGCATCACCGTCATTCATCACGGAGTCGATTCTCGATTCGTCCCTGCTCCAGCAGAAGAGATCGAGCAGTACCGACGGGAGCGAAACCTGCCGGAGCGGTTCATTCTCTATGTCGGAACAATTCAGCCAAGAAAGAACCTTATCCGCTTGATCAGCGCCTTCGAGACGATCTCTCTTGATGATCCAGCGGTGGAACTCGTGATCGCCGGGAAGACGGGATGGAAGTCACATCCGATCGTCACCCGGGCAACGGTGAGCAGTGCCAGTGGACGCATACGCTTCGAGGGTCACATCCCTGATACCCATCTCCCAACGCTCTATAGTGCTGCGTCGGCAGTGGTGCTGCCATCTCTCTACGAGGGGTTCGGATTGCCTGTACTCGAAGCGATGGCCTGCGGGACACCGGTTGTGATGTCGAATCGCGGAGCGCTTCCGGAGATCTCCGGCGCTGACGCCCGAGTCATCGATCCGCTCGACGTTCAGGATCTTGCTGCCGGTCTCCGTTCCGCGCTGGACTCGTCAAATGTCGACGCCCTCCACCAGGCACGCATCGAACACGCCCGATCATTCACCTGGGAACGAGCAGCTAGACAGACGCTCGATGTGCTGAACGAAGCCGGTACGCCATGATTTCCGACAGGTCCAGAGTCCTCGTCGTCAAACTGGCCGACATCGGAGACGCAGTGCTGGCGCTCCCGGCAATTCAGGCACTCCGTTCCGAAGCACCGTCAGCCACAATTGACGTGCTGACGACCGGTGCAGGAGCAAATGTCTTCAACCGGTCCCCCGCGGTGAGCGACGTCCTTACTCTGCAAAAACAGCAGTTCGACCGACTCTCCGGCCTCGCCTCGCCAGGTGCGATACTCGATCTGATCACGCTGTCCAGAACGCTAAGGGGACGACGCTACGACATCGTGGTGCTGCTCCACCATTTGACGACCGGCTTCGGAGCTTTGAAGTTTCGATCCCTGGCATCGGTTGCTGGAGCGCCGGTCGTCGCCGGACTGGACAACGGGAGAGGAAGCTTCCTCACTCACCGGGCAATCGATTACGGCTTCGGCGAACGACCAGAGACCGACTACGGGCTCGAGATCGTGCGTGCGCTCGGAATCGAATGCCAGACGAGCCATCCGCTGATCGAAATAGATGAGTCGGCCCGGAGCGCTGCGGCCAAACTTCGGGAGCAACACCAGGTTGGGACCGAATACGCGGTGATGCACACGGAAGTCGGAGAATTCAGCCCGGCACGTGCCTGGCCAGATCAGCACTTCGCCTCGCTCGCTCAGGACATTCAGCGGAAACACAGATTGCCGGTGGTTCTGGTTGGGGTCGACGCTAACCGGCCCGGTCTGCAATCGATCGTCGAAGCCTCGGGAGCGCTCAACCTGTGCGGCCAGACGAGTTTCGACCAGCTGTGCGCGCTCATTGACGGAGCCTCACTGGTCGTCGGAGCCGATAGCTCCGTCGCCCATATCGCAGCGGCATTCGATCGCCCACTGGTTGCGTTGTTCGGCCCTTCGAATCACCGCGCCTGGAAGCCCGCTGGCAGCCAGGTCGTTGGAGTTGGTCAGGCGCCGGATCACCAACATCGACAGATCGTACTGACACAAAACCTGCCATGCTCGCCCTGCATCTATCGAGGGTTTTCACTCGGAAGACCGGCCGGCTGCCGATCACGCCGCTGCATGACCGAGTTGATGCCAGTCGATGTTTTCCGGACGCTGGACGACGTCATAGATCCTCAATTGGATGGGTGCGGCGCTTTCCCGCAACCTGAGCCGAACGGGGAAAATTGACCCATGGCGCATGAATTACGTATAATCGTCGGGTGATTTGGCAGGGAACCCCACGTCGGAAGACTCCGATGAACGTTCAGTTGTGCCTTTCCCCAGTTATCGGAAGCCACCTAGGAGGTCGCGAATCGTGAGTAACGGTAAAGTACGGGTTGCAATTATTGGCGTAGGAAACTGCGCATCTTCGCTGGTTCAGGGTGTCGAATATTACAAGGATGCGAACCCTGATGAGTTCGTCCCTGGACTGATGCACGTCGACCTCGGCGGTTATCATGTTCGCGACATTGAGTTCTCCGCAGCATTTGACGTTGATCAGAACAAGGTCGGCAAGGATCTTTCAGAAGCGATCTATGCCGAGCCGAACAACACCTACCGATTCGCCGATGTTCCGCACCTCGGCATCGAGGTCCATCGCGGAATGACCCACGACGGCATCGGCAAGTATCTCTCCGAAGTGATCACCAAGGCACCTGGCCCCACCGCCAACATTACCGAGATACTGAAAGAGACGAAGACTGACGTCGTCATCAGTTTCCTTCCGGTTGGCAGTGAGATGGCCACAAAGTGGTACGTGGAGCAGATTCTTGATGCAGGCTGCGGTTTTGTGAACTGCATTCCTGTCTTCATCGCTCGCGAAGAGTACTGGCAGCAGCGTTTCCGGGAGCGAAACCTGCCGATCGTCGGCGACGACATCAAGTCCCAGGTTGGCGCAACGATTGCCCACCGGGCACTGGCGCGCCTCTTTGCCGATCGCGGTGTCCGCATCGACCGCACCTACCAACTCAACTTTGGCGGGAACACCGACTTCCTGAACATGCTTGAGCGCGAGCGACTCGAGTCCAAGAAGATTTCCAAGACGAGCGCGGTCACCAGCCAGATCGATTACGGCATGGAACCGGGCAACGTCCACGTTGGACCGAGCGACTACGTGCCGTGGCTCAAGGACCGCAAGTGGGCACACATTCGCCTCGAAGGTACGACCTTCGGCGACGTTCCGCTGAACGTCGAGATGAAACTCGAAGTCTGGGATTCACCAAACTCGGCAGGTGTCACCATCGATGCCATTCGCTGCGCCAAGCTGGCGATGGACAACAACATCAGCGGTGCGCTCCTCGGACCGTCGGCCTACTTCATGAAGTCCCCGCCGGTTCAGTATCACGATGATGAGGCTCACGACATGGTTGAGTCGTTCATCCGCGAGACTGCGGCTCACCGCGAGGCCAAAGTTCCGGCCGAATAGACGATCGAGCAATTCGAACGTCGTTCATACGAACTGAATACCGGCGGCTGGAGTTCCGGCCGCCGGTATTGCTTCAGAAAAGTGGAAGTGAGCGCACCAACCAATGACCCGGGACGTTCGGCAGGAGAATTTCTCAGTCGTTGCTCGAGAGCCATCGGGGAGTCGCTCCATCCGCAGTCTCGTTCGGACCAACCTCCGGTTCGAACGTCGCAGCCTCTCAATTCTTCGCAAATTTCAGCGTCTCTCTGATGATGACCTCCTCGAGAGAATCATCGTTTCCCCTGCTCTTCAGGAATTGACCGCCGAATCGACGCCCCCAGCCCGGTGTCTCACCGCTTCGACAGGTCTTCCGGACCTTCTGCGGCGGGCGGCAACGCTAACCGGGTTAACTGCTCCGGAGACCGACCTCATAACGATCGATAACCCGCCAGATTCCGGGCTGAAGCAGACTCCACTGTTTGGCTATGAATCCTCGGCGCATGGGCTCGACCTCGTGGACGAACTCGAGCAGACCACCGTTGTGGCGCTGATCGTCCGGCCCGGTGAAAACACCCTGCAGCTAACGGGAGCAGTTGCCAACGGACAGGACCATGCGCGGTCCGCCCTGGAAGACATCATCAGGGATCACATCGAACAATGGATGCCTGAGCACCGTCTCTGGGCAGGCCCGATCGAGCAGCTCGATCTCGCCTGGACGCAGCACGCTAGAGATCGGTGGAGCTAGCTCGTGTGGCTACTACGAATACTCAAACTCGTAGCAATCCTCACCCCGTTGATCCCCGCCAGCATCGGCTACGCGCTCTGCAGCGTCGTTGGCACCGCATTCTTTCTCGTCAACGGAACGGCTCGCAGCAACGTCATGGCTAACCTGGATCAGGTATTGCCGGGAGCAAGCCGAGCTCACAAGCTGCGAACCGCTCGACGCGTCTGCGAGACGGTTGTCACGAACTACTACGATCTTCTCCGGATCCGATCGATCGACCGTGACCGGATCAGTGACAAGGTCGAGATCGAAGGCCTCGAACACATTTACCAGGCACTGGAGGCTGGCAGGGGCGCAATCATCGTCTCCGGGCACATCGGAAACTTCAGCGTCATGGCCAAGTTACCGTCGACGCTAGGCCTCACAGCCGGGATCATCGCCGAGCGAGTAGAGCCGCCGGAACTGTTCAACTACATGGTGCGCTTGCGCTCGGCGATGGGTATCGAGGTCATCCCCCCGGACGCCGGGTCATTGCGAAAGATTCTGGACCTTCTGAACCGCAACGGCATTCTCCTGCTAGCCGCCGACCGCGATGTCACCAATCAGGGCCTTCCAGTTCATCTGTTCGGCGAAGAGACTCGGCTTCCGTCCGGGCCAGTAGTTCTGGCGATGCGGACCGGCGCCAGACTGATTCCCGCATCGACATACCGCCGTCAAGACGGAACCTCAGCAGTTCACCTGAACCCGCCAATAGAGCTCATTGACTCTGGCGATCGGGCATCTGATGTCCGGCTGAATCTGCAGATCGTCGCTGACCACCTCGAGTCGATGATCGCCGTGGATCCAGGGCAATGGGGTGTTCTCCAGCGAATCTGGCCGCCGCAAACCACCTACGGCCGGAGTGAGGGAATCGGGAGCGGGGAGACCGCCGATTGCCGAACCGGGGGAAATCGGTTCAGCCGCGAACATTGACGATCCGGTATCGGTAGCCCTGATCGACCAGGAATCGCTGTCGTCGCTCAGCGAACTCGCGCTCCCGCGTTACGGGAAGCACCAGAGAATAGAACCGGGCGGGCTTCTGGTCGGCCTTCGGCCGCAGCAGACGACCCAGCCGCTGCGCCTCCTCCAGACGTGAGCCAAACGTGCCGCTGACCTGGATCAACACGTTGGCGTCAGGGAGATCTACCCCCACGTTGGCCACCGTGGAGACAACGAGGCAGCTTAGCGCTCCTGATTTGAACTTCTCATACAGCTGAGATCGCATGCTCTGTGGTGTTTCGCCAGTGACTGATGGAACACCCAGCCTGTTGGAGAGGATCTCCACTTCTTTGCGCCGGTGTGCCGCGATCAGCACCTGGTCATCGGTATGGCGCGCCAGCAATCGCTCAACTGTCCTCACCTTACCGGCGAATCCGCGCTCTGGCTGTTCGGGAGCCGAATCGACCCGAACTCGAACTTCGTAGCAATCCACCGGACTGATCCACCCCTGGCGCTCCAGATCACGCCATCGTGACTGCCAGATCGGCGGTCCTACCAGCGCGTAGACATCCCGTTCACGCCCGTCCTCTCGAACCAGAGTGGCGGTCAGCCCCAACCGCCGTTTGGATTGCAATACCGCACTCTGGCGGAACACGTCTGCTGGCAGCGAATGTACCTCGTCGTAGATGACCAGACCCCACGGAACCTCCTGTGCCTCGCTCAAACGACGGGCGAAGCCGTTGCGCTGCGAGGTCAGCGCCTGATACGTGACGATCGTAATTGGTTTGCGTCCAATATCTGATGGAAAGAGATCGATGTCGTCGGCGTTCAGCGTGGTCAGGGACGAGAAATGCGACAACCACTGCTCACCGATCGTCCGGTTCGGGGTCACTACGAGTGTCGAACTCCGAAGCGATGTGGCAATCGATACGCCAACCACTGTTTTCCCGGCCCCGCACGGGAGGATGATCACCCCTCCGTCATGAGAACTCTCAACAAACCGGTCGCGCGCCTGCTTCTGATAATCGCGGAGCAGCACGGACTCGTTCAGCGAGAAGTCAGCGTTCCCCGTTAATCGATGCGTGGCGTTCTCCACAACAGGCAACCCGCTCTGCGCAAGTTTCGACTTCGCACTCAGCCGCTCCGCAGCCGAGATGGGTATCACCCCGTGAGCAACCCGTTTGCCAAGATGTTGGGCAGCTTCGTTCAGCAACATCGGATCAGGTGAGCAGAGCACCAGTCCAGTGTCACGTGATTCCAGACGCAGCTGTCCATAGCGGTTGAAGTAATCATGTACTCGCCGGACGAGGGTTGCCGGGGGATTGGCCGGCGAATTCTCCTGCAGGAGAGGGAGCAATGTGTCGGCGCTGTTCCCGGAGGCGGCGGCTCCCCAGAGCGACAAGTCCGTCACTCGATAGGTGTGCAGATTGCCGGCAGCGCTCTGCAATTCGGCGAAGAGTCTCAGGACGTCTTCGACCTCTCCATGGGGATCACGCGTGGTATCGAGAATGATCGAGCCCGACCGCTGTACGGATATCGAATTTCGTTCTGTCACCTGTTGAGTTCATCCAGTTCTGCTCCTGATTGCTGCGCACAAGTGAATCTTGCCACTATTCAGCGCACTCATGCGGAAAATTGATATAATTACCGTTGGCGCACGTGACCTCGTAAACTCGACAAGCAGGGAAGCTGCCTCAGTGAGCATTGGGAACGTACAGGCGATAAACATCGACACGGAGATGCGAAGATCGTATCTCGATTATGCAATGAGTGTCATCGTTCAACGTGCGTTGCCTGACGTTCGTGACGGTCTCAAACCGGTTCAGAGACGAATCCTCTATGCGCAGCATGAGATGGGCGTTCGTCCGAACAGTCGGTACCGGAAGAGTGCCGGTATCGTCGGCGAGGTGTTGAAGTCCTACCACCCTCACAGTGACGCGGCCGTTTATGATGCGCTGGTCCGTATGGCCCAGCCCTTTGTCATGCGGTATCCGCTGGTTGATGGTCAGGGAAACTTCGGCTCTGTCGATGGCGATGGCGCGGCGGCCATGCGCTACACCGAGTCGCGTATGGCTCCGATCGCCGCCGAGCTCCTGCAGGATATCGACAAGCAGACCGTCGACTTCATTCCCAACTATGACGATAGCGAGCACGAGCCGACCGTACTGCCGGCCAAATTCCCAAACCTGCTGCTCAACGGCGCATCAGGTATCGCCGTCGGTATGGCCACCAACATTCCGCCCCACAATCTCGGTGAACTCTGCGACGGTCTCATCCAGCTTATCGACGATCCCGATACGTCGATCGATGAACTGTGCAAGTACATTCTGGGACCTGACTATCCGACCGGCGGCATTATTCTGGGGCGAGAGGGCATCCGGGCCGCCGCCGCAACAGGTCGCGGTCGTATCGTCACCCGAGCGCGCACCGAGATCGAAGAGATGGGGGGCCGCAGCGATCGCTTCCAGATCATCGTCACTGAGCTCCCTTATCAGGTGAACAAGGCCGCCCTGCTAGAACGTATCGCCGAATACGTCAAAGCCGGACGCATTGACGGCATTCATGACTTGCGAGACGAAACCGACCGCCGCGGGATGCGCGTCGTCATCGAATTGAAGCGCGATGCCCAGCCGCAGCGTGTGCTCAACGCACTCTTCAAGCACACCGCACTGCAGCAATCATTTGGCGTCAACATGGTGGCGCTGGTCGATGGCAAACAACCACGAGTGCTCAACATCAAGCGCATGCTCCAGCACTACCTTGATCATCGCCGTGAGGTCATCCGCCGTCGCACCGAATTCGATCTTCGCCGGGCGCGACGTCGAGCCCATATTCTCGATGGCCTGAAGATCGCACTGGACCACGTGGATGAGATCATCCAGATGATTCGCCAGTCGCCAAACGCTGAGGCTGCCCGTGAAGCGATGATGTCTCGTTTTTCATTCAGCGAAGCGCAGGCAAACGCCATTCTCGAGATGCAGTTGCGCCGACTCGCCGCGCTGGAGCGTCGAAAGCTCGAGAACGAGTACCGGGGCATCCTCAAGCAGGTCGCCCATTTCGAGGCGCTTCTCTCCGATGATGACATGGTTTCTCAGGTCATCAAGGACGAACTCGACGAGCTTCGTGACAAATACGCGGATGAACGACGCAGCGAGATCATGGACACGTTCTCGGACATTAGCGACGAAGATCTCATCCCTGACGTTGAGGTCATCATTACGATCACCGACCGTGGATATGTCAAGCGGATTGCTGACGAGACCTACCAGGCCCAGCGCCGCGGTGGTCGAGGCATTACGGGGATCGGCTTGCGCGAGGAAGACCGGGTCGCCCATATTCTGACGGCCAACTCGCATGATCGCCTGCTGTTCTTCACCAATCGGGGACGTGTATTCCAGATCAAGGTGCACGAGCTGCCAGAGACCGGTCGAACATCACGCGGTATTCCGGTAATCAACCTGATCGGAATCGAGCAGGGTGAGCAGATCACGACGCTCTTGCCGATCAGCGGTGATGAAACCGCCGAGTACCTGTTCATGTGTACGAAGAATGGTCGAGTCAAGCGAACCCCACTGGCTCAGTTCCGCACGGTTCGATCGACTGGACTGAGAGCAATCGGCCTGCAAGAAGGTGACGAGCTCGCATGGGTGCGAATGACATCCGGGTCCGACGACCTGGTTCTCGTGTCCAATGTCGGGAAGGCGATCCGTTTCCACGAAACCGACGTCCGGGCGATGGGTCGAACAGCTGCCGGCGTGCGCGGTATGCGTATGGCGAGCGGAGGCCGGATTATTGCCGCTGAAGTGGTAACTCCCGAGTCGGATCTGCTCTTCGTCTCCGAGCACGGGTTCGGAAAGCGCACTCCGCTGTCCGGATTCAAGAACCAGGGTCGAGGCGGTCAGGGCGTGATTGGTATCAAGCTGAGTGAGCGAAACGGCGAAGTCGCCTGCGCTCGCGTGGTCAATGAAACCGACAACATCATGATCATGAGCCATCTCGGCAAGGTGATCCGTGTTGCCGTCGAGCAGATTTCCCAGCTGAGCCGTTCGGCGCAGGGTGTCCGGATCATGAAGCCATACGAGGGCGATCAGGTTGCATCGCTGACCCTGATTCGAACTGGTGAAGATGAAGAACTCGCCGAGGTGACCGCTGAAGCTGTAGCGAGTCCATCGCCCGACGACAACGGAACCCCACCAGACGAAGATGTAAGCGAGTAGGCACTTCGCCGCTCGCTTTTCGGTACCGTTCCGACGCCTCTGACTCAATCAAGAATCTTCGTGGCCCAAACGTTGCGCTCTTCACCCTGACACCAGGTCGGGGAAGGGGTGCGCGATGTCCACATCTGAAAAGTCCAACGAAGCTCAGGATAGAAAACAACACGTCTGGCTGGACTGGCGAACGATCGCCGCATCCGCGGCTGCACTTGCCATTGCCTTTGCCATCGTCTTCATCGCCTGGATGATCCTGCGTCCGCTGGCAATTCTTTTGATGTCCATCATTCTGGCCGAGACTCTCGAACCGCTGGTCCAGCGCTTTGAGCAGCGTATGCGCCGATCGTTCGCTGTGGTTCTCGCCTATTTATCAGTAGTTTTCGGCGTTATCCTGCTTGCATTGACCGTTGTCCCGTTAGTTCTCACCGAGGTCGGAGACCTGACCGAGACGATCCCCGAGGCGGTCGACGACCTGACCCAATGGGTCGATGAGCAGGGGTGGGTCAGCGAAGACCAACTCACCGAATTCTTCGAGGGTCAGATGGAAAACGGCGGCGGTGGATTCGCCGAGGTGCCGCTGATGGTGGTCAGCGGGCTGGCAGAACTTACCCTGGCGGTATTTCTGTCGATCTACTGGTTGATCGGAAAACCCGGCGCCCGCTCACTGGCTTTGTCTATGGTTCCACCTGACCGTCGAGACGAAGCGGAAGAAATCTCGGCGGAAGTAGGATCGACAGTTGGTGGCTATATTCGCGGTGTGGTGATTTCCGGCGCGATCCTCGCCGTCGTCGCGTTCATCGGATTGACCCTGATCGGTGTCGATTTCGCCTTGCCACTGGCAATGCTAATGTTCTTCGGAGAGTTGATCCCGATCATCGGGCCACTGGCCGCACTGGTCCCGGCGATGATCGTCGCCGCTTTCGATAGCATGACCACATTGCTCCTGGTGATCGGCCTCTATCTGGTCGTCCAGTTTCTCGAAAGCAGCGTGGTCTATCCGCAGGTGATGAAGCGACAGGCGAGTATTCCGCCCATCCTGGTGATTTTTGCGTTGCTGGCTGGTGGATCGGTCGGAGGGCTTATAGGCGCCCTGGTGGCCATTCCGCTCGCAGGTGCGATTCGGGTGCTGATCATTCGGCTGGCTGTTCCAAGAATCCAGAAACGACTCGGGAACAACCAGCCCGTGGAAGAATGAGCTCGAGTTTCTAGCCGATCGATACCATTCGATCGATTGCCACGCGCGCGCGATCAGCAATTTCCTGCGGAACAGTCACGTGATGTCGCATGTGGCGCAGGGAGTCTCTGACATTGGTCAGATTGTTGACCTTCATGAATCCGCACACAGCGCTCTCACGCACCGCACGGAACTCTTTACCGGGAGCCAGTTTGTTCAGCCGGTGGAGCACGCCGGTTTCGGTGGCCACTACAAACTGGTCGGACTCGCTCTGCATCGCGTGACGGACCATACCCTCGGTGGACAGAACGCGGGTTCGCGCGGAATCCAGTTTTCCAGACTGCAGGTCCAGCATACATTTTGAGCCGCAGGCGCATTCGGGGTGAATCAGCAACTCGGCATCCGGCCAGTCATGGCGCGCTCGCTCGACATCTTCGGAGACGATTCCAGCGTGAACATGGCATTCACCGAGCCAGAGCTCGATGTTCTCCCTGCCAGTCTCACGCTTTACCCACTCGCCAAGAAAGAGATCCGGCAGGAAGAGGATCTTCTGGTCTTCAGGAATCGACTGAATGATCTGGACCGCATTTGCTGACGTACAGCAGTAGTCGCTCTCCGCCTTCACTTCCGCGGTCGTATTCACGTAGGAGACGACCACTGCGCCAGGATGCTGCGCTTTCCAATCGCGCAACTCATCAGCAGTAATACTCGACGCCAGCGAACAGCCTGCCCGCAGATCAGGCAACAGGACCGTCTTCTCCGGGCTGAGAATCGCGGCGGTTTCCGCCATGAAGTGAACACCACAGAATACGATGACATCGGCATCCGTCTCCGCAGCCTGGCGAGACAGACCTAGCGAGTCACCAACGAAATCAGCGATGTCCTGAAGGTCAGGCACCTGATAGCTATGGGCAAGGACGACCGCATTATGTTTGGTGCGCAGTTCATCGATCTCGGCGAGAATCTCGTCTCGCTGTGATTTGGACAGATGTTCCTCTTCGACTGGCGGCGGCACAACGGGAAGTGTCACAGTCATCAGTCTCTGGTCTCACTTTCTGTAATTGCCGGATCGATTGCCGGCTCTGCCTCGATATCGATATCGTCCAGCGTCTCCGGTCCGCCAGGGATCTCCCGCGGGCCGATGTAGCGATACAGACGGGCAGGTCGCCGGCTGCGACGATCCCGCGCTCCAGGCACTGGAGCCAGGTCCCATCTGGCGAGCATCTGCCGGGTGAAGTTGCTCGGGTCGTAGGCTTCTCCAACAATCGCCTCATAGACGCCCCGCAAATCGGACATCGTGAAATGCTCGGAGAGCAGGTGGAACGCGAGCGGGGTGTAGGTGATCTTCTGCGACAACCGCCAGCGGGCATAAGCAACGATGCGACCGTGATCGAATGCCAGCGGACCGGGAAGCTGATCAACCCGATGCCACTCGGCAGCACTCCAGCCACGACCCGGGCGCGCTACGGTCATACCCGAATTGACGGACATGGCCGGCATCAGCGCGTAATACGTGATGGACACCGCCCGACCTCTCGGATCACGTCCCGGATCGCCGAAGGTGTAGAGCTGCTCAAGATAGACACCCCAGAGCCCGGCACTCTCAGAGAGAATGCGTTGTGCCGCAGAATCGAACGGCTCGTCGACCAGCACATCGCCACCCGGAAGCGCCCAGGAGCCAGCGAACGGCTCGGTAGCACGTTTAACCAGGAGTACCTGCAATTCGCCCTCAATGAGCGCGAAACAGACTGTCTCGATTGTCAGATGCATGTCTCGCCTCATCGTACCTCCCGGGTTGCATGGCTAATAATAGTCACTAGTACCATGTACCGTCAACCATATTATCAGAATGAGAAGCTCGAAGTGTGCTGGAAGGGAAAACTGAAGCGACGAGGTGGTGAAATATCCCCAACTGGTAGCAACGCAGCTCCACCTGCGACGAAGCCCTTATGTGTCATTACCTGAGAGAAGTGAAAGTATCCAGTGCTGACGTCTACCAGAGGCTACATCGCCAAATCGGGCCACATGGAGAGCATGCCCGGGGTGACGTCGAATGGCTGGCCGGATGTCCAGGGTACAGTGGTTAGACAGGCACCCGATCAGGGGCCTGGATCGTTATCGATAAATGTTGATTCACTATCAACATGTGGACGTGGACCCATGAGCAACAATGTCAGGAGGAGGTCGGCAACCAGTTCTCGATTGAGTCTGTCCTGCGCTTCGATGGCGCGAACCACCGCTTCGTTGAATTGTCGCTGCTGCCAGTACAGCTCTTCGGCATAGAGTCGGCCACTGAACCTTGAGAGAACACGTTTCAACCGGCGGACCACTCCATCCTTCGGGCTCATCGGAGGCGGTGCGGGATCGGCCAGCGGAGCGAGCTCACGGACAGACTGGATCGACTCCAGCAACCGCTCGGGCCTTACCGCCGATTCAGAGTGCGATCCCGGGATCGATCCAGCACGAGCAGCCTGCTCGATCGTCAGTCCTCCACTCCGCGCGTACCAGTCCGCCGACTCCACGGCACTGATCTCGCCACGCAATCGTTCGATCTCCGCAGGAACAAACTCGCTCCACCACTGTTTGGCGCTCAGGTGACGGGCCGCGAATCGCAAGCGGTTACGGGTCCACATCTCGAAGTAGTCACGACCTCGCGGTTTTCCACCGCCCTCATGATGAACTCCGGCCAACTCCGGTCGGTACTGAACACTCCACCCGGACTCCCACATACGGAAACAGAGATCGACGTCTTCCCAGTAGGCGGGAGCATAGGATTCATCGAACCCGTCGATCGCGTCAAATGCGACTCGACGAACCGCCAGCGCCGCACCGGTGACGTAGTCCACGTCTTTCGAAGTGTTGAACTGACCCTCGTCTACCTGACCTTCGCCTGCGTGCGACGTGGTCAACACTGGGAAATGCACGATCCCACCAGCGTGCTGGATCTTTGAGGAATCAGGAAAGAGAAGCTTCGCCCCGGCGATTCCGAGGTTGGGATCCGTTGAAAAAATCTGCCCAAGGTCACGCCCGAACGATCCAACCAGCTCGACGTCTGGATTGAGGAACACCATCAGATCGGCATCGCTCGTCTCGCCTCCAGCGTTAGCGCCACCAGCATAGCCCCGGTTTTCAGGCAGTGCCAGGAGTTCGACCTCCGGCCACCCGGCGAGCTCCTTGGTGGACTCATCCGACGACGCGTTATCCACCACGATGATCCTTGCTGGCGGAATTGCATTTCGGAGAAGCGCCCGGATACAGGGATCAAGGAAGATCTCGCCGTTATAGTTGATGATGATCGCATCCCATGTGAGGCTCACTCTGCGTCCTTCCCGATTCGGTTAGCCGTTCGGACACATGCTACACTCCATGAGCGTTTCCGGCGATATCCCGGACGCTCATCCAGCCATGCGCCACGTGCGCTGTCATGCTGTAACGATACGTCCCAGTGAATTCGGGCAGGACCAGACCCCATGACGGTTACCGATCAGAAAGAAATCATCGATTCGACCGAGGCTGTTACTCCAGAGGGTACAGTCGATGATCATCCCATCACCCCGTACATATCCGTGGTCATTCCGGTCCTGAACGAGGCCGAATCGATACCTGTTCTGCACGAAGAGATTCATGACGTCCTCAAGGCACTCGGAAGACCGTTCGAGGTTATCTATATTGATGACGGCAGTACAGACCGCACTCCGTCTGTGCTCAGGACACTCCATGCCAACGATCCCGCCCTGCGGGTGATCGAGTTCCGCAAGAATTTCGGAAAATCTGCGGCGCTTAGTGCCGGGTTCGATGCGGCCCGCGGTGAGGTCATCGTGACGATGGATGGTGACCTGCAGGATGTTCCGGCCGAGATTCCCAAGCTGCTGCAACAACTCGATGAAGATACCGATCTCGTGAGTGGCTGGAAGTATCCACGAAACGATCCGTTCAGCAAGCGAATTCCATCTGGCGTGTTCAACGCAGTCGTCCGCAGACTGACCGGGATGACGATCCACGATTTCAATTGCGGGTTCAAGGTCTACCGGGCTGAAGTTACGCGCGAGATCCCCCTCTATGGAGAACTGCACCGGTACATCCCGGTTCTGGCGCACAATCGGGGATTCCGGGTCGCCGAAGCCAAAGTCCGGCACCGAAGTCGGCGCTACGGTCATTCCAAATTCGGTGGAACTCGCTTCGCCCGGGGATTCTTCGACCTGATCACGGTGCTTTTTCTGACCCAGTACACCCTGCGTCCTCTGCACTTCTTCGGTTGGTTTGGCGTCTCTACGTTCATGCTCGGGCTGCTTATCAATTCGTACCTGGCAGTCCTCTGGTTCCTCGGCCAGCCAATCGGAACCCGCCCTTTGCTGACACTTGGGGTTCTGCTCATGATTATCGGTGGGCAATTCCTCGTCTTCGGGCTTCTGGCGGAGATGATCGCCAGTACCACTGACCGCAGCACCGGATACTCAGTCCGTCGGCATTTGCGGCCGCGGGGCTGGGATGAAGGCGAATCCAGCCGTGACTAGTGGTCCGGGCGGTACCCCGCTCCAGGCAGTACCGTGCGATCTCTGCGGAGCCAGCAAGCAGCAGACCTGGCTGACGCTTCGCGACACGATGTCCGGCACCAGCCAGCAGGTCTATCGTCTGGCGCGCTGCCGGAGCTGCGACCTGATCTATCTGAATCCTCGCCCATATCAGTGGGATCTGCATCGATACTACCCGGACAGTTACGCCCCGTTCACCAGATCCCGACTCGGCGAGCTCGCCCGAAACTGGCTTCACCGGCGCTCTGTGCAGGAGCTCTCGACCCACTTTCAATACCCGAAGCGAGTGCTGGATATCGGATGCGGAACTGGAGAACTGCTCGAACAGGTTCGTCAATCCGGAAACGCCCACGTCACCGGAGTAGAGCCATCCTCCCGCGCGGCTCGAATTGCCCGGGATGATCGAAATCTCGATGTTCGAACTGGCACCCTGGAGCAGGTCCAATTTCCGGACGAATCGTTCGATTCAGTTCTGCTATCTCACGTGCTCGAGCATCTGCCCTCACCAACAAAGACATTGCAGGAAGTTGAGCGGATCCTGAAACCCGGGGGCGTCGTGATTATCTGGGTGCCGAACGCGCGATCCTGGGCAGCAAGGTGGCTCGGCCGGTACTGGATGGGGTGGGACGTCCCGCGACATCTCTACGCGTTTTCGCCCTCGACTTTGCACCGGCTGCTGGGCAAGACGGCGCTGTCACCGGAGCAGATCGTTCACGAGAAGCATGCGATCGAATGGTCGTGGGGGTTGCGGCTCTGGGCGGCTGACCGATTCGACAATCCGACGGTCGATCGCACACTCGGAATACTCCACCCAGCGCTAGCGCTGGCACTGACACCGGTCAGCCTGGGCGCGGCGTTGTTTCAGCGCTCAGGCCGCATCCGGCTAATCGCGAGAAAACGTTGATTATGAGCCTGAAAGATCTCAAGGGCGATGGTTTAGTGTCTTGACACCCCCCGGCGAGTTTCGGTAGAATTTCAGATGTACGCAAGCCGTGTGGCGCATTCGTCTAGCGGCCTAGGACACCGCCCTCTCAAGGCGGAGATCACGGGTTCGAATCCCGTATGCGCTACCAGAAAGCCCCGGTAATTGCAATTGCCGGGGCTTTCTCTTGCTTTGTTTTTTCTGGCTACGAGGCCAGCAACCGGCTAGATACCGATTGACACACCCTCGGTCCGCGGATCGGACGCGCCCATTAGTACGCCGTTCTCAGGATTGACCTCGATTAGCTGAACCTGGCCGCCGCCATCCCAGGGTCCAAGAACCTCGACCTCGTGGCCTCGCTTCTTGAGCTCGTTGATCACACGCTTGTCAACGCGATCCTCAATTCGGAGCTTGAACGCGTTCGGCAGCGTTCCCGGGTCAGTGCCAGGGAAGCTGGACCAGCGCGGCGCCTCAGCAGCCTGCTGGACGTTCATCCCGAAATCAATCAGGTTCGTCAGCGTCTGCATGTTCACTTGAGGCTGAAGGTCGCCGCCCGGTGTTCCACCAACCCAGCGCAAGCGGCCGTTCTCGGTAACCAGATAGCAGTTCAGCGTGCTCATCGTTCGCTTGCCGGGCTCGATCACATTCGGGTGATCCGCATCCAGTGTGAACCCACGCCCGAGGCGATTATTCAGGAGGATCCCGGTATTTCCTGCAACCACCCGGCTGCCGAATCCGTGGGAAATGCTATGGATGAACGAAACTGCGTTTCCATCACGATCAACCACACAGAGGTACGTCGTATCGCCAACTGCCTCGCCAAGCTTGCCAGCCACGAACTCATCACTGGCTTGTTTCATATCGATCGTCTCATACCGATCCTTGGCAAACTCGGAACTCAGCAACTGATCCATTGGAACATCGACGTATCGCGGGTCGCCAGCGTAGGCGATGCGGTCTGCGAACGCGCGCTTCTTGGCTTCGACCATCAGGTGAAGCGCGTTGGCGCTGTTGTGAGCCATCCGTGGCAGCTCACTGTGGGCCAGAATGTTCATCTCTTCCAGATGAATCAGACCGTTTGTTGGCAGGTTGGTCTGATAGATCTTGAATCCGCGGTAGTCCGTGGCAATTGGATCGATCAGCTCAGACTCGTGCGATGAAAGATCATCGGCGGTGATAATTCCCCCGACCTCCCGCATGTGCCGGTCGATCTCTTTCGCAATTTCGCCTTTGTAGAAGACATCCGGGCCACCCTCGGCGATAGCGTGCAACGAGCGTGCAAGGTCAGGCTGCTGGAACATCTGGCCCGCCTTCGGAGGCTTTCCGTTGGGCAGGAATACGTTCGCCGTGGACTCATACTCGGCCAGCACGTCAGCGTTGTCGGCGATGATCTGTGCTCCACGATGGGTCAGCGCGAAGCCCTCACCGGCGTACCGGATTGCTGATCGGAAGAGGGTTCGCGGCGCAATCGATCCAAACTGTTCCAACGCAGTGAAATAGGCGTGAACTGCGCCCGGGATAGCTGGGGCCATCGGGCCAAACAGCGGCATCTTCTCGTAGCCCTTGTTCATGAAGAACTCACGAGTTGCCTGCGCCGGGGCGACCCCGGAACCATTGAGCGACGACACCTTGCCCGATGCGGCGTCATAGTGAATGAGAAATACATCCCCTCCGAGCCCGCACATCGCTGGAAGTACAACTCCAGTGGTCAGAGCCGCAGCGACCGCCGCATCCATTGCGTTCCCACCACGCTGCAGTACGTCGATCCCAGCGGCAGTGGCGAGCGGATGGGCAGTTGTCACCATTCCGTTGGATCCCATCGCCACTTCGCGAACAGTCGGCTTGTCTGATTTACTCATCAGGTATCCTCTCCGTGCGATTGCACACCATCGTGCGTTGTCGCTATCTGGCATTCCCTCAGATTGAGTTTAACACCAATTCAGCCTGTTTCGTTCTCAGGGGAGTCGAGTCGCTACCACTTCGAGGTGTGGATGCAATGAAACCGGTAGTCGGGAGATCGGGAACTTTTCAGCCAGCGCGCGTGCGGGCCGGGTCGGTATCTTCCGCAGCTGGGCAGCCGTGAGGTCGCTAACCGACAGATATTCAGCGCTGAATCCGGTTGCCGCCAGTGCACTGCTCAGTTCACCTGGCGTAAACATGGACGGGTGCCAGATGTGATGATCATAAAGATCCCGAGCCCGGTAGTAAAGCTCAGCCGGGCGGCGATTCGGCGTCTTGATCAAGTACAGACCGCCCTGAGCCAGAATTCGTTGTACCTCCGCGAGATGCTGGTAGGGCCGGGTAACGTGCTCGATCACATCACTGCTGATCACGACGTCGAAGCTCCCGCTGGCAAACGGCAGTGATTCGGCATCTGCGGCAACAACCCGGAAGATATGGGCACGCTGCGACATCTCTGCCAGCGCCGTGACGGTGATATCGCTCCCAGTGAGATCAGCAAATCCACGCTCCCCGAGTTCCTCGAGCAGAAACCCTCCTCCAGCTCCGATCTCGAGGATCCTGGCTGAACGATCGACTCGATCGAGCCAGTTCATCAGCGCTCTCGGCGGATTGTAGTTGCCGTACGTGTTGGCCCACTCCGGGTATTCGATATCGACCTGAGAATAGAATCTTCGAAGTACCTCATCGGGAATGCGGCCCTGTCGGTATCGATCGGCACAGGGACGACAAACGAACGCTCTCCCGGTGAACGACGTCCCACAGAGCAGGCAGCGCCGCGTCGAGCGATCAACGACCATTCTGCCCTGCCTTACGCCAGATCACCACTCCACCGAGCGCCGTACCGAGCAGGAGCAAGCCGAGGCCGCCGAAAAACAGCTGATCCATCCGGGCCCGGGAGAGTAGATCGCGTCCAAAGATACGTGAGACCTCGCCCAGCGGGACATCCTGATGAAACGCTGCATTGAATATCAGACCGCCCTGCGGTGCCTCCGGCATCCCTTCGACCGCCAGTGGTCTCTGGCCCGGTGGACGGTTTCGCGACCACGGAATGTTGATCGGGACGTTGCCCGTTTCGACACGGACTTCCAGGTACCGATCGGCAGTGTTTTCGATCGGATCGAACCTCGCCTCGAAGGCATCCAGCGGTGCTGCCCACTCGTAGTCATCCAGGAATCCGCGATAGAGCGGTTCCTGCAGGTCGTAGAGCGGGCTGAAGACGATATCGCCGTCCACTGGATCGCCGTTCAGGATAGCCTGCCCGTCCTGGTAGGGGGAATCGGGATCAAAACGAAGGGTGATGGCGTTACCCGGCGATGAATCTGGAGAGGTCACCACAAACCTGAAGCACTGATCCAGCGCATCTTCGTAGCGATCGAAATCGAACGTCACATGGCTGATGTCGTACATATCAGCGGCATTGACCACGGACTGCCGTATCGGCTCATCTCCATCCTGCTCATAGAGCTCGAGCACGACATCTTTGTCGTTCGTGCGGTGAGCATCCGGAAGCTCCGCGAAGTTCTCGAACCTGATCCATCCGGCCTGATCGTCGTTGAACTCGACTCGTGCCCAGCCCTCGGTCGCCGCAACGACCTCAACCTCGGACCCGCCGGGGATGAAGCCAGCGTGCTGACCTACTTCCGGCAGCTCGAGAACTTCCACGGTGTCGAACGGCTGCAGCACCCCGGTTCCCGGGCTCAGGTCTGCTCCGAACGTCGCCACCCGAAGTTCGATTCCATTGAGGTCCGGATATGGACTGCAGAACGTCTGCTCGTAGCGCACATCTTCGATGAGCTCCGGCAGCCATTCCTGATGTTCAGGCCACTCATGAAAGGCGGGCTCTGGGAATCTCGGATCCTGGTCCGGGGCGTATCGAGCACAATGGCGGAACCTTGAGAGGCATCCACCGGAACCTGCGAACCAGGAAACCCCTCTGGATAGAAGCGTATCGTCAGTTTGTGGAGGCCATCGGCCTCCGAATAGAACGGTTGCCGAACTTGCGTGTCGAACCCGAACCGGCCATCTTCTTCGGACATCGCCGGGACCAGTGAGGTACTGACCGAGCAACCCGCCAGCGTGAACGCACCCAGGATTATCAACATGGCCAGCAGTGTCTGTCGCCTCATGGGCCGGTCCCTTCGTGGCGAAGCGTCTTCTCGATCGGCTGATTGGGCTCCGGCTCAGCGTAGCTATTGGTCATCAGCCGCCAGGCGATCCAGATCGAAACAGCTGCCAACGCGGTCCTGACGATAGCAAAGAACAGATCGAGCGGCATCTGAGCCGCGATCACATTTCGCGGATCCGGCAGCATCGACACTGCCTCGACACTCAGCGGCAGGAATAGCTCCGTCGTGGTGGCTGAGCCCCACTGCAGCGTATGCAGGAGCAATAGCACGATCTGCACGATGTGCAGTGGGAGCAGAGTCGGATACCGTGCGACTGCCAGCGCCATGAACGGAACCAGCCAGATCGCGTACTGCGGATGGAAGAACGTCAGCGCGAAGACGAGACTGTAGACAGCCGTCGCCGCGGGAATCAGGTCTCGCGTTCCCTCCGGGCTTCGCTCGTAGTACCAGAACAGCACCAGCAGATAAACCAGCGGGAACATGAACAGTTCCAGTGTCTGACCAAATGGGAAACGGTATAGCGGGATCGACATCTCGAAGAGATAGCTGACGTGCGGGTATCGATTGAGGAGCGTCAGGGTCGGACTCTCGACCGTCAACGCCCAGACGATCCCATCCAGCAGGACCCATCCCCCGGCTAGAATCGACGCCAGGTAGATGAGCTCTCGTCTGGATCTGCGGTAGGCGATCAGGAAAAATGGCGCAATCAGCACCGGGAAAAACCGCATGACCGCCGAGAACAGGAGCAGTCCGAGGCCGAGATACCGCTTTCCGGCGGTTGCGAGAACGACACCACCAAGCATGATCGCGATCGCCATCGAGTCGTGCCGGGCGAACAGCACCGTGGTGTAGATGACGAGAGGATTGAGCAGCCAGAGCGCGGCGACCATCACCCGACGTTCCGGGGAAACCAGCCGCATCAATAGCACTCCAGCAATGAGATCTGCCGCGATATACGGCACCTTCAGAAGGAACAGCAGGCGACTGAGGTACTCATAGCCGAGAAAGCGCTCGAACTCGTGCTCCTGTACCCCAACCCCGAAGACACCGGCGGTCTGGGACCAGATCTGGTCGGCACCCGGCAATACCGGTGTCAGTACCCAGAGCCAGACGTTGTGGATCGATTGAATGACGATCTGGCTGCCCCAGCCGAGCCACTCTCCACCGTAAGCTGCTTCAGCCGCGCGCGAGTAGATCGAGTAGAGATCCATATGCGCAGCAAATGGGGCCAGTCCGACACGTATCAGGATCGCGGCGATCCAGATCAGAATCAGCCAGCGATTGACGGGCGAAGCCCAGATCTCGGAAAGTCGGGTGCGGATCGAAACCCAGCGTTCGCTCATCCGCCCCTCCACTCACGGACTCTGGCCCACCCGAAAACGACCGGCAATCCAATGCCCAGGCCGGCTCGATGTAATACCGAAAGTGCCAGAATCGCCGGCACGGATATCCCCAGTACACCTGCCAGAGCAGCCATAACTGCTTCACGAACGCCCAGTCCGCCGGGAACCGGCGCAATAAGCCCGGCCAGCAGTGAGAGATTGGCTATCAAGAGCACCTCGACGATGTTCAGTCGCAGTCCGACCGCGATGGAAGCGATTCCGACGGCAAGCATATCGAGAAGCCAGCGAGAAAGCGTCAGCACGGATATTGGAAGCAGATCGTCACGTCCCTGGACCAGCAATCTGAGCGACGCACCGAGCGATTCAGAAAACGCCGGCAGCAATCGCCGGACGACCACCCAGCCGACCGCCACCGCAAACGCACCCGCGATTACGACCATCACTGTGTAGAGGGAGCGCTCGAAGGTGATCAGATCGAGCAGTGCCGGAATCAGGACCGGACCTGCAAAGAGAATCGCGACCGCCGCAGCGATCAGGAGCAGCAGCGCATCCAGCGTCTGCTCAGCCACAAGGGTTGGCAATGAGCGACTGACCGGGATCCCGTTGTCATTCCGCGCGAAAATCGCCTTGGCAGGCGCACCCAGGAAGCCGGGGGCCGCATAATTGAGCAACGATGCCAGTGCTGTCATCCGGGCCGAGGTGGCGAGCCGCATCCGTTCTCCAACACGCCGAAGCAGAAAGCACCAGCGCCAGGCGTGCGAGAGGGGAAGCGCGATCCCGACGACTACCAGCGCGGCTGCCCAGCCGGGATGCACATCACCCAGCGTCGAGACAGCATCTCCAAAATGGCCGGAGAGCACGAACGCGATCAGAATCGCCAACGGTATCAGCCACTGGACGACAACCCGGAGCAGGCGTCGTGACCGATGACCAGCGCTGGAGTTCTCACTCACGAGCCATGTCCCGTCAATCCCTGATCTGCCAGCATCTCGTTAACATGCTGGAGCAGCGCGCCATCAATCCCATAACGCTCGAATGCCTCTCTGGCGCCTCGTCCAAGCTGCTCACGGTATTCCGGGCCTTCGATGCGCTGCAGAGCGCTACAGAGAGCATCTGAGTCGCCTGGTGGAATGAGGAGCGCAGACTGATCGTCCAGCACTTCCCGGATCGCCGGTGAATCGCGGGTGATAATCGGGGCGCCAACCGCCATCGCTTGAAAGACCTTGTTTGGTACCACGCGGGAGGCCTTGGTCCCAACACCGAAGATTCCGAGAACTACGTCAGCATTGGCGATTCGCTGCGCCAGACGACGATAGGCAACCCACGGTCGATAGGTAATCTGACATTCAGGGCTGGACTCGATGAATTCCAGGACATGATCTCTATGCTGCCCGGAGCCAATGATCTCGAACCTGAATCGTTGCGGAGCGGATGCGTGGAGTTGTCGAATCGCGGTCAGGATCGTCTCGATCCCATGAAGCGGAATCATCTTGCCGTAGAACAGAACGTCGATGGCCGCTCGGTCACTGCGCACGCGATAGGCGTCTCGAAAGACCGCCTCATCTGCTCCAACGTGCAGCACGCTGATCCGGTTTCGCGAGAGGTTGAACGTCTCGGTAAGGTATTCCGCATTCGCCTGGGTGTCGGTGATGACCTGCGTGGAAACACGCATCGTCAGCCAGTCGACCAGCCAGATCAGTCGGGCGATCATTGAATCCTCACCGACCAGCCTTCGATCTTCGACAACGGTGTCCGTCAGCGTGACCAGCGGATTGAAGATTACCGGTCGCCCAGACAGACGTCCGAGAACCCCGATAGTCAACATATCGATCTGCCCGATGTAGCCAATCATTAGCGCCTGACAGCCCCGCATATTCGCGATAACTCGGCAGATCAGTCGGACTTGCGCCAGGTAGAGGCTGAGCACCGCGAAGACGATTGCAGTCACTCCCCGGAAACTTCGGGACTTGTCCTGCATCTTCTCCCAGAATGGCTCGTGGATTTCGATGACGTTGCACCCGGACCGGCGGAGCAGTCGGATAAGTTGCTGATTGCGGGGATAGGTGCGCTCATAGGTACCAGCGTAGAGGATTGTCGGCCCGTTCGTCACCGCATACTCTTCTCAACTCCCGTGCGCGTTCCCGGCAGATTATACGGCAATAACGAGGAGAACCCCGCCCACGAGGGACGAGGTTCTCGAATGCGTGCGGGATCTGGAGCGATCGGACTAGTAGTCCATACCGCCTGGCATACCCGGCATGCCACCGCCAGCGCCGGCTTCTTCCGGCTTGTCGGTGATCAGCGCTTCGGTTGTGAGAATCATCGCTGCGATAGATGCAGCGTTCTCGACTGCCGAGCGGGTAACCTTCACGGGGTCGATAACGCCCCACTCAACCATGTCGCCATACTCGTTGCGGATGACTTCGAAGCCCATGGTTGGCGTGTTCTGGTCCTTCTGGAGGCGGCGAACCGTCTCGACCACAACAGCACCGTCTTCGCCAGCGTTCTCGACGATACCGCGGAGCGGCTCTTCGAGTGCGCGCTTGACGATCAACATACCGGTGCGGACGTCACCCTGCTCCTCAATGCTATCGAAGACCGAGGTTGTGTTGATCAGCGCAACGCCACCACCCGGAACCATGCCTTCTTCGACACCGGCACGGGCAGCGCTGAGGGCGTCCTCAACACGGTGCTTCTTCTCTTTGAGCTCGGTCTCGGTTGCGGCGCCGACCTTGATGACTGCCACACCGCCGGCCAGCTTGGCCTGACGTTCCTGCAGCTTCTCGCGGTCGAAATCGCTCGTGGTGCTCTCGGTCTGGGCCTTGATCTGGTCGATGCGAGCCTTGATCTGATCTTCCTCGCCGTAGCCCTCGACGATCGTGGTGTCGTCCTTGGTCGCCACGACGCGGCGAGCACGACCCAGATCCTGAACAGTCGCGCTATCCAGCTTGCGGCCGACCTCTTCCGAGATCACGGTACCGCCAGTGAGGATCGCGATGTCGCGGAGCATTTCCTTGCGGCGGTCGCCGAAGCCCGGAGCCTTCAGGGCCAGAGCGTTGACCGTGCCGCGGAGCTTGTTGACAACCAGAGTTGCCAGTGCTTCGCCTTCGATGTCCTCGGCGATGATCACGAAGTTCTTGGTGACCTGCATCGCCTTCTCGAGGACCGGAAGAATTTCCTGAACAGCCGTGATCTTCTTGTCAGTGATCAGAATGAACGGCTCGTCCAGTTCGGCTTCCATGCGCTCGGTGTTGGTGACGAAGTACGGTGAGGAGTAGCCACGATCGATCTGCATACCCTCGGTGTACTCGACCTCGAACTCGAGTCCGCGTGACTCTTCAACGGTGACGACACCGTCTTTGCCGACCTTCTCCATGACGTCAGCAATCAGGTTACCGATTTCTTCATCGGCAGCCGAGATACCGGCGACGTGGGCAATGTCTTCCTTGCCGCGGACCTGGATTGCCATGTCCTTCAGCTTCTGGACGACGAGCTTGCTGCCCTTTTCGATGCCATGCTTCAGCTGCATCGGGTTGGCACCTGCAGCGACGTTGCGGAGGCCTTCGTGAACGATAGCCTGGGCCAGAACCGTGGCGGTACTGGTGCCGTCACCGGCGGTATCGTTGGTCTTGGTTGCGGCTTCCTTCAGAAGCTGAGCACCCATGTTCTCGAACGGGTCTTCCAGTTCGATTTCCTTGGCAACGGTCACACCGTCGTGCGTGACAGTCGGGGCGCCGAACTTCTTGTCGATCGCCACGTTGCGGCCCTTGGGACCGAGCGTGGTCTTGACGGCGTCGGCCAGGGTGTCGATACCGCGTTTCAGAGACCTACGTGCTGCCTCATCGAATTCGATCATTTTCGCCATGTTTGCAACCCTTCTGTTGTTCCCGTGTGGGACAACTCATCTAGTTCAGATACCGATACATCGACGTTCAGGCGCGTCCTGGTTTAGGAGACGACGGCCAGAATGTCTTTTTCGCTGATGACCAGGAACTCATCGTCGCCGACTTTGACTTCGGTGCCTGCATACTTGGCAAACAGCACCTGCTCGCCGTCCTTGACGTCCATCGGAAGACGACTGCCGTCTTCGGACAGGCGACCCGGGCCGACTGCGATGATCTCGCCACGCTGTGGCTTCTCTTTGGCCGTGTCTGGCAGCACAATGCCGCTGGCCGTGACTTCTTCCTGCTCGACGGGGCGTACAACCACCCGGTCGCCGAGCGGCCTGAGGTTGGTGTTAACGGTTGACATCCTTCTGGACCTCCTGTGTACTTAATGCGGCGTTGGTTGGATCGCCGCCGCCCTTACCACGATTCCAATTAGCACTCTCACTGTTTGAGTGCTAACGGTGCTATCTTAGCCAAGATTCCGCCGCGATGCAAGGGATTCTTGCTATCTCTTTCTGTGTCTGACTCCCATATTCGCCTCCTGACCCCTGCTTTGCCCGTGTCGAATCGCTCAGACTCGGGCATAATGCCCGCAAAAGCATGCCGCGTGTGCGGCCATTCAGTGATATTCGTGCCGGGTGAAACAGGAGGTTCTGTGTCGTACCAATTTGCCGAACGTATTGGAAATCTGCAGCCATCACCAACGATTGCGGTGTCAGACAAAGTCCGTGAACTTCAGCAGCAGGGTCACGACGTGATCGATCTGGGGGGTGGTGATCCGGATTTCGCGACTCCGAAACACATTTGCGAGGCCGCCTCGGAAGCGTTGTTCGCCGGTGATACCCACTATGTGGCCAGTGCCGGCATTCCTGAGCTTCGCCAGGCCATCGTCAGAAAACTCAAGGCCGACAACGGTATCGATGTCGAGGCGAACGGAATCATCGTCACGCCCGGTGGGAAGTCAGCGCTCATCTCGTCGGTCCTGGCGCTAGTCGGCCCCGGTGACGACGTTCTCACGTTCGACCCGGGCTGGGTCTCCTATGAGCCGATGGCAACGATTGCTGGCGCCAACACGGTTCATGTCGGGCTCGATGCCGCCGACAACTACCGGATCACCCGGGAAGCGATCGAGCAACACATCACTCCGAAAACCCGCTTGATGATCGTCAACAGCCCGAACAACCCGAGCGGCCGGGTCCTGACGGAGGACGAAGTCGATGCGGTCTGCTCAGCGGCACGAGACCACGACGTCATCGTCTTCTCAGACGAGATCTACGAAAAGATCGTCTACGACGGCAACGTTCATATCAGCATCGCCGCCCAGCCCGGCATGGCCGAGCGCACGCTGACCCACAACGGATTCTCCAAAGCCTACGCAATGACAGGCTGGCGCCTGGGGTACGTGGCTGGACCAGTGGACATCATCAAGCAGGTCATGAAGATTCATAGCCACTCCGTCACCTGTGCCACATCGTTCGCCCAGCGTGGCGCCGTGGCGGCACTCAATGGTCCCCAGCAGTTCATCGATGAGATGGTCGAAGCGTGGGATCGCCGGCGACACATGATCGTCCACGGCCTGAATCAGATCCCCGGCTTCCATTGTCCGATGCCAGAAGGCGCTTTCTACGCCCTTGCCGATGTCAGTGGCACGGGTAAGGACGGCAGCGAGGTCGCCAGAATCCTGATCGATGAGGCCCGAGTTGGCGTCACACCGGGCATCGCCTTCGGAGATGCGTCGTCCAATCACATCCGGATGAGCTTCGCTAATTCGGATGCACTGGTTGAGGAGTCGGTCAAGCGTATGCAGGCCGCATTCTCCTGATTGGCGAATCCACCGAGGAGGCACTCTGTTCTGGGAAGTTAGCCGGACACTGTTGCTCTTCGCTGCCGCTGGTCTCGCCGAGATCGGCGGCGGCTGGCTCATCTGGCAGTGGTTGCGAGTAGATCGCCCGTGGCCGTTCGGTCTTCTCGGGGCAGGCGTTCTCATTGGCTATGGGATCATTCATACCTTCCAGGAAGACACGAGCTTCGGGCGCATCTACGCCGCCTATGGAGCAATGTTTCTGATTATGGCTTTCGCCTGGGGCATGGCCTTCGACCGATGGAAACCCGATCGCTGGGACTTCATCGGTGCCGGGCTCTGCCTCATCGGCGTCTGCATTATGTTGTTCGCACCACGCTCGGAGTAGTATCGTCAATTCAGGCGTCATTCACTGAGGAGACGTCACAGATCGCCGACGAAGATTGGAAACGACTCTCTATGCAATCGCGTGATGAAATCCGGCTGACAGAGCTCGCTGCTTGCGCTGGCTGAGCATCTAAACTCGGGCCTGAGGCCCTGGCGCAGGTACTGCAGCCACTCACCCAGCGACACGATCCAAATCTCATCGTCGGTCTGCAAACGAGCGACGATGCGGCCGTCTATCGCCTGAACGACAAACAGGCGATTATTCAGACTGTCGATTTTTTTCCACCGGTCGTCGATGATCCATACATCTATGGCGCGGTTGCCGCTGCCAACTCGATGAGCGACGTCTACGCCATGGGTGGAGAGATTCTGTTTGCCCTGAATATCGCGGCCTGGCCGGAAAAGCTGCCACTGGAAATCCTTTCGAAGATCTTCGAAGGTGGCGCCGACAAGTTGGCAGAGGCAAACGCGGTGATCGCCGGCGGGCATACCGTCACCGATGACGAGCCAAAGTACGGACTGGTCGTCACCGGTATGGTGAATCCAGACAAGATTCTGACCAAAGCGGGCGCCAAACCCGGAGACCGCGTTTTCCTGACCAAGCCAATCGGTACCGGAGTGATCACCACCGCCAACAAGCAACGAGCCTGTGATTCCGTCCATCTCGATTCGGCAATCGCGTCGATGACCAAGCTCAACATGGCGGCGGCACGGCTGTCGCAATCGAGTGGCGTCAACGGATGCACCGACATCACCGGCTATGGGCTGATCGGTCATGCGATGGAGATGGCTCTGAAGAGCGATGTTCAGCTGGTTCTCGATGCCCGGAACATTCCCCTCCTCGACGGCGCAGAACGATACGCCAGCGAAGGTCGCCTTCCGGGTGGAGCCAACCGGAACCGCGAGTACTACTCGCACCCGGATTCCGGAGGCCTGGTTCTCGACGACAAGCTGCCAACCGTTCTTGCAGATCTGCTGTTCGATCCCGAAACCTCGGGCGGTCTGTTGCTCACCGCATCTGACATGCGAGCCGAGTCGCTGAAGACCGCGTTTCAGGCCATGGGAGAGCCGCTCTGGGAGATCGGACGAGTCGGTGCCGGTAGCGGACTGAAGATTCGGGGATAGTTACACCAGTGTCGAGCGATGATCCGGGCGAAGCGCTTGCAGAATTCCGGAAGGATCCGTCCTGGCGGGAGCTTCTTCGTGAGCTCGAAGTCGCCCCATCCAAGGCACTGGGCCAGAATTTCCTGCATGATCGCAAGATCGTTCGCCGGATCGTCAGCGTTGCCGGCATCGATGAGCAGACCGATGTGCTGGAAATCGGGCCAGGACTGGGTATCCTCACAGAAGAGTTGGTCCGGAATGCCGGTACGGTAACCGCGGTCGAACTGGACCAGCGCCTCGCCACTCGTCTCCAGCATCACTTCGAGAATCGAGCCAGGATCATTCAGGGTGACATTCTGGAGACTGACGTCTCGCAACTCATGTCCAGCGGTGACTACGTTGTCGTGGCAAACCTCCCCTATTCGATCGCCACGGCTGCCATCCAGCATCTACTCGAAGCCGAACACCCGCCGAAACATCTGGTGATCATGGTGCAG
>REEK01000052.1 GCA_007695115.1 Sphaerobacteraceae bacterium
ATGACGCTCAATGTCACGATATTCCGAAAAAGCAATAAACAACCAATCTATACCGATGCGGCATCATAGGTCATGAATGCTATCAGCCGATGCAAACAGGGCTGATCACGCGACGTCTTTCGCCGCTTCTTCAGGATCACGATCTTCGCAGTGCCGGGGACCATGGACGCCGCCTACTCCGGCCTTCTTTCTCACGGGCGGCGTTGTCACTGGAGATGAACACGCTGGCGATGGTTGCGGTGATGTACCCGAAGATCGCTACCGAGTAGATCGACAGGATCACGGTGAGGGCCCGGCCCTCGGCGGATTGCGGCCAGTAGTCCGAGCCGAAGGTGGTGATGATCATCGCGGTGTACCAGACGGCATCGCCGTAATGCTCGATACCGGTGGTGTCCTCATAGCCAGCCCGCTGGAGCGCACTGGAACTCTCGAACTGCAGAATCCCGCCAGCTCCCAGAAAGAGGATCATGATGGTTGCCAGAATCACGTAGCCGAAGCCGCGGCGTCCGAGTGCAAGCCGCATTGCCCGCAGACCGCGATTGGTAGAGGTGAGGAGACGGACCAGATTGGCCGACCGGATGAACCGGGTGGCCCGCAGCAGACGCAGGGCCGGGAAGATCCTGAGGATTCGGAAGGCGGGAACCACCAGCGCGATCATCGTCAACCAGCTATTCCGGAGATAGACGAGCTTGCGGGGCGCGATGATGAACTCGATCAGAAAATCGAGGATGAACAGCCCCCAGATGACCAGCACGAGAGTTGGGAGAAATCCGGTCAGCCCGTTGGCCAGTTCCAGAATCAGCAGTCCGACCCAGATGAACGAGAGAACCACGAGCGGGCCCTCGGTAAATTCGTTGATTTCACGGAGCAGTTCCCACCGCTCGCGCTCCTCCTCTTCACGTCCGGGTGTTTGCGGGTTCTCATTCATCGGCGCGTCCTCCCCACCGGTAACTGGTTCGTCGTCGTGCATTTCTCGTTCATACAGCGCAGAAGCTGTTCCTGTTTTGTCGGTGCTGGGTTAGAGTCGAGGCGTGGTAATGACCCGGGAGTGGTGAGGGAACGTCAACAGGTGATCGATCGATTCCGATCCGGCTACTACGGCTGGCCGATGCTCTTTGCGGTGGCGATCGCCCAGATAACCTCCTGGGGTGTCCTCTACTACGCCTTCACCGTCTTCCTCGATCCGATGCAACGGGAGCTGGGCTGGTCGACAGCCACGTTGACCGGTGCTTACTCACTGGCGCTACTGGTGAGCGGGATCGCCGCGTTGCCCGTCGGCCGCTGGCTCGATCGCTACGGTCCACGGCTGATGATGACCCTCGGCTCGATCCTGGCGACGTTGCTGGTGGCTGGCTGGGCGATGGTCGACAGCGTGTTCGGCTTCTACCTGATCTGGGCCGGGATCGGCCTGGCGATGTCGGTCACGCTCTACGAGCCAGCTTTCGTGATCGTCGCCCGCTGGTTTCACCGGTTCCGTTCAAGAGCGTTGACGATGCTCACCTTCGTGGCCGGATTCGCCAGCGTGATCTACATCCCGCTTGCCGGCTGGCTGGTGGTGAGCTACGACTGGCGCACTGCACTCTGGGTCATGGCCGGATTGATGGCGATCGGCACGATTCCGATCCACGCCTTCGTGCTGCGAAAGAGCCCGGAAGACATCGGCGAACGTCCTGATGGTGATCGGGAAGAGCCTCAGGCTGATTCCGAGGCAGCTTCATCATCCGCGAGTGCTGCTCCATCGCTAACCCTGAGCGATGCCCTGAAACAGCGCGTATTCTGGTGGACGGCTGCCGCGTTTGTGCTGGCGAACTTCACGACGCTGGCGATCTTCGTCCACCTGGTGCCATTTCTGATTCAGGAAGGGTTCAGCGCGGCCTTTGCCGCCTCGATGGCAGGCATCGCCGGGATCATGGCGTTGCCGGGTCGACTGCTGTTTACCCCGCTCGGCGAGTACATCAAGCGGCAGTACGTGGCCGCGATCATCTTCGGGTTCATTGCGCTCGGTCTGGCGATCCTCTTGCTGCTCGATTCACGGACCGGGGTGGTTATCTTCGTGGTGCTGTTCGGGATGGCGTTCGGGGCGATCACGCCAGCCCGGGCGGCGATCGTGGCCGACCTCTACGGCTCGACGAACTACGGCGCCATCAGTGGCGCACTTGCCACCGGCATTACCTTCGCCCGGGCAGCATCGCCGGTCACTGCCGGAGTGATCGTCACCATCACCGGCAGCTACGTCCCAGTGTTCGTGCTATTGCTGAGCACCATGCTCCTGGCGCTGGTTGCGGTGTTGCGGACGGTGGGGAGGGGGTGAATTGAACTCAGTGCTGCCTGCTTTCAACTCGATGCGGTTGGTTGCAGGGCACTGATTGCGAGAAATACGGCATCCGCGTGATCGCCATTCGAATGTGGCGGGTCTGTATCGTTTCCAGCCCGAGGCGGGCAACAAGATCGTCAATCTCACTTCTGACTGAAACAGCGCCGATCCTTCCGGAGAGTCGTACCAGGTGTCGTATCGATCAGCTTCTTTTGCGAAGATGGATGCGTTCATGGGCTACTCGCCTTCTGCCGGGCGGCGTTGCGCCGGACCCTGCTGGTTGCTTTGCAGAATCGGGGGCATTCGTTCTCGAAGAACCAGGGCAACGACAAGTCCGGAGAGCGCTGTGACGATTACCACGGACCAGATTGCCCAGGGGATGCTGAAGGCATCGGCCATAACGCCGACCATCAACGCCCCGGCTGCGTAGCCGCTATCTCGCCAGAGGCGATAGACGCCGACCGCACTCGCCCGCCAGGATGCCTGACTGTTGTCGGCCACCACTGCCAGCAGGGTTGGGTAGACCATCGCCGTGCCGAAGCCGAGGAATCCTGCCGCCACGATCCAGGCGGCGTACCCATCCAGGACGACGAACCCCGCGATCGCTGCGGCTTGAATCCACATGCCCGAGACGATCAACCATTTGCGGCCGAGCCAGTCGCTGGCGGCTCCCGTGATCAGTTGTCCAACGCCCCAGACGATCGGGTACACGGCGGCGATCACACCGATCTGTCCGACTGCCAGCCCCGCCATCGCGAAGTAGATTGGGAGAAGTCCCCAGGCGAGTCCGTCGTTCAACATCTTCACCATTCCGGCTTGCGACGCCGAGAAGAGATTCCGATCTTTCCAGGAAGCTCTGACAAATATCTCCCGGAACGATGGAGTCTGGTCCACCTCCTTATCTCCGTGGAGCAGCGCCTCCTGCCGTGCATGGTCCCGGGTTTCTCGTACCGCAAAAATCGAGAGCAGCAAGCCAGAGAGTGCGATCACAAAACCGATGAGAAACGGCTCCGGCCTGAGTCCATAGTTTTGAGCGACCCATCCGGTAAACAGTGCCGAAAGCCCGACAGAGGCATATCCGGCGAATTCGTTGAGCCCCATTGCCAGCCCGCGACGCACGGGGCCAACCAGGTCGATCTTCATGATGACCGTCGTGGACCAGGCCAGTCCCTGATTCACCCCGAGGAGCACGTTGGCGAAGATAATCCACCACCAGGATGGCGCCATGATGATGATCAGTGGAACCGGGAGCGCGAACGCCCATCCGGTCACCAGAATCGCTTTGCGACCGATTCTGTCCGACAGACGACCTGCGAAGAGGTTTGCAAGCGCTTTTACGATGCCGAATGAGACGATAAACGACGTAGCCACCGATGCGGCGGCGATGCCGAATTCCTCTTCAGCCAGCAGCGGCAATACGGTCCGTTCCAGCCCGATCATCGATCCGACAAAGGCGTTGACGAGGACCAGTAGCCAGAATTGCTGCCAGTTTGCGCGAAGTCCGAGTTCAGGTGGGTGTGTCATTCACTCTCAAGCTTCTGGGTTATGCCGGGGGCCGTGTAATCGCTACTCGGACTCTTGCCACGGGTGCTGGCGATCGACAGGGAAACCGGCTACCTTCCAGTCCGGCAGTCCATCGGCCAGTCGCCAGGCTCGAAACCCGTTCCGGCGCAGCAGGGCAACGGCTTCGTCAGCGAAGAGGCAATACGGCCCTCGACAGTAGGCGATGATTTCCCGTTCTGGATCCAGCTCTTCCAACCGTTGTGGCAGTTCGTCTATCGGAATCGATCGCGCACCAGGAAGATGGCCTGATACGAACTCGTTAGCTGGACGGACATCGATGACCGTGACATCGTCACGATCGAGGTGATCAAGAAGCTCGGTGGACTGGATGGAAGGTGCGTCGTCCCGCCCAACGGTGAACTCATCGACGATTCGATCGATCTCCGCTAGCTGGGTCTCGCCGATCGAGCGGATGGTCTGCCACAGCTGGAAGACGTCGTCATCGGCCAATCGATAGAAGACATACGAACCCTCACGTCGGGTGGTGACCAGATGCGCAGTACGGAGCACTTTCAGGTGTGCCGACGCGTTGGCAATCGATTGCTCGGTTTCGTTGGCCAGTTCCTCAACACTCCAATCGCGCTGAGCCAGTAGATCGAGAATCTCGAGTCGCTGAGGGCTGGCGATCGCTTTCCCGATCCGGGCGAACTCCTGATAGAGACGGTTCTTGAACTCGCGATGTGCCATCCGGCACCTCCGTTCAATCATTCAACGAATCATTTGAACAGTGTAGACACGGTGGTGCTGTGTGTCAAGGTAGCTGTAGTTGTTCAGTGAGCGTGAGAACGGGTGAATAGGGATGCACCCGTTCTCAATTTGTCTTGCCAGGCAGCGCGAGGTATCCGACTCTCGGGAGCTACCCCCAGACCCGTCGCATCAGTCTCAGCCAGTTGCCATGAAAAATGTTTTCGATGTCGGCCTGGCTGTAGCCGCGGTCAGCGAGCATGCCGGTCATCTTCTGGATGTCGGCGATGGTGTCGAGGTCTTTCGGGCATTGCTCGGTGCCGTAGCCGCCGTCGAGATCGGTGCCGATTGCGGCGTGACTGGCGTTGCCAGCGAGCTGGCAGACGTGATCGATGTTGTCGACGACATCCGACAGGCTGGTGACCGATCGATCGGTCTCGCCGCGGACATATCCCGGGTAGAGCATCCAGGAATCCATCACGGCACCGATGACTGCATCCCGTTCGATCAGATGCCGGATCATGTCGTCGGTGAACTGACGATCACCGGGAACGAGTTCGCGACAGTTGGAGTGACTGGCCAGGAGCGGGCCTTTGAAGCGTTCCACGGCTTCCCAGAAGCTGTCGTCGTTGAGGTGGCTGACGTCGAGAATCATGTTGGTGCCGGACATCTCGTCGAGGATCTCCCGGCCGGCGTCGGTCAACGGCCCGGGCGTGCTGGTGCCGTGGGCGTACTTGCTCGGTCCATAGTGCGCCAGGCTGATAACCCGGAGCCCTTCATCCCACCAGTGATGGATCTGGGCTGGCTCGACGACCGGATCGGCCCCTTCCATCGAGAGGATGATCCCGATCGGGGTGTTCTCCGGATCGGCCTCCCACTCAACCATGTGGGCATCGAGTTCGGCACGATCATGCAGCAGTCGAACCTCACCCTGGCGCTGAAGCTCGCGATACCAGGCCAGCTGGCCCATCGACTGGGAGTAGGCGGTCTCGTGGGTGCGATATCCCTTCAGCGGGCTATCGGGCTGTTGAACCCGGGCGATGACCGTGGCGAAACAGACCGCGATTTCGGCCTTGCGTAGCTCAGGGAGCGAAACCGTATTGACGCCGCGCCCTTTCTCGGTCATCCCGGCTTCGTGCTGCCGGATGGTGTCGATCGAAGCCTTGTAGTCGCGATCCAGGATGAGCGCATTCATCGCCAGATCGAGATGTCCGTCGATTGCCAGCATCAGGGGCTCCTCTTTCGCTGTCTGAACGTGTTGCCGATTTGCCTACAGTAGCACCAGAATCGGCGTTGCGGGGAAATGTTCCGGTGGTTGAAACAGTGGGACAAGCATTGCTTATAAACAGAATCAGGCTTATGATTGATACATCAATTCCGCCAAATCTCCCTCTGGAAGCGGTTCGTGAAGACTCTATGGGCGGGCCAGTCTTGTCTACGATGATTCCTGCAACGCAAAGACCTACAGGCTGATGTCGTCTGGGTAAAGAGCGGAGAAGGTTATGGGGGGAGTACTCTCGTCTGTTGATCCTGAGAAAGTGCAAGCGCAGCCTGGTTTCTGGGTGGCTCCGCTTCTGACACTGACGACGTTTGCCAGCATGCTCAATGCGATGGCGCTCGGTCCCTTCCTCCCCGTCATCGCCGTAGACCTCGACGTCAGCGTCGCGCTACTCGGGCAGATCCCGGCACTCACGATGTTTCTGGCTGCCTTTCTTGGCTTCATCGTGGGCCCCATAGCGGATCAATTCGGTCATCGACGTGCTCTGCTCATCGGGTTGGGCATCGCCGTAGTGAGCTCGATCGGCATCGGCCTCGCACCTGGCTACACCCTGCTCCTGATAGCCGCGCTCATCGGCGCCGGTTCGCGAGCGATTGCAATCCCGATCGCGGTTGTAATTGCGGGAACTCTGTATCAGGGAGATCAGCAGCGGCGGGCGATTAGCTGGGTAGCGGCCGGTATGACTGGCGCGGCGATCGTTGGAATTCCGATGATGACGACGATTGCAGAGCTGTATAGCTGGCGAATCGCTTTTTTGGCGCTAGGTAGCCTGAGCGCGGTGCTACTGCTGGTGCTCCTTCGCAGCATTGATGTGGATCCTTTGCGCGAGGATGCTCACATCTCATTCAGAGGAATTATTGAGGCCTACCGTCCTCTCGTGCTTCATCGTCCAACTGCTGCTCTGGTCGGTTCGACACTTGTGGGGCACGCTGGTATCTGGATGATGGCAACCTACGTTGGCGCATTCTACAGCGCTCGGTTCGGTTACTCTATCCAGCAGATTGGCTGGGTGTACATGATCTTAGGCACGATGCTGCTAACCGGTAGTCTCCTGGTCGGTGGGCGACTCGGAGCGCTACCGCTCCGCCCGCTCCTGGTGGTGAATCGTATTCTGATCGGACTGATGATCGCCGGCCTGTTCATGGTGCCGGTCACGGCAATAGCCGGGATCGGACTGATCGCGGTCCTGGGAATAAGTATTGGAACTGTCGGGGCATCCACGATGGTGCTTCTTACGAAAGAGTCGCCTGCCGGCCGCGCGACGACGATGACGATCAACGTTTCCGCGATGAGCCTTGGCGTTGGGCTGGGGAGCGCGCTCGGGGGATTGTTCCTGGCCGTAGCTGGATTCTGGCTGCTGGGACTGTTCGCACTGTTGCTGTCATGTATCTCCGCCGGTCTGATCTGGTGGCACCGGGAGGAAGGCGCTGGCGCGCTCCCTGGTCACGCGCAGGAAGTTCCAGTCTAGCGCCTGGTTTGACGCGAGTCAGGGAAGCGGCGCAAAACTCGAGAAATGCTCCGGCTCAGGGTGTCCGGAGACAGGTGCTGACGTACTAGCAAGCTGAAGACGTTGCTGGTCCCGGTGTCATTACCTGACTCCGGGACCACTCCGTATCCGTTTACAGATGAGGCACACCCAGTGTCTGTGTGAGGTAATCCCGGTTGATCCGGAGCTTCTCTTCAATCGATCCTTCACCTTCACTGGCTCGTGGCGGATCGAGATCGACGGTGATCCAGTGGTCCGAGCCGCGCTCCTGCAACATATCCCAGATAGCCTTGAGATCGACACCACCGCTGCCGAGATCCTTGTAGAGGATCTTCTCGTTGTGCATCTCCCGGGTCGGGGTCGGGCCGGTGAAGCCGCGGTACATGGTGTCGCAATCTTTCCAGTGGATACCAGCGATTCGATCGTAGTAGCGATCGATGATCTGCACTGGATCGCCGCCGCCGAGGGTAATGTGTGCGGTGTCTGGCAGCATCCAGACGTATGACGGATCGGTCAGCTCCATGATCCGGTCGATCTCTTCTGGACGTTCCACCGGCCCCCAGATGTGGGGATGGGGAGCGAGCTTGATGCCGAGTTCGGAGGTGTGCCGACCCAGTTCATTCAGCGAGTCAGCCAGCGCCTTGAGATCATCATCGCTGGGTCCACCGGGCGGGCGACTACCCATGTTGATCTTGAAATGCTGACAACCGAACAGGGAGAGGAAGTCCCGGGCGAAGGCGACGTGGTCGTCGATCGTCTGACTCCGACCTTCTTTGCTGATGAAATCCATCGCCTGACCGGCACCGCCGTTGGAGCAGGTGATGACGGTGAGGGAATGCTCGGTCATAAGCGACTCGAGTTCGCCGAGCCGATCCAGATAGTGCATGACATTGTCACGATAGGGTTCGACACCGGGAAAGCCGAGTTCGCTGACTAGCTGAGCATGCTGGGGCTCGAACTGGGTGAAGATGTAGGTTGCAACGGCGAAACGGTTCTTGCTGGCCTCTGTCACGAGTGCCCTCCATTCTGATCGATGTGTGCAGATTGCTGATTCTCCCTATCCTCGCACGGAGAAGGGGCGATTGCTACTGACTCCGGGATCAGATGTGTCGTGGGTGTGACATGAATCCTTGCCTGAATGTCCGGCATTCTTTACACTGGTGAGATCGAATCGTTCAGGTAGTTGCCACTGGAAAGGCCAACCGTGGGGCGACGTGTGGAGACGGGCAATCTGGAGAGCCGGGTACGAGAGCTGAGGCTGGCAGCCGGGTTGAGCCAGGCCGAGCTTGCCAGGCGGGGTGGAATCACCCGGCAGGCGATCGGTGGGATCGAGTCCGGGAGCTATGTGCCGAATACCGCGGTGTCGCTGCGACTCGGTCGAGCGCTGGACTGTTCGGTGGAAGATCTCTTCCGGATACACGACATATCCCTGAAGCTATCGGCGCGCCTGATCTCCGCAAGCGACGTGGGTGATGCTTCGGCAGTCGCCGGGGCAGGCAACTCCGGGACTGGCGGAGCAGAGCGACAGCGGTTGAACCTGGCCCGGGTGGGGGAGGAGATCGTTGCCTGCCCGCTTTCCGGACCGGAGAGTTTTCGGGCGGCTGATGGGATCGGTGTCGCATCGGAGCAGCGACCAGGGTATCTCGATGTCGACCTGCTGATCGAGCCGGAAACGGTCGATCGATCGGTATTGCTCCTCGGCTGCGATCCATCGCTGGCGCTGCTGGCCGATCATGTCCACCGGGCCAGTCACGATACCCGGATTCTCTGGCATCACGCCGGGAGTGTTGCGGCGCTGCGGGCACTGCGTAGCGGCGAAGCGCATGTCGCTGGGACCCATCTCTGGGACCCGGACACCGGGGAATCGAACCTGCCGGTGATTCGTCGCGAGCTCGCCGGGTTCCCGGTGGTGGTGATCGCGCTGTCGCAGTGGCAGCAGGGATTGATGCTTCGGCCGGGGAATCCGAAACAGCTACGGACGATCGCTGACCTGGCGCGGCCGGATGTGTCGATCGTCAACCGCGAGCCTGGATCGGGAAGTCGGGTGTTGCTTGATCATCACCTTGCAGAGGCCGGTCTCACCCCTGATCAGATCTCCGGCTACGATCGCGTTCGCCGAACCCACGAGGCGGTTGCGGCTGCAGTTCGAGACGGTCTGGCCGATGCCGGTCCAGGGATTCTCGCCTCGGCCCGGGCAAACGGCCTCGAGTTCCTTCCATTGCAGGAAGAGCGCTACGATCTGGTGGTTCCGGCCAGCTTCATGGACTATCGCCCGGTTCAGGCGTTGCTGGAGACCGTCACCGGAGCCGGATACCGGCGTGAGATCGAAACGCTGGGTGGCTATGACTCCACGATCACCGGGACAATGATTGCCGAGACGGGAGCCTGATGGCCGTGAATCGAACAGGGACTGACTGATGCTACAAAAGCCGATTGTCCGGATCGTGCTGGCGATTCTGGTGTTGACCGTGTTCCTCGGCGCCTGTGTTCTGGGGCCGATGTTCTACGATTTCAGCTTCGGGGCCAGTGACGACACGGCCGAACTCACGGTCGCGGTCTCCGCGAGCGTGCTACCGGTCTTCGAGCGTATTGCCGATGCGTTCGAAGATCAGTACAACGCCGAGGTGAGCCTGACTCCTGGCTCAACGGAACAGCTGGCTCAGCAAATCGAGTCAGGGGCGCCGGTTGATCTGTTCGTGTCTGCTGATCTTGAAACGATCGAGCGGCTCGACGAATCGCGCTGGATCGTCAGTGACTCGATCAGTTTCTATGCGCGCGGATCGCTGGCCCTCTGGACGCGGGATGACAGCGATCTGGAGATCACCTCACTCGACGATCTGACCCAGAGCGACATCCAGCGAATCGCGATTGCCAATCCGGACTATGCCCCGTATGGCGCCGCGGTCCGTGAAGCTCTGCAATCTGTCGGGCTCTGGGATGAGCTGGAAGATCGAATCATTCTCACCCAGAACGTCAGGGCAGCTCAGGAAACGGCCGCGACCGGCAACGCCGATGTTGCAATCGTCGCGGTATCGCTGGCCATTGAAGCTGGCGAGGGCAACTGGGTGCCGGTGTCTGAGGATCTGTACGAGCCGATCGATCAGTCGATGGCGGTGGTGGTTCGAACGACCCACGAAGATGCGGCACGGACGTTCATCGAGTTCACGACTGGCCCTGAGGGGCGAGCGTTGCTCGAGGATGTCGGATTCGATGTTGACCAGCGTGATGCTCCGTGATCTGGGACCCGGTTCGGCTCTCGCTTCAGGTGATGCTGGTGGCCTCACCGGCGGTCTTCATCATCGGGCTGGCGCTGGCGGTGTTTCTGGCAAAGCGGACATTCCGTGGGCAGGTGGTGCTGGAGACAGTGGTTATGCTGCCGCTGGTGTTGCCACCGACGGTGCTCGGCTATGGCCTGTTGCGGGTGCTTGGCTCCGGAAGCCCGCTGCAGGACTGGTTTCGTCTCGACATCCTGTTTACCTGGCAGGCTGCGGCGATTGCCGCGACCATCGCCGGGATACCGCTGATGGTCCAGGCGGCGCGGGCCGGGGTGCGGAACGTTGATCCGACGCTGGAACATGCGGCGGCCAATCTGGGTGCAGATCGCCTGACGGTGCTCCTGCAGGTGACGTTGCCGATGGCGAAACGGGGAATCATCGCCGGGACGGTACTGGGAACACTTCGGGCGTTCGGTGAGTTCGGCGCAACGATGATGGTGGCGGGAAGTATCCCGGGTAGAACCCAGACGATGCCACTGGCTGTCTATGATGCGGTCCAGGTTCGCGATTTCGATCTGGCCAATACCCTGGTGGTGATCATGGTGGCGCTGTCGTTTATCGGTCTCTTTCTGGCAAGAAGACTGAGCCGGTAGCGCGGCCTGAAATGGGTGGGAGACTGACCGTGTGGACTGTGGTCGTGCGAGGATCGAACGATATCGGTTCGGCAATTGCCTGTCGCCTGGCGCAGGACGGACAGAGAGTGCTGATCCACGATGGCCCGGCACCGACCACGACGCGACGGGGTATGGCGTTTGCCGACGCGATCTTCGACGGCGAGGCGACGCTCGAGGGCATACGAGGCATACGTATCGATACGCCGGGTGCAGCTGAGCTGATGGTCGGAACCGTTATGCTCTCCTGCTCGCCGTTCGTGGACGTGCTGGCCTCGGTGTCTCCGGATATCTTGATCGATGCCAGGATGCGGAAGCGGGAGATCCCGCAAGACGTTCGCGGGTTGGCCGGCCTGACAATCGGGCTCGGTCCCGGATTTCATGCCGGAAAGAACTGCCACATTGCAATCGAGACGAGCTGGGAAGATCTGGGCCGGGTGATTGATGATGGCCCGACACTCGAGTTCCGTGGCGAACCACGCGAGATCGGTGGGCGTCAACGAGAGCGCTACATCTATGCGCCAGTGGCAGGCCGTTTCCAGACGCGGCTGAACATCGGTGAAGAGGTTTCTGAAGGCGAAGTGGTAGCCATGATCAACGACACCCCTCTGCATGCGCCGCTTTCGGGGACGTTGCGTGGCCTCACGCGTGATGGGGTCCCAGTCGCTGAGCGAACGAAAGTGGTCGAAGTCGATCCACGAAGCAGGGAATCGGCGAATTTCTCGGGCATCGCGGAACGCCCCGGACGTATTGCGGATGGGGTTCGCCGTGCGCTGGCTGCCTGGACTGCCCCGCGAGCTGGCTGATGGCTGATTCATTGCCTGTTCCATCGAACGTTCGCCTGCAGCTGGAGCGGCTGGTTTCGGGCTTTCAGACGATACTGCAATCCAATCTTCGGGGTGTCTATCTGCACGGCTCGCTGGCGATGGACTGCTTCAATCCGGCGCTGAGTGATATCGACCTGCTTGTGCGTGTTCGGGGAGAACTGGCTCCAGATGATGAACGACGCCTCATCGCGCTGTTGCTGGAGATATCGAGCCATCCGGCGCCGATCGAGTTGAGCGTGCTCAGTGATGCGGACCTCTCTCCGTGGCGCTATCCAACCCCGTACACGATGCACTTCAGCGAAGACTGGCGGGCGAGTTCCGACCATGGCCATGGGCAACCTGCCGACCGTCTCGATCCGGATCTTGCCGCGCATATCACGGTGCTCCGGGCACGAGGGGTTCTGCTCTCGGGCGAGGAAATCGAGAGTGTATTCCCGGAGGTTCCGGCGAGCGATTTTGTCGACTCGCTTCTCCGGGACGTTTCCTGGGCGCGTCAGCGTATCTCCAGTCAACCGGTCTACGCCGTGCTGAATCTGCCCCGGGTGCTGCGGTATCTCATTGATGGTTCGGTGATCTCGAAACGTGAAGCCGGGGAGTGGGCGCTCGGACGGATGTCAGGTGGTGAGGATCGATCGGTCCTCGATGCCGCCCTGCGCTACTATCGAGGTGACGCTGATTCCTTCCAGCGCAGCACCGAAGAAGTTCACCGGTATCTGGTGCGGATCGAGGCTGACATCGAGCAACGTTTGCGGGATGGCATTCACCGGTGAATCTTTGCCCGCCGTTATCGCCTGGCGGAGTCTTTGCTCTCCGACTCTGAGGATGCCGCCTCTTCTTCCTCTGAATCGTCGTCGTCCTCACGACGTGCTTCTTTGGCAAAGATCCCGAAGAGAATCCCGACGATCACCAGAAGCGCGGCATTGACATAAAGCGCAAAGCTGAAGCTGCGGAGATCAGAGAGCCAGCCGAGAAGGATAGGGCCGAGCACGAAGCCAGCGTCGCTCATGGTGCGGAATAAACCGAGTGTCGCGCCGTAGTTCCTGCCACGTGCCAGGTCAGCAACGTAGGCCGCCGGAGCGGGGCCAGCTACGCCGGTTCCGGCGCCATAGATGGCGATCCCGAGGAACATCAGCGGAACACTCGGCGCCGTGGCCATGATGAATACGCCCACCCCGCTGATCATGATGCTTGGGACGATCATATTCTTGCGCCCGAAAGTGTCGATGCCCCAGCCAGCCAGTGGCAACGCCAGAACATTGAGGATGGCGGCCACCGTGAGCAGTGCGCCGATCATCGTCGGGCTCATGAAAAGATCTTCGGCACCCCGTAGCGGGACAACCGTGGCTCTGGCACCGGTACGGGTGAAGAACACCATCATCGAGACCATCGCCACCGCCAGAAAGCTGAAGTTCAGCAAGAGTCCCAGGGCGCTGGCTCCGGCAGCCGAGCGACCCCTGCGGCCACCGTCGGAAACCTCGCGCTGCAAGGTCTCCTCGACACGGGTGAACGCCAGAAACGCCACGGCCAGATACATGAAGATCGCGGCAAGAAAGACAGACTGAAGCCCGAAAAACCCGCCGATGATGCCGCCAATGGTTGGGCCAAAGGCGGATCCAAGCAACAGCGAGCCCTGATGAAGACTCATCATCCGTCCGCGGTTGGCATCGGTGGAGATGTCCGCCAGCGTGGTCATCGCCGCGGTTGCATAGACGGCCGAGCCGACGCCCTGAATCGAGAGGGCTGCGACGAGGAGCCAGTAATCCGGTGAGAGAAAGGCGAGCGCAGCTCCAACCGAGGAGATCAGCGGTCCGGCGATCAGGAGCTTTCGACGGCCGATCCGGTCCGCCAGGCGCCCGGCTGGCAGGTTGAAAACAAGCCGGGCAACGCCGAAGGACGTCACCAGCAGACCGATCATCGTCGAGGAGACATCGAAGGTACGTCCATAGAGTGGGATGACGGGAACGATCATCCCGAACCCCAGCATGTTGGTGAACATGATGATGGAAAGCGTCAGGAGGACGGGATTTTCCCGGTAGAGATGAAAGAGTCCACCGGTGCGTTTCGGTGATGGCTGCTCAGTCCCACTCATAGCGGGCAGTATACCGTGAGTTCACGAAGTTGAACGCTTGAACCTGGAAAGAAAAATCGAGGCGGTTGTTTCAACCACCCCGATGATCCGAGTCGTCAGTACCGGGGGACACGACACTTGAACGTACTCGTAATTACATAATCCGTTCAGACCCAGGGAAGTTACTATCTGGTTGGCGATCCGTAGTTCTGAATGTTGGAACGGATAGCCTGTACGGACGATACGTAGTTGTGTGACCCCGGCAGAATGCCGAAGCGCACAACACTGTTTGGTCCCTGGTAGTAGCTCGCGAGCGCCCGGGTTTCGCTGCCATTGGTGAACCCATAGAGATACGCGAGATAGGCGACCCCGGCGACGATGTTATCGGACGCGCTTCCCTGGACGTCGAGTGGTCGACCGACGATGTCGCTGGCGATCCAGGCACCGGTGGCAGGCATGATCTGCATGACGCCCTGAGCGCCCGAGCTGCTGACCGCTGACTGATTCCAGCCACTTTCCTGCCAGGCCACTGCCTGGACGAGTGCTGGATCGAGGCCGTACGCGACGGCGGTATCGTGCAACAGCTGGGGAATATCTCCAGATGGGGCAGCGGCTGGCGGTTCCGGCGTTGGATCCGCTGCTGGTGGGGCAGCGCTACCGCCACCCTGTCCGGCTCCTGGAACAGAGAGGTTCTGCCCGACGTAGATCATGTTCTGATTCGGGATGGTACCGGCATTGGCGGCCAGAATGTCGTTTACCGATACGCCGTTGCGCGATGCGATCGACCAGAGGGTGTCGCCGGGCTGTACGGTATATCCGCCGACACTGATACTGGAGCCGCCGTTTCCGCCTTGCCCACCGCTGTCGTTGGAAGGTGGTTGCGAGGCTGGTTCCTGTCCAGGGATCGTCAGCTGCTGACCCGGGTAGATCAGGTTTGCATTCTGGAGATTGTTTGCGGCGACGAGCTCGTCGACGGAGACGCCGTTCGTCTGGGCGATCGACCATACGGTGTCGCCAGGCGAGATGGTGTATGTCGAGGCAAAGGTGCCGCCGGCCAGTGCGAACGTGAAAACCAGTGCGCCGATCGTGGTAATCGTTTTCCGTCCGAGGGTCAGTTGTCGTTTCTTCATGTACGTTCACTCCTGTTGTCCCAGAATGAGAATGCCAGTGCGTCGTTCCTGACGCACCATTAGTGTACATACAGGTGATGATTCCGAAAAGGGGCACGCTGGCTTTCGGGACCTATGTCCGGTTGACTGGAGTACCAGACCGAGACGACGTATCTGGTGTTCGGTGGGAGAAATCAGGAGCCGCGTTTCGGCGGATAATTCAGGCGCCAGCGCAATATGGTTGTGCACTGGCGCAAATAACTGTACGTATGAGGAGAAGTTATGCGAATCGTTCAGCGCGGAACGGCTTGAGGAGGGGGTCGACCTTCCCGGTCAGGATCTCTTCCGTGATCAGTCGGCCGAGTAGAGGCCCTAGCGTTACGCCGCTATGGGTCACTGCTTCATAGTACCCCGGTATGCCTGGTACGGCACCAATGCAGGAGATGTGATCGACTGGATAGGGACGAATCCCGACGCGGGTCTCGGTAATTGCCCGGCCGGTGATGTCAGGCAGGATGCGCCTGGCTCGTCGGCAGAGTTCCCGGCAGTATTCGTCGTCCAGTGGGATCTCGTCACGCTCTCCAATGAGCGGATCGATACTGTCGTGGTGTACCAGGACATGATCTTCGCCATCTGGCCGGATGTTTACATCGGTGGAGTGAATGAGACGTGAGATGGTGCCTGGCTCCACCTGAACCCGCATCAGGAGACCTCGTGTCGGGTCGAGTGGAAGGGTGCGTCCGACCATTTTCGCGATCCTGTCCGCGGCCGGGCCAGCGCAGTTCAGCACGGCATCCGCAGTGAGGGTTTGCCCATCGCTGAGGGTTACTGTGACCTCATCGCTGGACGGGGTGATGCCGGCAACTTCCTGCCCGGAGCGAACACTGGCTCCGAGTTCGACGGCTCGATCGAGCACTGATCGGACAAAAAAGGGTCCATCCAGCCATGATTCATCCGGGAACCAGGCAATCCGCATGGTGGCACCGGAGAAGGCGAGGCGAGGCTCCAATTCCGCGTTTACTTCCGTGGCGTTCTTCCATTCGGCGCGGTATCCCCAGGCCTGCAGGCGCTCGACACGGCGTCGGAGCTCGTCATATTTGAGCGCATCGCCACTCCACGCCAGGTTGCCGGTCCGGTGCAGCCACGGGGCACCACCGAGTTCCCGGTCGAGGGCGTCGTGTTCCTTCATTCCGGCGAAGTTGAGTTCGAAATACTCGCGGGGTGTCTTCTGGTTGGCGTTTACCCACGCGAAACTCTTGCTGGTGGTGCCGTTGCCCGGCTCGTCCCGATCAATGATGGTCACCTTCGCTCCGGCGCTGGTCAGCCGGTGAGCCGCGGAGGTGCCAATCATCCCGGCCCCGATGACGATCACATGTCTCATATGTCCCCCTTTTAGGTCCCGGTGGTCTGGTTATACAGTGGCCCTGTTTTCAGTGCTTCGTCGTACCGTTCGGCGGCATCAGCCATACAGGTTTCTACGTCTTCGTCAAGGATGTAGCCGCGTTTTGCGAGATCTTCGGCCGCCTCGCGAATCTTCTCCAGGTACTCATCCCGGCTGGCGTAGCGTTCTTCGATCGATGGTCGTGGATCGTTGAGCTCGACTCGCTCGGCTTCCGTCCGGCTGAAGAAGAAGGTCGATCCGTTCATCGGAACGATCTGCTCGGGATGGCCGGTCTCCGGATGCCGGGGATTCCACGGCGTGTACGTCGCCACGGGATAGTCCAGATCGGGCAATCGGACCGGTGCATCTTCGTTGCCATTCCCATCGATGTCATAGACGAGCGCCGGGAAGGTGTCGCCGAGTTCGGACGGAAAACGCCCGATCCCGCTGCTGGCGTCCGGTCCCATATCGACACGCGGGAATTTCCGCAAGAAGTTCGTGTCCGGGCGGTACAGATTCGGCACGTTGGGAAACTTCTCGATGATCTCTTCTTCTGTGGAGACGTTGCGGTCCTTGAGTGTCGGATGATAGCTGGCCGGTGGCTCTATGCCTTCGGCTGCCCAGCGATGGAGGTGAACGATAGCGGCCCGCAGTAGCGGGGTGTAATCGTGTGCGTTGTAGGGCTGGCGCCCACGTACTCCGGTGTCAGCGGTGGTATCGGTCAGCGGCAAGCTGCCCGGGCCGTGCTGGGTGCTGGCGAAGGAATAAATGCGGGTTTCCGGGGCGCTTTTCAGATCCGTTTTGCCCTCCATGTCGATATGGAGGAAGGCACAATCACCCCGCCAGTATTCGGCAGATGAATTTGTCCAGAAGATCTTCGGCATGCCGCCGAGTTCCCGCTGTCGATCGAGCAGTCCGGCAACTTCGCCGGTGTCCGGATGGGTGTGCGGCTCATCAGCATGGGGGAAGAGGTGTCCGAACCCGGGAGTGTTCTGCACGGATGGCTGGGCGAAGCGGTGATTGAACTCGCCACGACGTGCCCCGGCGACGTGTGGCAGCAGGCCGTCGTAGACCTGCCGGTTGTCTTCATCGAGATTCATTCCGAGATAGACGAAATGGCGGAGCATCCGGCCCGTCTGCGAAATGCCGAAGGCGTAGGCGTGATCGATCGTTCCGGCACACGGGTTGTCATCCGCATTACTGAAACGGAGGAATGATCCGGCGTCACGCAATGCCAGCAGTCCGGCTCCGGCCACCGGCGCGTACTCGGTGTGATAGGTCACTTCATAGACCTTGCCGGGTTCGAACCCGCTGGCGAGATACATGTATTCGGGATCGGCCACTGGCTGGCCGTTCTCTTCACGGGCAAATTGCCACTGGTCACGCTGAATGACTCGTGCTTCGCCGAGCTCTGAATCTCGCACCGTCAGGACGGCATTGGGATCGCCGGTATCGGCAGCTGGCATCGGCTTGTGAGCCCGGTCGGCCAGGAGCTTGTGGTTGGTTGGGCTGTTCGGTTGGAATCGGACGATCGTAGTGCCGGATATTCCCTGAGCCACAGGTGGCTCCAGCCCCATGAGGACGTCACTTCGGTAGACATCCCACTGCCAGCCAACCGATGCCACCACGTAGCCGTGCCGCAGGAGAAAGCCATCCCCTGGCTGGACCTCTGCCGTGGTTGACGGGTCGACGGTGGAGCGATTTACCCAGCGCGGAAAGAGTCTCCGGCCCCGGTTTGGGAGCTCCAGGAAGAGCTTGCGACCGGCCTGATCGGGATTCTTCGGCACCAGCAGCATCAGATCTCCGGAGAAATGCACCCGGCCCTGCTCATCTCGCGGGCAGTGTTCGAGATCGACGATGTGCTGATTTCGTTCGTGATCCGGATCAACGGCGTAGTGGGCGATTCCATCAATCTGTTCGTAGGTGCCGGCATCGCCGAACGCGGCCCCGCCAGCAAAATCTTTCCGACTCGTGATTTCAAAGGAGATAAGTGCCACTGGTGATCTGTCCCTTCAGATGGAGAAGCGGGCGAAATCTGCTTCAGTGTCACTTATACCATTGAGGGAGAACTCCGTCATATCCTGCGGAGCCGTCAGGAGAGATCACCGGTTCGATCATCGAGAGAATCGCAACGCGTTCTCAAGACAGGATTTCTGAACTGTGACACGATACGCGGGTAGCCGTGATCCCATGTCAGGTTGCGGCCTCGATGCCGATGACTGCTGGTTGAGCCGATACGTCTGCAACATGAAAGATCAGGGAGATAGCGATGACCATTGCCGAGCCGTTTCACATCATTGCCCATCGGGGTGCCAGTGCTTATGCCCCGGAGAACACGATGGCTGCCTTTCGTCTGGCTGCTGAGATGGGAATTCGCGAGATCGAGACTGACGTCGGATACACCCGGGATGGCGCGATCATCCTGTTTCACGACAAGACACTGGATCGAACCACGGATGGCACCGGGTCTCCGGGAGATTACACGCTGGCCGAGTTGAAAGAACTCGATGCTGGATCGTGGGGACATCACCCGATCCCCGAAGGCTCACACGAGCCGCCGGTTTCCTGGTCTGGAGATTACGCCGGGGAGAAGCTGATTACCCTGCAGGAGTTGCTGGATGCGTTCGGTGACCAGTTCGTCTATCACATCGAGATCAAACGTCCAGCGCCGGGACTGGTTGCAGATGTACTGGAGGCGCTGCGTGAACGGGATCTGCTGGGTAGCGTTTACATGAATACGATCAACGATCTCGAGTCCCTGCTCGAAGTCAGGCAGCAGGAGCCATCGGTGAAGACGGCCTGGTCTCCGGTGAACCTGTTGCTTGGTGATGGGGATCATCGCGATGTTGTCCAGCAGGCTGCCGATCACGGCATCAGCATGTTCGTCTTCAACTCCACCACGCTCGATCCGGCACTGGTTACGCTGGCCAACGAGCTCGGAATGGAAACCCGCTGTTCGGGCATCAAGAACCGGGAGCAGATGATCGAAGCGGTCGAAGCTGGGTGCAACGGAATGACGATCAACTGGCCGGACTGGCTGCTGGAGTATGTCAAAGACGAGAATAAATAAGACGAACCGAGCGTAGCCCGGTTCGTCGGTCGACACAAGACTGTTGGCTTACGTGTGCGATCACCATGTGGAGTTGTGTTATCGCATGTGCTCGTGCAACTCAATGGACACCTGAAAGTCGGCATCGTCATCTTCCCAGGGGTCTTCGACTACCACGCTGCCCCATTCCCATTCCCCGTTACTGATGATCCACGTCGCCTCTCCGGTGTCTTCATCGATGGACTGGCTGGATACGTCGTAGTGTGCCGGGATCTCATTATCATAGGTTTCGATCATGCCCATGCGATCTCCGTAGCTTTCGAACCTGATAGAGATCTCGCGGCTTCCGTCTCTGTCGCGCGAGGTGTCACTGGTTATCTCCCAGTCGTCCGGAAGCGGGATATTATCCGGAAAATCGTCCGGGAACGTGCCATCATCGTCGCTGTCGTCAACTTCTGCGCTGGCAGTATCTCCATCGTCAACTGCTTCGGCGGCATCATCACCGTCGTCGTCTCCGCCGCAGGCCGCCAGAAACGGCGCGAGCGCTCCCACGCCGATTGCACCGGTTGCAAGCGTCAGAAAGCGGCGTCGATCCATCGACCGTTCACCGAATCTTGAGATTTCACGTGCCCGTTGAAGAAACATATTCCCTTTCCGTTTGACCCTGCTGCCCGAAAGGGAGAAGGGTATCATCCATGGCGAAATTGTCGTGTTACACCTTCTGATGAGATAGTACTGCTATTCCGACGATGCGGATTGAGTAACACGTGCTGGTTGCTGAATTGTGTTGAACAGAATCGGAGATAGCGAAGAACCCCGGAAGCGGTCGCTTCCGGGGCTGGGGGTTCGAAGCGTTCTGGTGAACTGTCGGGTTACAGCTTGAAGTCGTCGGACTTGATGAAGTCAACCGTTCGCTGAACTGCCCGGCGCATGGTCTCGGCACCCTTCTCGGCATTTCCGGTCGTGCCATCACCAACAACACCCGTCGGGCTATTGTCGCGATAGATGGCAGTGCGATGGAAATCGGGGAACTCATTCTTGACCTGCGGTTCAGTGCGGCAGGCGCGATCCATCTTGACGTGTTCCGGTACCAGGTGAAGCATGACACTGGTGCCGAACTCGGAGGCATGGCCGTGGGGCAGGATATCGCTCTCAACGAGATCTTCTACCAGCGGCTGAATGTAGCGCCACCAGTCGATCTGGGCGCAGCGAACACCGTACTCGTTCTCCAGTTCCCGGCTGAGTTCGTTGATGTACGGGACGTTGCCGGCGTGACCATTGATAAAGAGAATCCTCTTGCAGCCCCATTTGATGAAGCTTTCGGCAACATCACGGGTGTAGGCCATCAGTGAGGCTGGCTTGACCGAGAGGGTGCCGGGGAACGACTGCAGCGCTTCTGAGTACCCGACCGGAATCAGCGGCGCAACCAGTGCCGGCAGCTGCTCGGCGACACCGTTGGCCAGTGCCGTTGTGGCGATACCGTCGGCGCCCATCGGCAGGTGCGGTCCGTAGACCTCAACAGCCCCGAGTGGGATCAGCACGAGATCGGTTTCTTTCTGCGCGGCGTCGTAATCCTGCCAGTTCATGAACTGCGGGTTGCTTGACATGCGTATGTCCCTTCCCTATAGAAACGGCTAACTGCCAGCCTGCTTACTGTCGCAGGCGTGGATCGAGTGAATCCCGGAGACCGTCTCCGAGCGTATTGAACGCGAGAATCGCAATCGAAATCATGAGCGACGGCATGAGCACAAAGGCCGGGTTGTCCTGCATATAGGATCTGGCTGCGCTAATCATGTTGCCCCATGACGGAGCTGGTGGCGGTGTCCCCAGTCCGAGGAACGACAGACCCGATTCGAGCAGAATCGCGAAGCCGACGGTGAGCGAGATCTGAACGAAAATCGGTGCCGTAATGTTCGGCAGAATATACCGGAGGATAATCCGGGTGTTTCCGGCCCCTACGACGCGTGCCGCCTCAACGTATTCACGGCGCTTGACCTGGGCAACGGATCCGAATGTGATCCGGGCAAACCGTGTCATGTAGAGAATGGCGATAACGCCGATCAGGTTTGTCATACTCGGACCGAGAAACGCCACCACGACGATGGCTAGCAGGATCGGCGGGAACGTTAGCAGGACGTCGACCGTCCGCATGGTGATGAATTCCCAGATCCCACCGAAATAGCCACCGACCAGCCCGAACGTGACGCCGATAATGGTTGCGAAGACAACCGATACGATTGCCACGATCATCGACGTACGCGTTCCTACGATCGTCCGACTGAGGAGGTCACGACCACGGTCATCGGTTCCTGCCCAGTATGTCGAGCTCGGCCCCTGCAGCATATCGCCAGAGTTGATCCGCAGCGGGTCGTGCGGAACGATTGATGGGCCGATAATGGCCAGCACCACCAGCAAGAGAACCGCGATACTCGGAATCCAGACCCGGGGATTGGCCATCGCAACCTGGAACGTACTGCGCCGCGCAGGCAGGCTACTCAGCTTATCCGCGCCACTTTCCTGGAGACGCCGCTTCGATGACTCCGAGGCCGACGATGTTGCGCTCTGTGTCTTCCCTGCTTGTTGCTCAGTCATACTTGATCCTCGGGTCTAGGAACGCGTAGGTCAGGTCAGTCAACAGATTGATCAGAATGAAGACGATGGCGATGAGCAACACAACCGCTTGCACCACCGGATAGTCTCGCTGATTGATCGCGGTCAGCAGGTACGTGTTGACGCCTGGCCAGTTGAAGATCTGCTCAACGAGCACGGAACTTCCAAGGAGCGTGCCCATCTGCAGACCGATGATGGCCACCACAGGGATCAGCGCATTGCGCAGTGCGTGCACCATCAGAACGGATCTCTGCGTGACGCCCTTGGCCCTGGCCGTTCGAACGTAGTCTTCTCCGAGCACTTCAAGCATGGACGATCGTGTCATTCTGATGATCGTCGCGGCGCTCAGGATTCCCAGGCTGATTGCCGGGAGCGCGAGCCTGCTGAGATGACGAAGCGGATCCTCACCGAACGGAACGTAGCCTGATGTCGGTAACACACCGATGTACAGGGCAAAGAACAGGATCAGCAACGGCCCGATGACGAACACGGGAATCGAGAGCCCGAGCACGGAAAACGAGGTAATGAAGATGTCTGGCCAGCGATTCCGGGTGTTGGCCGCGATAACGCCCAGCGGAATTCCGATGATAATCGAAATGATCAGCGATGATAGCCCCAGCTCCAGAGTTCTGGGAATGCGCAGGATCAGGTCATCCCGAATCGGTCTGCCACTGATCAACGAGTTTCCCGGGTCACCGCGAGCGATATTGCCGAGCCACTCGAAGTACTGCTCGTGGATCGGCCGATTCAGGCCGAGCTCGTCACGAACAGCTTCGACCCGTGCCTCGGTCACCTGTTCTTCGCCAAGGATGACGTAGACAGGATCTCCAGGAACCGCATGGATTGCCAGAGCCACGATTGTTGCAACGACGAACACCATAGCGACAGCCTGTAACAGGCGCCGCACAACGTAGCGAGCCACTAACCCACTCTCTCCCGTGAAGCGGCCGTGGACGCCGAAGCATCCACGGCCAACGGTTCGCTAGTCTTCTTCGATCCAGACTTTTTCGATCGAGTTGCAAGAGTATGCGAACAGACCGCCAGGGAAGTGCTCATAGCCATGCACGTTGGTACGAGTCGTTTCAGACTGCACGCGAGTGCTGATCAACGTGGTGATCTGCAGCTCCATGAGCAACTCCTGAATCTCCTGATACTTGGCGTCGCGCTCGTCCGGGTCGACGATCTGGCTTGCCTCATCGAGCATCTCATCCAGCTCCGGGAAGGAGCAGTTCGAGCGCTGTCCGGCTGGCCGGTTACTGTGATACAGGTCAGCAAGCACGTCCGGATCGCCTTCGCCGGTGCCCCGGCCGTGAATCCGGAACTGATACTCTGCCTGTTCCCACCGCTCGACGACGGTTGACCAGTCGAAGAGCGCCAGTTCACAGTCGATCCCGATATCCTGCAGGTTCCCCTGAACGACCTCGGCGGTGCCCTGATGCATACCGTACTGTGAGGTGGACATCAGTGTGCAGGAGAAGCCATCCGGGTAGCCTGCCTCGGCGAGAAGCTCCTGGGCATATTCGGGGTCATACCGGAAGGTACCTTCCAGGTCCGGGTTGTGGCCCATGAAGCCTTCCTGAATCAGCCCACCGGTAATCGGTGAACCCTCACCAAAGAACGCGACATTGACGACCGCTTCCCGGTCGATTGCGAATCCGAGTGCATAGCGGACCGCAGGATCATCGAACGGTTCCTCTGCGCAGTTGTAGATAATGTCCATGAATGCGGCGGCGTCACCGGACTGCAGTTCGACATCCGGGTTCTCACGCACCTGATCGTAATCTCGCCACTCGGTGTACTCGGCGATGTGAATGTCGCCCCCGAAGACGGCATTGATTCGCGTGTCTTCGTCGGCGTATGGCACCAGGGTGACGCGATCCAGGTACGGACGGCCTTCATGGTGGTAATCCTCGTACTTGTGGAGCACGAGGCGAACGCCAGGTTCGTATTCTTCATGATCGAACGTGAACGGGCCGGTACCGATTACCTCGGAGTTCGGATCGCCCCCGCCTTCGATGAAGTCTGCCGAGACGATGAGTGAATCCTGATTCGCCAGGTAGTTCAGCATCGGTGCGGTGGGGGAACCGAGTGTCAGAACAACCGTGTGGTCGTCAGGTGCTTCAATGTCAGTGATCGGGCTCATCTGACCCTGGTTGCTGGCACCAACTGCCGGATCCTGGATACGCTCGATCGTTGCCCGGACGTCATTGCTGGTGAACGGTGTTCCGTCGTGGAACATCACGTTGTCCCGGAGGCTGAAGGTGTACTCCAGGCCATCATCGGAGATGTCGACGTCGGTGGCGAGATCCGGCTCCATGTCATATTCGCCATCTTCGACCCAGTGTCGCCAGATAGTGCTGTAACAGAGCTGCTTGGGAACCGAGGCTGCGGCGCCTGTGCCACTGTGTGGATCCAGGTTGGGTGGATCGGCCGAGAGGCCGTAAATTAGCTCGCCACCGACCTGTACATCGTCCGGAGCATCGGCCTCAGCGTCATCGTCATCGTCATCGGCATCGTCCGTCGGCTCTTCATCGTCGTCGACTTCCTCATCAGCATCGTCTGCTGGTTCGTCGACTTCAGCGTCGTCTGTCTCTGGCTCGTCATCGTCGTCTGGATCAACAGCTGGAGCCGCATCGTCTGCGGCGTCGTCATCATCGTCTTCGCAGGCGGCCAGCAGCGGCATCGCTGCGGCAACACCGGCGAGCCCCAGCGTCATCTTGAGTGCTTTACGTCGAGAGAACATCGTCTGGTTGATCTGGGCGAGATTTCGTTGAATATCGTTATCAGGCATCTACTTATCTCCTCCTGAGCGTAAATCCAGTCATCAGCATCGATGACCGCGTGAGCGTGGACCACAGGCAATCCGCTAAACGCGGGCAGTCTGTTTCTCGTAGGCAGATGGCCGGCGATTGGCCAGCGATGGAACCTGTGTCCGGATCTTGTTCAGATAATCGAAATCGAGCTCCGCGATTACCACTCCTTCCTGATTCGGCGCGTCAGCGAGGAACGTCCCCCATGGGTCAACGGCCAGACTATGGCCATAGCACTTCTTGCCAGGCTCATGCGGTCCGAACTGACCCGGCGCCACGACAAAACACTGGTTTTCGACGGCACGGGCTTTCAGCAGAGTGTGCCAGTGGTCTTTTCCGGTGAACTCGGTAAAGGCTGCCGGAACGAAGATGATTTCGGCGCCATCAAGCGCCAGCATCCGGTAAAGCTCTGGAAATCGCACGTCGTAGCAGATGGTGAGTCCAACCGTATGGCCATCGACCTCGGCGGTGACGACATCGTTGCCTGGCAGAATCCGGTTAGACTCATTGGCACTGACGTTTCCCGCGATGTCGATGTCGAACAGGTGGATCTTCCGGTAGGCAGCGATCATCTCACCCTGTGGATTGAACAGTGTGCTGGTGTTGTAGAACTTGCCCGGTGTGTCGGTCTTTTCGATGATCGAACCACCCAGAATGTAGGCGTTGTGCTGCTTTGCTTTTGCAGCAAATCGATCAGTGGTTGGGCCCGGGATCGACTCGGCAACGTCGTCCTTGGCGCCGTCTGCTCCCAGGTAATCGACGTACTCTGGCAGGGCGATAAGGCGGGCACCCCTGGATGCGGCTTCGTCGATGAGCTCTTCGGCGCGGGAGATATTGGCCTCTTTGTCGCCTTGTGAATTGATCTGACACAAACCGACGCGCATGATATCGCTCATCAGTGTTTCCTTTCTGATTATTTCGATCCCTGATTAGTTCAGCTAACGACCCCCGAATGTCGCGCTGAGTTCATTCGATTCGAGTGGAGATCCGGAAATCAACGTGCTCAGTCGTTCCCGGAACAACGTGATGTGTTCATCCATCGTGTGGGCGGCGAACGTGGGATCGCCGGTTTCGAGTGCGTCCAGAATCGCGTGGTGATGTCGCCGGACGATATGCAGATGCCCGACACGCATGGCCGAGACGTACCAGTACCGAGTCAACTCGTTATGCAGTTGCTCCGTCATCTTCACCAGGTAACGATTCCCCGTTGCCCAGGCGATTCCAACGTGAAACCGCTGGTCTATAGATATCAGGGTACTGATATCGTCGGCCTTGATCGCTGGCCCTGATCTATCAACTTCATTGCGAAGCTCCGACACCTGATCCGGTGTGATTCGTGTGGCTGCCTGGCGGGCACATTCAAGCTCGAGCATCCGACGTGCTTCGATCATTGCGTGAAGTTCGGTAAGCGATAGTGGACTGACCCAGCTGCCTCGTCGGGGATTGTGAATGATCATCCCCTCATGGATCAGCCGCTGAATTGCTTCCCGAACCGGAGTTCTGCCGATGGCCAGGCGCTCGATCAGTTGTCGCTCATCTATCACTGATCCGGGTTCCAGCTCCAGCGTCACAATTTTTCGCCTGAGCTCTTCATAGGCGATATCCGCCTTGCGCGGTTTCCTGTCCGCATCGCTTTCGATCAATACACGATTCCCTTGATACGCGTGCTCGGGGTCACCTGCGGTTGACCTTGTTCCGAACATCACGGAATATTTACGAATATATTGGTCAGCATATCTGTGGTCGTATTGAAAGTCAAATCTCCGGGCAGGGGGAATACATGACGGTTCGTGTCGGGGTAGACGCTGGCGGAACCTTTACCGATGTCTGTCTGATTACCAGCGAGGGCAGGCTCGAGGTTTACAAGCTGGCATCGTCACCGTCAGATCCGAGTGACGCGATCGGCCGGGGCGTCGACTCGATCCTCGCTGAAGGTTCGTATCAGTCATCGGATGTGGAGTATCTCGGGCATGGGACAACTGTTGCGACCAATGCCCTGTTGCAGACCCGTGGAGTGAAAACAGGCGTCCTGACCACTGCTGGCTTCCGTGATCTCCTGGAACTGGGGCGTCAACAGCGACCAGATCTTTACGATCTGCAGGTCGACAAACCAGATGTGCTGGTTCCTCGACATCTCCGCCTGGAGGTGCCAGAGCGCGCCCTAGCGACTGGTGAAATTCGAACCCCGCTCGATCGGGACGCCGTGCGTGAGGCGGTTCGTGCACTCCGGAATGCTGAGGTTGAAAGCATCGCGGTCTGCCTGCTGTACAGCTATCTCAATCCAGTTCACGAGGATGCAATCGGCCAGATCATTGCCGAAGAGTTCCCTGACGCCTATCTGAGTATGTCTCACGATGTGCTGGCCGAGTTCCGGGAGTACGAGCGCCTTTCCACGACGGTGGTGAACAGCTTCGTGGGGCCGATCATGAGCCGCTACATCCGGCGATTGCGCGATCGTTTCGAGCAAGCCGGGATTCCGGTCGAGCCATATATCACTCAGTCGAACGGCGGGATCATCTCACTGGATGTTGCTTCGGAAACACCGGTTCGCACAGTGTTGTCGGGTCCAGCGGCCGGGGTGGTCGGGGCAATCGACGTCGCCCGGAAGGCGGGCTTCCCGAACCTGATTACCTTCGATATGGGTGGCACCAGTACGGATGTGGCACTGATCAATGATGGCGAACCGTCGATGAAGCTGGATCAGACGGTGGCTGGTCATCCGATCCGGACGCCTATGCTCGACATAAACACTGTTGGCGCTGGTGGTGGTTCGATCGCCTGGATCGACTCTGGCGGACATCTGAAAGTCGGTCCCCAGAGTGCCGGAGCGGTACCCGGCCCGGCCTGTTACGACCAGGATGGTGAAGAGGCCACGGTAACCGACGCCAACGTCCATCTCGGGGTGTTGAGTCGTGATGCGTTGCTTGGTGGCCGCATGCCGATCGACGCAACTCGCTCCGATGCGGCGATCAAGACACTGGCGGAACGGCTTGGTCTGGGCACCGAGCAGGTTGCTCAGGGCATGCTCGATCTGGCAACGGTAAATATGGCCCGGGCGATCAGAGTGATTTCGGTGGAACGTGGCTACGATCCCCGGGATTACGCGCTGGTGGCGTTCGGCGGGGCAGGTCCGCTTCACGCTGGCCGCCTGGCCCGGGAACTGGAGATCCCACGGATCATGGTTCCGGCGATTCCGGGAATTCTCTGTGCCTACGGTCTTCTGGTGGCTGATCTCCGCACCGATTTCTCTCGAACACAGGTAATTCCGGTGACGGATGAATCCCTGGAGATCATCAACAGTTCCTATTCGGCGCTCGAGCAGGAAGCCTCAACATGGTTCGATCGTGAACAACTGACCGGCAACGAGCGGCACACGCGGCGAATCGCCGATATGCGCTACGTTGGACAGAACTACGAACTCCCAGTTCCTGTTCCCGATGGCGAAGTGACTGGCGAGACGCTGGCTGATCTGCGTCTGGCGTTTCACCAGGCGCACGAGCAGGCGTACGGCTATGCTGCTGACGATGAACCGATCCAGCTGGTGACGTTCCGGCTGGAAGCGTTCGGGGTGGTCTCTCCACCGGAGCTCGATACGCTGGCTGCTGGTGAGAATCTGGCCGATGCCTTGACGGATAATCGACACGTCTGGATGCCAGAGGCTGGTGGCTGGGGTAATGTGCCGCTCTACGATCGCACGAAACTCGGTGCCGGGATGGTGCTGCAGGGGCCGGCAATCGTTGAGCAGATGGACTCGACCACCGTCATCCTTCCGGATCAGCGAGCAACGGTCGATCGCTACGGGAATCTGATTATCGAAGAGATCGGGAAAGGGCAGGTATCGGCATGACGAGCAACACCAGCAAGACAACCGAACTGACACCGATCACGGTCGAGATCCTCGGGGCCGCGTTCTCGTCGATC
>REEK01000074.1 GCA_007695115.1 Sphaerobacteraceae bacterium
AGCAACTGGCGTCGGGTCAATCCAGCGCGCATCAATGCCAGACCGCGCTCGGCAAGCTTGATCTCGTTACTCACTCAGGTTCCTCCTCATGAAGAATCTCAACTCGAGAATCGACATCCCGGACTACACATCCAGGACCGGTGAAATCTCCCGGCCGAACCGCCACGAGATTGTCATTGCCCTGAGTAAACCGGGAAGTGGGGGAACGTGAATTAGCAGGTTGTTGCTGAATCGTTGCGGAAACATGAAGAGCACTGCGGCGGCGATGCCGCCGCAGTGTGGGGATCAATCGATCTGCAGGTTCTCCGCTCGGAGATCCATGTAGTAGAAGGAGTACGGCGTCCAGTCGATCCCGTCTCGCACGGCGTAGATTTCGTGCGGAACGTAGAGCACGGTACCGGGAGCTTCTTCTTCCCAGATGTCGAGCATGGTCTGGTAGGCCTCATAGCGGAAATCGGTATCGAGCGTAGTACGAGCTTCGGCGCCGAGTTCGTTGAAGCGCTCATCCTCTGGATACCAGAAGAATTCCTGCGTGCCCGGGTAATCGGCTCCCCAGCGCAACCAGAGCGCACCATCCGGATCGGCCACGAACGACGAGTTCGACCAGTTAGTCACCATGATCGCCTCTGGACCCTCGTCATACGGGTTATCCCGAACCTCGACCTCGGTGTTGATGCCGACTTCGTTCCACATCTCGGCGATCGCTTCGGCCGACTGGATGCCATTGGTGTAGTAGAAGGGCGACACCCGGAAGACGATCGGCTCGCCATCGTAGTTCGATTCTTCCACGAGCGCTCGCGCCTGTTCCGGATCGTAGGGCGGGATCGGTCGATCCGGGTTGTACATTTCCCCATATTCAGGGAACTGATGACCCCGCGGCACCTCGGCCATCCCACTCCAGAGGGTCTCGACCAGCAACTCACGGTCGATCGCCAGGTTCATCGCCTGCCGGAGCGTCTCATCGTCGAGTGGTGGATAGTTGACGTTGTAGCGCAGGAGATGGACGTTGGCCAGTGGAACGGTCTGCACCTGAACATCATCGGCGCCCTCAAGCGTCGGAACCTGATCCGGCGGGATATTGGTCGCGATATCGGCTTCACCGCTCATCACGGCGGCGACCCGTGTGGACACCTCGGGAACAACCCGGAACGTGACCCGGGACACCGGCGGTGGTCCACCCCAGTAGTCGTCGAATGCTTCCAGCACCAGGTGGTTGTCCGGCTGGAGATCAGCCAGCCGATACGGCCCGGTGCCGATCGGGTCCTGCGCGAACCCCTCGATGCCAACCTCTTCGTAGTAGGCACGGGGCAGGATCCAGGTTGCCCATGATGTCAATCGCATATCCAGCAAAGGATCTGGCTCATGGGTGTGAAGCCGGACCGTGTGATCATCAACGGCCTCGATCTCGGAGATAGTCGACACATACCCCTCGGCGTCCAGCATCTCCGCTGGCGTATCGAACAGCGACCGCTCGAAGGTGAAGACAACATCGTCCGCGGTCAGCGGGGTGCCGTCGTGAAACAGCACATCTTCTCGAAGGTGAAGGTCGAGCGTGAGTTCATCGATGCGCTCGTGAGACTCAGCCAGCATTGGGCCGATCTCCGAACCGGTTCCGGGAGGATCGCCGTCCCTGAACTGACGCTCCAGCAAGTGATCGAAAAGCGAATAGGTGACCCGGGTGCCAACGTTGGACAGATGCTGATAGGGGTCCAGTGTTTCGGGGATTCCCTGAACAGCGACGACAAGCTCTGGCCGTTGGTCGTCGACGGCCACCTCTTCGGCGGCATCATCGACGTCGTCAGACTCGAGATCTTCCCCGACGTCCGGATCGTCAGAGGTGTCGTCGCTGTCCAAATCTTCGGAGGCCGGGGTTTCGTCGTCGGGGGATTCATCGTCAGCGGTGTCATCTGCTGTTCGCGTCGAACACGCTGCCAGAAGCCCGGCACCTGCCGTCAGGCACATGGTGCGCAGAACGGTTCGACGGCTCAACGTTGCGGACAGGAGCGATTCAGCATTGAACCGGCTCGATAGATTCTTTACCACCGTTGTTCCTCTCGCAAATGCGATACGCGAATCGGACGTCACTCTCTATAATCCGATCGACAACGGTGATTATTCCCCAGAACCTATCGGCCGCGCAGTGTCGGGTCGAGCGCATCACGAAGCCAGTCGCCGAACAGACTGATCGACATGGTAATCATCATGATTGCCGCACCCGGCACCACCGCCAGCCACCAGGCGGTATTCAGGTAGTCCCGGCCTTCGGCGATCATCCGTCCCCAGGAAGCCATCGGCGGCTGTACACCGATACCAAGGAAGCTGAGTGTCGACTCCAGCAGGATGATCGATGTGAGGTTCAGCGTTGCCAGTACGATCAGCGGAGCGGTGATGTTCGGCACAATATGCTTCATCACGATCCGGAATTTGCTGGCACCGAGAGCCCGAGCCGCCTCGACATAGGCGTTCTCTGTCGTAGACAGGACCATTCCCCGACTGACGCGGGCAAATCCTTCCCAGCCGGCGATACCGACGATCACGAGCAACACCGGTAGGCTGGGACCAAAGATCGCGATTGCGGCTAGCGCCATGATGATGAACGGCAGTGCCAGCTGAACGTCCACCATGAACATCACGACATCCTCGAAGAATCCACGAGTGAAGCCAGCCAGAATCCCGAGAGTACTCCCGATGATCAGTCCAACAACCATCCCGAAGAGGCCGATTCCCAGCGAAACTCTCGCGCCATGAATAACCCGGGAGAGCACATCACGGCCCAGTTGATCGGTACCCAGCAGGTACTCGCTGGAGCCTTCGGAATGAAGCGCCGTTGGCTGCAGTCTGGACACGAGCGTCTGGCTCACCGGATCATGCGGAGAGATCAGTGGGGCCGCCAGCGCAGCGAATACCATAAGCGTGGCCACTACCACGCAGCCTCGAATGAGCCACGGCATGGCTGGCCATCGAGATCGCCGCGGGGCATCGACCAGTTTCGTTGCCTTGTTGCCAGCACCTGTCCGGACAATTCCGGTTGGACCTGTCAAAGAGCGAGCCACGATACGTCCAGGCCTTCCGTCGATGTGCAATCGTCGCTACCGATACCGGATTCTCGGATCGATCACCCCGTAGAGGATGTCGATGATGAAGTTGATCGTCACTACTGATACAGCGATCAGCAGCACCGCCATCTGAATGACCGGATAATCCCGGTTCGATACCGCGCCGATGATCAATCTCCCCATGCCTGGCCAGGCGAACACCGTCTCGATCACGATAGATCCCGAGATGGCCAGACCGATCTGCAGTCCCAGTACCGTGATCACCGGGATTGCCGCGTTTCGGAGCACGTGTCGCATCTGCACGACGGACTCTTTCAAGCCTTTGGCGCGGGCAGTTCGCACGTAGTCCTTGCTGAGAACTTCCAGTGTCGCCGATCGGGTCAGACGTGCCAGGCTGGCCACCCCGTAGGTGCTCAGTGCAATCGCCGGCATCAGCAAGTGCTGCCAGGTCCCGCGGCCAGAGCTGGGAAGAATCTGTAATTGCATACTGAAAACCAGAATGAGCATGATGCCGATGAAGAAGCCTGGCGCCGACTGCCCGAAGAACGCAACGGCCATCAGGCCGCGGTCGATCGCGGTATTTCTGCGCAACGCAGCAAAGATCCCCATTGGAATGCCGAACACGATCGAGATCATGATCGCTGCGGCAGCCAGTTCAGCGGTAGCCGGCAATCGTTCAGCAACGATTTCGGTTACCGGGCGGCGTTCTCGCAATGAATTGCCGAAATCACCCTGAGCGACCGTCTGGAAATAGCGGAGATATTGAACCGGAAGTGGTTCGTCCAGTCCAAGTTGTGAGCGCAGCGCCGTAATCGCTTCGGGGGATGCTTCGTCGCCAAGCATGAGGAACACGGGATCCCCGGAGAGTCGAAGGCCGAAGAACACCAGTGTCACCACGACCCAGAGGGTCAACAGTCCGCGAATGAAACGACGTAGTGTGAACTGAAGCATGAACTCCCGTGCTCTCAACCACGATTGCCACAGATAATGGCACCTGTTGACTCAGGCTGAAAACCTGTCAACAGCCTGAGTCTACGGGTCTGCCGGTTAAGACGAATCAAGAACCTATTGGCGGGGTATGAAGAAAGTGTTGAGGCCATCCAGGCCAGACATCAAGTTGAACCCCTGTTCGTCTCAGTCAGCGTGCTAGGATTCTGCCACGCTACGCGGAACGGCGTACGGAGCCGATAGCAGGGCAACTATGGGGCAGGTTCTACAGTTCGAAGAGATACCCGCAGTGCGTGACGAACTCCGTCAGCGCGGGCTCCGCGTTGTGCTGACCAACGGCCATTTCGATCTGCTCCACACCGGCCATACCCGTTATCTCGCTCAGGCACGGGAACTTGGAGACATCCTGATCGTCGGCATCAACGACGACGCCACCACCCGATCCAGAAAAGGTCCTCGCCGGCCGATTCTGCCCGAAGACGAACGCGCCGAGCTGGTAGCCGCACTCGCCTGTGTCGATTACACGGTCATCTTTTCCGAACCAACCGCTGACCGGCTGATCTCGCTGGTCCAGCCCGACATCTACGTCAAAGGTGGCGATTACACCGTCGACCCGCGTGGTTCCGGAACGCTGCTCCCCGAAGTCGGGACCGTTCACAAGATCGGGGGCGAGATCCGGATTCTCGATCTCGAGTCAGGGCAGTCCACTTCGGCGATCGAGCAACGCATCATCGACCGGTGGCAACGCAACGGGCAAGAGGGTCCGTGAGCAGCCAGGAACCCGATCAGACAGTCACTCCACCAGAATCCCCTGATCCAGAGCCAGCGGCCCCGTCCGAGCGATCGATCATCGTTCGCGGTGCGGCGATCATCATGGTCGGGACAATCCTGAGCCGGATCCTCGGTCTGGTTCGGGAGCAGATCACCTCCTGGCTGTTCGGGACCGGCGATGCCGTTGCCGCATTTACGATCGCCGACAACATCCACACGATGCTTTTCGACCTCGTCATCAGCGGGATGATGCAGGCGGCCCTTGTTCCGGTTCTCAGTGCCTACGCCACGCCAGAGCTCAAACACGAGCTCAGGAGAATCGTCGGCGCACTGCTGATGATGGCGATACTGATCATCGGTGGCGTTGTGGTCATGATGGAGATCTTCGCCCCGCAGGTCGTCACCGTAATGACCGCGCTCGGCGGCGGCGCGGAAGCTCGCGATCCGGAGACGGTGGAACTTACCGTTCAGCTGGTCAGGATGATCCTGCCTGCCGTGCTTCTGCTGGCGATTTCCACGATTCTTATGTCAACTCTATATGCCATGCAGCGGTTTACCCGTCCCGCGCTATCACTGGCAGCCCGTAACGCGGCGATCGTTGCCGTGGTCCTGATGCTCGGGCGTACCGAGTTCGGGATTCGGGCGATCGTGGTTGGCATCCTTATCGGCGCAGTGGTGATGATCTTAATCCAGGCACCTGGCCTGAAGGACGTCATGCCCCGGCCGAACTTCCATTTCCGGCATCCGGCCATCAAGAAGATCCTCGCCCTGTACATCCCTATCGCTATCGGCCTGATGTCCAACACCGTCGCCCTGGTGGTCGACCGGAACCTCGCCTGGGGAGTCGATCCGAACGCACTCGGAGCCATGCGCTATGCGACTGCTGTTAATCAGATGATTCTGGGGATCGTGGCTGCGGCGATCTCGCTTGCCGCGCTGCCGACACTGTCTCGCCACTTTGCCAGGGGCGACGACGAGGCGTTCCAGCGGACCCTGTCCAATGGGCTGAAGATGGTCACGATCATGGTGGTCCCGGCTACTCTGGGGCTGGCGGCCGTCTCCTGGCCGGCGGTCGATCTACTCTTCTTCCACGGCGCGACCGATGATATCGGTGCCCGGGCGATTCAGATCGCCTTGCTCGCCTACCTGCCGGGTACGTTCTTCGCCGCCTTTGATCAGGTGCTGATCTTCTCCTATTACGCGAGACAGAATACGAAGACCCCGGTTATCGTCGGCGTTCTGGCGGTCGGGGTTTACTTCATTCTGGCATTTGCTCTGATCGAACCACTCGGCATGGCCGGGCTGGTACTGGCGAACTCTGCCCAGTTCACCTTCCACGCGATCGTCATGTGGTTCCTCTTGCGCCGGTTGCTCGGGCGGGTGGGAGACGAGACAGTCGGTCGAACGATCCGCCTGGCGCTCTTCGTGGGCGTCATCATGGCCGCAATCGTCTTCGGAATCTCACAGGGAATGGACCGACTACCGATTCCCGGGCACGATGCCGAGAGTGGCGGAATGGCAATCCTTCATCAGACGCTGATGCTGGTGATTCCGGTCGGAATTGGTGGAGTGATCTACGTGGCCGGGTTGTGGAAGCTCGGGGTGGAGGAGATCGCGACGATCATCAACGGGATGCTCCGCAAGATCGGGCTGAAATCCGCCTGAGCCCAGGCCTAGCGCCGCATAGCCGTAGCCAGCAGCGCCCCGAACAGCAGTCCGATCAATCCGCCGAGAAATGCTCCCAGTCGCCGGAATGCTTCCGGCCCATCGGTATCAACCCCAACGACCTCGTTGAACAGGTTGTGAAGCAGCGGAGGCGCGATAAACCAGCCGAGCAGCCCGCCAGCGATCGTGGCGATCGCCAGCACCCCGAGAATGAACGGGAGATCGTCGCCGCCTGACCCGTCCACGCTCGATCGTGCCACTGGAGGGTCCTCAGGCTCGTAAGCATTGAGATCTTTGAGGATCTGTCTGGCGCGTGCTTCATCATCCGAAGTCGCGTCAACGCTCTCAGCAACGGGAAGCGTGGCAGCAGGCTCATCCTGAATTGGCTGGTAACCGGGAGCCACGAGATCGTCTCGCGGACGCGTCGCACCGCAGGTCGAACAGGCCGATCCATTCTCGGGGATCGTCCCGCCACACCACTGGCAGGTCATCTCTGGCTGGCTAGTTGCATCGTTCGACATTCAGGAGCCTGCTACCGTCTGCGACAGGAAGCGGATCACCGCTGCCAGAAATCGTTCACCGGACACGCTAAATGTCGCCGCTGAACATGATCGACGTCAATCGAACGATAGTCCTGATCAAGATGGCTGAACGGTCAGGCATTCCGTGCGAATTATCTGGCTCAGCCCATCTTCCAGAACTGTGACTGGTGGGCTCGCACGGCATCGAGCATCGCACGCTGATCCCCGGAGATTTCGTTGATTGAAGGCCACTGCAACACGCGGTCCGGATCGAGTGGTTCTTCGAGGCCGGTCTTTCGCCCCAGCAATTCCTCGAAGATCGCCATCGTGCAATACGGCGCGTACGGTTCGCTGTAGCCACCTTCCTGGGCCAGCACCAGCCGTCCGTTGCACACCTTCGCGGCGAGTTCCTGCATTTTGCGCGTCATCATCCGGAAGCCGGTCGTGGTCAGGATCATCCGTGCCAGCGGATCCCAGGCACTCGCGTCCTGCCCGGCCGAGACAATGATCAACTCTGGCTGGTACTGCTCCACGATCGGGGGAACGATCTCATCGAACGCTGCTGTGTAGACGACATTTCCCGATCCCGCCGGCATCGGGATATTCACGGTGTAACCCGTTCCGTCACCCGTTCCAGACTGATCGATCCAGCCGAAATCGGGCGGGAACCATCGATCCTGATGCAGCGAGATGAACATCACATTCGGGTCCGCGTAAAAGGCGTCCTGGGTGCCATTGCCATGGTGAACGTCCCAGTCGAGAATCAACACTCGCTCGAGCCCGTAGACCTTGCGGGCATGATGTGCCGCCGCAACGACGTTGGCGAAGACGCAGAAGCCCATCCCCTTCTCGGCCATAGCGTGGTGTCCGGGCGGTCGAACCAGCGCATAGCACTGCCGGACATCATCCTTCATCACGGCATCGACTGCCGCCTTCACGCCACCTGCAGAGTGCATAGAGACTTCGTAGGAGTCCGCGGCGACCGGCGCACCAGCTCCGGCGTCACCTCCCCCAGCCGCGCAGAGCGATCGGACATGCTCCAGATACCACTCTGTGTGATAGACAAGGAGATCATCTTCGGTGGCCCGCTGACCTGGAATTCGCACCAGGTCATCGAGCAACCCGGTCATCCCCAGAAGCTTCATCGTCCGCTCCACTAGACGCGGATTCGACGGATGATCTACCGGCTCCACGAACGGCAGCGGCTCTTTGGATACAGGCAAGCGCAATGGGTTGGAATTATGCTGGAGATAACGATCGTCGAAGACCAGACCGGTCGAGATCTTGCTCGGCATAGGTTGTGCACCCTTTCTCATTCAGAAGATCGCGCCACCCGGTTGCAGACGGCAAGCGAGATGATGTGGCTGCCCGCGATAGTGACACGACCGGACCACGCGTGCAAGTCAGTCCATCGTGACGAAGTGAGGCCAAGATGCGCACGAACAATCGCCCCTGGGATCCCCCGAAGTCGCCGTGGCTCATGAAGCAATCGTGGAAGGACCTGATGTTCGTCCACGTCCCAGTCGATCCAGCGATCATCCGCCCGCTACTACCGCCAGAGCTGGAACTGGATACATTCAACGGTCAGGCATGGATCGGCGTCACGCCGTTCGTGCTCAGCCGTATCCGATGGCGGGGACTGCCACCGATCCCGGGTGCCGCCGGATTTCCGGAAATTAATTGCCGCACCTATATGACTGCTGGTGGAAAACCGGGTGTCTTTTTCTTCAGCCTGGACGCCGCCAGCCGAATGGCTGTCGAGGGTGCCCGACTCTCGTTTGGCCTGCCCTATTTCATGTGCGACGCACGGGTGGATCGAGTTCGAGACGGGATTCACTACCGGACAACCCGAACTGACTCACGCGGTGACGTGGCGACGTTCCATGGAGAATACCGGCCGGTCAGTGATGTCTTTCATGCCGAACCGGGGACGCTGGAGTATTTCCTCACCGAGCGCTACTGCCTCTACACCCGTTATCTCGGCGGGCTCATCTGGCGTGCGGAAATCGACCACGTCAACTGGCCGCTGCAGAACGCCGAAGCCGACATCCGGATCAACACCATGGCCCGGGCTGCCGGGATTCAACTCCCGGAAACCGAACCAGTCCTGCACTTTGCTCGCCACATTGATGTTTATGTCTGGAGTATTCTGCCGGTCCCGCAGCATGAACTGGTAAACCAGCACCCGGGACAGCTGATTACGGCCTGATCAGGCAACCGGCGAGCTGTAGAGGCGCTCGCGTAGGTCGATAATCTCGTCCCGGAGCCGCTGGTCGGCATCGAGCGCCGTCTCGACCTTCTCGATGCCGTGAACCACGGTGCTATGGTCCCGCCCACCGAGTGAATTACCGATGTCAACCAGTGATGATCCGGCCTCCTCACGTATGAGGTACATCGCAATCTGCCGCGGACGAACCAGATCTCTCCGACGACCCTTGCCCGCGATCTCGGCCCGACTGATCCCGTAGAACTCGATCACCGCATCGATGATCTGGTCAGCCGTAACCTCCTTGCGCCGCTGCTCCATCGCCTGATCCGTCAATGACTGCACGGCCAGATCGATCGTCAGCGGACGTTTGTAGATCTCGGCCAGCGCGATGATCTTGTTCAGCGCACCTTCCAGTTCCCGGATATTGCTCTCGATCTTCCGGGCAATGTACTGCACTACTTCCTGTGGCACATCGTGGCCGAGGGCACGTCCCTTCTCGGCGATGATCGCCTCGCGCATCTCGACATCCGGCGGCTGGAGATCGGCGATCAGTCCACCCTCGAAGCGGGATCGCAGGCGATCGTGCAGCGTCGGGATCGATTTTGGCGGCCGATCACTGCTGATGATGACCTGTTTACCGGATTGATGTAGCGCATTGAACGTGTGGAAGAACTCCTCCTGCGTGCTCTCTTTTCCGGCAATGAACTGGATATCATCGACCATGAGAATATCGATCGTCCGGTAGCGATTCCGGAAGTCCTCTGTCTTCTGCTGCCTGATTGCATGAATCAGATCATTCATGAACGACTCAGAGGAGACGTATTTGATGCTCAGATCGGTCTGGCGAGACCAGGCTCGATGTCCGATTGCGTGCAACAGGTGAGTTTTGCCGAGACCAACGCCGCCATAGAGAAAGAGCGGGTTGAACGCCTCAGCAGGCCGGTCTGCCACCGCCATCGCCGCGGCATGTGCCAGCTGATTGCTCGATCCCACCACAAAGTTCTCGAACACGTACTTCGGGTTAAGCCCATGTTCCGGCTTGGCCGTCAGCTCCATCTGGTGAGCGGCAACCTCTGGAGGTGTCTTGACCGGGGTTACTGGCGGAGTGTCCGTCCAACTGGTGTGCGCCTCGGGTGGAGAATCCGCAGTCGACTTCCGAGAGGAACGTGATTTCCGGGACGATGCGGCGGCCTGCCCATTCTGCAGAACGGCAAATTGCACGGCGATCGGGCGCCCGGCAATGATCGAGAGCGTCTTCTGAATCGGTACCGCAAACTTGTTGCGGAGTTGCTCCACGGCGAAGGTATTCGGGGCACCGATTGTCGCGCAATCGTCCTCGAAGTCCACCACTTGCGTGTTGCGCAGCCACGTCTCATAGTTGGCCCGCGAGAGGCTTCGCTGAAGATCTTCCAGCGCTGCCTGCCAGAGTTGTTTCCCCTGCATTGGACGACCTCGACCCGGGCTCGATTCAGCCCGTCACACCAGCATCGAATTACACCGGACAGACATCTTAACACGCAGCCGGAAACGACTGCCAGCAGGTGTCCGTACAGCAGTCTATCATGAGTTTTCCAGCACGTCTGCCGGTCGCAGAAATACGAAGATCGGGCCAGAATGGCCCGATCCACGCGGGAAGGGAAGGTCTGAAGCACGGGCGTGCTCCACGTTTGTATCAAGAGACGAGTCAGTTCATCGCTCAAAAGGCTCGTCACATTAATCTACGTATCGTTTGCGAAAGCGGTTTCCCGGTGTATGAATTGCGGAAGATGACAAGTGCCGCGCGGTGTACGATACTCTGAGAAACAAAGCAATGCTGTTCATCTGACGCGAATGTGACACAATCGCGGGAACGCGTTGGCGTATCGCCCTCAGCGCATTCGCCGACCGTCGCCATTGTCAACGAGTTCAGGTACCTCATCGCCAATCACTTCGAGCTCGAGAAACTCCGCCGTTCGCCGGGAGGGAACCACCATGAGTAATCCGCTTCGCCAGCTAGCCGATGTTGGTCAGAGCTTCTGGCTCGACAATCTCAGCCGAGAGCTGATCTCGTCTGGAGAGCTACAGGGACTGATCGATAATGATGGTCTCCGCGGGATCACGTCGAACCCCACCATCTTCGAGAAAGCTTTTTCCAGCGGTGATTCCTATGATTCCGACATTGCCGAGCTCGCCAGCGAAGACCACTCAGTGGAACAGGTATTCGAGCTGCTGGCAATCGAAGATATCCGCAACGCCGCTGATAAGCTCCGTCCGCTCTACGATGAGACCGGTGGCGCTGATGGATTCGTGTCTCTCGAGCTCCCACCCTCTCTGGCCTATGACACCAACGGATCGATTTCCGAGGCCAAGCGGCTCTTCGGTGCGGTTGACCGGCCAAATGTGATGATCAAAGTGCCGGGAACCGCTGAAGGGATTCCCGCCATCGAGACGCTGCTCACCGATGGGGTGAACGTCAACATTACCCTGCTGTTCTCGCTCGATGGCTACATTAATGTCGCCGAGGCGTATCTCCGCGCGATGAAGAAGCGGGTAGAGACCAACCGCCCCCTCAATACGGTGGCGTCGGTTGCCAGCTTCTTTGTTAGCCGGGTCGATTCCGAAGTCGATAGCCGGTTGCAGGCGATCATCGAATCCGGGAGTGATCCCGATGCCCGCGCTCGTGCCGAAGCACTGAGCGGCAAAGTGGCGATTGCCAATGCCCGGATTGCCTATCAGGAATTCCGGAAACGCTTTACCGACAATCCTGAATTCGCAGAGCTCCAGCAGCAGGGCGCTCAGATTCAGCGCCCACTGTGGGCCAGTACCAGCACCAAGAATCCTGATTATCCGGACACGCTCTACATCGAAGCGCTGATTGGCCCTCATACCGTTGAAACAATGGCCCCCGCCTCTGTGGATGCCTTCCGGGATCACGGGACGGTCAGGGTTACCATCGAGGATGATGTCGAGGCGGCTCGGCAGACTCTCGATGAACTGAGCGCGCTCGGTATCGATTACCAGGATATGACGCGCAGCCTGCAGGAGAAGGGCGTCGAACTCTTCGCCGAATCCTACGACCAGCTTCTCGCCGGCCTGAGCGGCAAGATGCGGAAGCTTCAGGGGCCGGGCGCCAATCTCTCCTGGTCCAACATGGAATCCTGCGAGGAACCAATCGGAGAAGCGCTGGGAAAACTCGAAAGCCAGCAGGCGACAACGAAACTGCTGGCTGGTGACCCATCGCTCTGGAGTGACGATCCACAGGTCCAGAAGACGATTACCAACCGTCTCGGCTGGGTTCATGCTCACAAACTGATGCTGAACAAGCGGGATGAATTCGAGCAGTTGAGCGCAGACATCAAGCAGGCCGGATTCACCCGGGCAGTTCTGCTCGGGATGGGCGGCAGCAGTCTCGCTCCCGAAGTCCTGCACGACAGCCTGGGAAGCCGGGATGGCTTCCCGTCGCTGCGAGTTCTCGATACAACCAACCCGGACACGATCGCTCGCGTCCGGAATGAAGAAGCTCTTGGCGAGACGCTGTTTATCGTCAGCTCGAAATCGGGCTCGACCATCGAGACCGCCACGCTGATGAGCTACTTCTGGCAGGAAATGGTCGCCGAAGTTGGCGCTGAACAGGCAGGCAAGCACTTTATCGCGATCACTGATCCAGGATCGGCGCTGGAAGATCAGGCCAGACAGTTCGGATTCCGTGGCTGCTATCTCAACCCCGCAGACATTGGTGGACGATACTCGGCGATCTCCTACTTCGGGTTAATCCCGGCGGCAATCATCGGACTAGACGTTGCCGAGCTGCTCAAGCATGTTCCGAACGACGATGCAGACCTGCGCCTCGGCGCAACCATTGGGGCACTGGCACGCCAGGGCCGCGACAAGCTCACCTTCGTGCTTCCGGAATCGATCTCCGGACTGGCTGACTGGCTCGAACAGCTCATTGCCGAGAGCACCGGCAAAGAAGGCACTGGAATCGTTCCGATCAGTAAAGAGAATGCATCGACCGCCGCATCATACGGGTCCGATCGTGTCTTCGTTGGCGTGCAATTGATGAATGATCCAGACGAATCGATCGAGACGTTCCTGCGCAGTGTCGAACAGCAGGGACACCCGACCATCCGGATTGCGATGCCAGACGTTTCCTACCTGGCGGCCGAGTTCTACCGATGGGAAGTTGCCACCGCATTCGCCGGAGCGGTACTGGATATCAACCCGTTCGATGAGCCGAACGTTCAGGAAGCCAAGGATCTGACCAATCAGTTGCTGGATCAGTACCGGGAACAGGGTTCATTGCCCATCCCCAGTGCAACCCAGGCATCAGATGCCGTCTCCGTTGCGGGGGGAGATCCAGCCGCACTGCGTGATCCGTTCACCTGGTTCCTGAATCAGATCAGACTGGGTGACTACCTGGCGATTCTGGCCTACACCGATACCCGCCCGGAGATCCAGGAGCGACTCAATGAGATTCGCCGGCTAATGCGGGATCGACTCGGCGTCGCCACGACGCTCGGGTACGGCCCGCGATACCTGCACTCCATCGGCCAGCTCTACAAGGGTGGCCCGCCGATGGGCGCGTTCCTGCAGATCGTCACGCTGTCGGACCATGCAATCGAGATCCCGGATCGGGATTATCCGTTCGATGTGCTGTTCGCCGCTCAGGCGCTGGGTGATTTTCAGGCGATGCAGGAACGAGCCCGGCCGGTTCTCCGGCTGGTCACCAGCGGCGATGAAATCGCCGCGCTGGATGAAATCGTCAGCTCAGTCTTATCCGCTGCAACTAAGTAGACCAACCGGCCCGATCATGTCGGGACTGACAGAACAGGGAGCAGATCATCTATGGAACTGGCAATTCTCGGCCTCGGACGAATGGGTGGCAACATGGTCAAACGGCTGCGCAGGGATGACCACCGGGTCATCGCCTGGAATCGCAGCCCGGAGCCTGTCAAAGAGGCCGAAGAGGCCGGAGCCATCGGCGCAAACTCCATTGAGGAAGTCATCAGCAGTCTTTCGACGCCTCGCGTCATCTGGATGATGGTGCCACACGGCGATCCAGTCGACAGCATGATCGATGATCTGCTCCCACGGCTCGATGCCGGAGATATTCTGATCGACGGCGGCAACTCCAACTGGGAGAAGAGCGTCGAACGCTCCGAGAAGGTCCGAAGCCACAACATCAACTACATGGATATCGGCGTCAGTGGCGGGATCTGGGGACTTGAGATCGGCTACTGCCTGATGATCGGCGGCGATGAGGCGAGCTTCAAGCACGTTGAGCCCGCTTTCAAGACCCTCGCACCGGAGAACGGCTACAAGCTGGTCGGAGCCAACGGCGCCGGGCACTTCGCCAAAATGATCCACAACGGGATCGAGTACGGCATGATGCAGGCCTACGCCGAGGGATTCGAACTGATGGAAGCATCTCCCTACGACTTCGACATGAAGGGCGTTGCCGATCTCTGGAACAGCGGTTCCGTTGTCCGCTCCTGGCTGCTCGAACTGGCCGGACGCGCCTACGAAGCAGACCCTGACATGGAAGCAATCCGCGGCTACGTCGAAGATTCGGGCGAGGGCCGCTGGACGATCGAGCAGGCCATCAACACCGCCGTTCCCGCACCCGTTCTCACGCTGGCGTTGATGATGCGGTTCCGTTCTCGCCAGGAAGATTCCTACTCGGCCCGTGTTGTTGCGGCGCTGAGAAAGGAATTCGGCGGTCACGCAGTGAAATCGAGCAGTGACTAGATCACTGAACCACACGGACTGAACAACCGAGCAACACGCTGATTGCGAGATCACGGTGGAGCCAGACGTATCGCAGACGATGCTTGACAATCCACTTCGTGAAGGGCTCAGCCTCGAGCGCTTGCCATCACCCTGCGCAATGGTCATTTTCGGCGCATCAGGCGATCTCACCCGCAGAAAGCTGATGCCCGCGCTGTATGACCTCGCCCTGGAAGGTCTACTCCCACCAGGGTTCAGCGTCATAGGATACGCGCGCAGCCCGAAGACCAATGAAGAGTTCCGGGCAGAGGTGCGTGAGTCGATCCAGCAATTCGCCCGGCGCACTCCAATCGATGAAGGCCTGCTGAGTAACTTCGAGCAGGGTGTCAGCTATGTTTCCGGGGATTTTTCGTCCCCGGACGATTACGCCCGCCTGAACGAAGAACTCGATCGGCTCGATCGGGAACGCAACACCAGCGGCAACCGGGTCTACTATCTGGCGACGCCACCCTCAGCCTACGCGAACATCGCGCACCATCTCGCCGATCACGGGATGGTTCATCCGCTGGATGATGAGCGATGGACCCGGCTGATCGTCGAAAAACCATTTGGCCACGATCTGCAGAGTGCCCGCGAGCTCAATGAAACGCTCCTGAAGTACTTCGCCGAAGAGCAGATCTACCGGATCGATCACTATCTCGGCAAAGAGACCGTTCAAAATATGCTGGCGTTCAGGTTTGCCAACGGGATCTTCGAGCCGATCTGGAACCGGACGTTCATCGATCATGTGCAGATCACCGTGGCGGAGAGTATCGGTATTGAAAACCGGGGTGGCTACTACGATCAGGCCGGCGCACTCCGTGACATGGTTCAGAATCACATGCTGCAGCTCCTGAGCCTGGTCAGCATGGAGCCGCCGCCAGATTTCGACGCCGAGAGTGTCCACGACGAGAAGGTCAAGGCACTCCGGTCGATTCGCCCATACCAGCCGGAAGATGTCGAAGCCTGTACCGTCCGCGGACAGTACCGCGAGGGCTGGGTGATGGGTCAGCCCTATCCGGGGTATCGGGACGAAGCCCGCGTTGACGAAGCCTCGGTCACCGAAACCTACGTTGCGCTAAAGCTGTTTATCGACAACTGGCGCTGGGCCGGTGTGCCGTTCTATCTACGAACCGGCAAGCATCTTCCACGGCGGGTGTCCGAGATCGCAATTCAGTTTCACAAGGCACCACATCCACCATTTGAGTCAAATGTGACACAATCGCTGGAACCGAATGTGCTTGCCATACGGATACAGCCGGACGAGGGAATCACACTGAAGACCACTGCCAAGGTCCCCGGACCGAGTATGCGGCTCCGTTCGGTGAACATGGGTTTCCTCTACGGAACGTCCTTTCTCGTTGAGTCGCCAGATGCCTATGAACGCCTGCTGCTCGACTGCATGCTGGGAGACTCCACACTTTTCCCCCGACGTGACGGTATCGAAGCGTCCTGGGAGCCGATTACGCAGATTCTCGAAGGCTGGGATGCCTCGGGCAAGACGGAATTACCAGGCTATCCAGCCGGAACCTGGGGGCCTGACGAGGCGGACGAATTCATGGAGCGAGACGGCCGACAATGGCGACAACCCTGATGGCCAGATTCCGGACTATGACATGAAATGAGGGCATCTTGAGTGGTGCCGGCGATCAGCACAATGGCGAATTCAACCCCGGAGAATCGATTCATCTCGAATCGTTGGAACAGCAGGTTGCCCAGCTCTGGCATCCCGACGCGTCCGGCGATCGCCCGCTGACCAGCCTGGCAACCCGGGCGACCGTGCTCAATCTGGTGTCCTTCGTTCCGGACAGCGAAACCGCGCAACGAACCATTAGCTCCGCCGGGCGAATCTCGCAAATTCACCCCAGCCGGGTCATCATCTTCTCCGGTATTGGCGATCAGGATTCAGTGGAGCTCAAACCGGATCTCTACGCCACTTGTGAAGCTGATAGCGAGTTATCCTCAGCGCCCTGTATCGAACAGATTCGTGTGCCGGTTGACCTGCCACGCTATCAACAGATGGCCACGATTGCCCGTCCGCTTCTGGTCGCGGACTTGCCTACCATCGTCTGGTGGCAAGGATCACTCGATCCGGACGACACGGCATTTCTCAACCTGATCCGCTTAGCAAATCTCACCGTGCTCGATTCCTTGAAATTCGAGTCGATTCAACATCTGGCTGATCTCCAGCGCATTCGAGAGCTGCTCCCTCCGGGATCGACAATTACCGATCTCAACTGGCAACGCCTGCAGCCGTGGCGAGAGCTAACCGCACAGTTCTTCGATATCAGATCGATGCACTGGGCGCTGCAGAACATCCGCGACATCGAAATCGATGCAGGCATCGCAGAGGACAAAGCGTTGCCGGGCCAGGTATTGATGTACATTTCCTGGCTATCGCACTGTCTCGGGTGGAGATCGTTCGAGGCACGACGAACTCGAAACGACCGCTGGTACATCGGCGTGTATGATCGTCGAGGCGGAGGCGTCCGGATCATCGTCAGAACCCGACCCACCGGGGAGGAATGGCGTGGTCAACTCCTGGCAGTCAGCATGTCCGCGGAAGAATCCAGCTACGGAAGCTGCTCACTCTCGCTAAGCCGAACCCGGGGCTCATCAATCATTCGGATGCACGCACGGTCCGGGCTGAACAGTACACTGCACCACGCCGTGTATCATCCCTTGTTACCGGACGAAGCGCTGCTGATGCCGGTGTTCGAAGCAACCGAAGAAGACCACATGTTCTACGCAACACTTGATCGCACAGTGGAGCTAGTCAGCCTGTTTGGCAAACCGGAGGCGCTATGAGCTCGATCCAGACTCAAATCTATCCAGACGCGACACACCTCGCAGTGTCCGTCGCATCTGCGGTGTCAGAGATCATCACGAAGGCAATTCAACGGCATGACCGGTGCACCATCGCGCTGGCTGGTGGGTCAACACCGAAACGGCTCTACACCGTACTGGCGTCCGATCCCTATCGCAACGAGATCCCCTGGGATCGGCTGCATCTCTTCCTCGGTGACGAACGCTACGTACCGGATGACCACCCGGATTCGAACTTCCGGATGGTGCGAGAAGCCTTGCTGGATCATGTGAACGTGCCGGAATCACAGGTGTACCCGGTGCCAACCTATCTGGATGCCGCCAGCGCAGCGGCCGAATACGAGAAATTAATCCGCAAGACGTTCGAGGTTCCCCACGGCTCGGTTCCGGTCTTCGATCTGGTGTTGCTCGGCATCGGCGGCGATGGACACACCGCTTCCCTCTTTCCGGGAACACAGGCACTTGATGTCCACGATCGACTGGTGATCGAAAACGATGTCCCTCAGCAGGACTCCACACGCATCACGTTTACGATCCCGCTTCTGCAGGCAGCCGCCTCGACGATCCTGCTCGCCACGGGTGACGACAAGGCCGACGCCATCTCCCGGGCAGTCAACGGTGCACCTAACCTGCAGGAGACGCCTTCGCAACTCCTGCGCAGCGCAACTGGCGAGGTGACGTTCGCACTGGATGAGGCAGCAGCGGCAAAACTCGAATCCTGACCAGAAGATCCTGCCTACCAGTCGGTGTGAATCACTGGTACCAGTTGCCAGTCGAACAGATCCTGCTGCTCCGGGCCAATCTCCCGAAGGCAGATCAGACAGCGGCGTGATTCACGGACCAGCCTGTCGGTATCGACACCTTGACAGCGTGGCGTAAACCGGGAGACATTCTCGATTCCGCGCTGTAGCAGCCCAACCGCCCCCCGCCAGTTCTGGTTACCAAGGTGGTGAAAGGCAACTCCGATCTGCAGGATCCCCTGGTAGAGAAACCGCACCTCGTCCGGCTCCGCCCGCCAGGCATCCTCCAGCACTTCGTGGCACTCGTAGTACTCGCCACGGTTGTACATGGCGATACCCTCTCGTACCTCGGCTGGAGCATCCTCGTGGCACCGATTGGTCATGGTAACTCTCCGTTTCGGGTTCGCAGGTCATCTGACCGGTCTCGGGGGCACGCCGATTGATATGCTTATCTCCAGGCAATCTATCGCGCTGAGATGTCGCCTTCAATGCAGACATCACGGGAACACAGAATCGGAGACACCACACATGGCTCTCAGCCTCGCAAGATTCCGCCGCTCGTTCGTGGTACTCAGCCTTCTCCTGGTTGGCGTCCTGGCGCTGGCCATGGCTCCAGCCGCTATTTCCGCCGACGATGACGCAGATGGCAAGCAATTCGAACCAATCACGCTCTCAGAAGACATGTTCATGGACATGGATCTGGAGAGCCTCGCTGATGAATTCGACCCGATTACCCTGATGCTCATTGCCATGCAGCTCGAGAACCTCGGCGAGTTCGATACCAGTTTCGACAAGGACAGCTTCATGGAGGTCGACAGTCTCGATGAGGTTGACGATCACCTTGACGGTGCCTTCCTCGTTCCTGAGGACATGCCATCTCAGTTTACCGGCGCTGACGCACATTACGGCATTGGTGACGCCGGTTACGCCACGGTGACCATCAACGTTGCCGCAGCCCGCGCCGTTACTCAGCTGCTCGATCTGCCGCCAGACTGGCTGCCTAGCCCGTCTGAAGCGGATTCAGTCACGATGACGCTTGACGTTCCCGCTTCCGGCATTGCTGGCTGGGAGTCCGGCTCCGACAAGCTGATGATCGGTCAGATCGGCACACCGGAGCTCGACATCCCGGACAGTGTTGATCTGGATCTGCTCGGTGATGCCATCGTGGATGACCCACGAATGCCAGACGAGCTCGCCACTCAGCTCCGGGCGATCGACAACTGGGATGAAACGATTCCCGTGCCGGTTCCCGATGGCGCTGACTATGAAGATCTGATGATCGATGGCAATGCCGGATTCTCACTCTCCATGGATGATGAAGGCGGCATGGTCGTCTGGGAAGCCGACGGGACGATGTATGTCGTCGCGGGAAACCTGGCTATCGAGGAACTGATCGAGATCGCTGAATCGATGCAGTAACTGAACCTGATTCGATCACGAAAAGGCCCCGCCTCTGATGTCAGAGCGGGGCCTTTTGTTGTGCCCGATCCGAGTGTCGCGGCTAGACGTTGGCCAGGTCCGCCAGTAGCTCCAGTTCATCGATGACGTACCGGGTAATCAGAAAATTCTCCCGGACCACTTCCCGGCCAGCCGCGCCAAGTTGCTCGCGCAACGCCGGATCCCGCAAGAGCTCGACTGTGCGCTCCGCCATCATCTCTTCATCGTGTGGGTCCACCAGATAGCCGCCAGTACCCTCTGGCATCTGGATCGGAATGCCTCCAGTGTTGCCGGCCACCATCGATGTCCCTTTCCAGAGCGTCTCCGAGACGATCAGGCCGAACCCTTCACGAATCGACTTCTGCACCACGACGTCTGAACTGCGCTGGAAAACATTGACCTCCATATTGCCGATTCCCGTAAGATTCGTAGAGACCAGAATGTCGTCGTCCCCATCGGATTCTTCACGAATCTCCGCCATCAGATCCCACGCTTCCGGATCATCCAGCGCCATCGACCCGAGCAATGCCAACTGCAACCCGGGTACCTGTTTGCGGGTCTCTCGGAAAATGCGGATGACGCCCAGTGGATCTTTCCACGGATCGAACCGCGAGACCTGCGTCAACACTGGTCGGGAGGGATCCACCCCCACCCATGACATGATCCGCCGGCACTGCTCCGGCGTCAGATCAAAATTCTTGGGGCTCAGGGGGTCAATTCCCGGCGGAATCAGCTTGATCTTATGATCTCGAAGATCATCCGGAACAAATTTGTCCAGGGTAAAGATCAGGGCGTCATATTCGTCGATGTACGGCTTGAGGAAATCGAGCACCGCCCGGTTAGGTTCGGAAGTGTCGATGTGACATCGCCAGACCCACTTCGCGTCACCTCGTCCGTGCATCTGGAGCAACGGAACGGGCTGAGGGTCGTGAATAATCACCAGGTCATAATCGTGACCAAACTGATGCGCATTGAAGCTGTTCTGCAGCAGGTACGTATCCCGATCCTCTTCGGGAAGTGCATAAGGTGCCCCCTGCAGTGCATTGTGAAATCGCTTGGTAACCTCAAAAAACTTGGTCTCGCCAGCGATAACTCGCCAGTCGACCGCCAGACCCAGTCCCCGTTGCAGTGCCAGTGCTGAACGCAGGAGTTCAGACACCCCACCACCATAAGGGGTCGCATTCACGTGGAGAATCCGGTGCCCCTTCAAACGCTCGGAGAGGTCGCGAAGCTTGTCAGCCTGCTCCCGCGTAATCAGTGGCAGATAGTCATCGAGTTTCTCGGTAGCGATATCGACCAGATTGAGCAAAGCTCCCCCATCCAGACTCGCACTGTTCCTCATCGTGACGGTGATGATACTATCTGCGGCAACTGGATTGAAGACAGCGCCGACCGAATACCGGCACCATATCGAGGAGCACCTGGCACGTGTGACCTACGCTGTTGACGTCCGATCACTACAGGAAGGGCAGAGCGCCATGTTTGTACGCGTGCTGAATTTCACTTGCCGCAAGGAAACCGAGATCTCTGACATCCAGGAGGTCTATCGGACCATTGCCGATCATGCACGCACGTTCGACGGGTTCGTGGGCTCAACGTTGCTCATGCGGCAACACGCATGCTGCGGTATGGCAATGATGTACTGGGATTCCGAAGAGGCAGCATCCGCGGCAGGGACAGGAATCGTCTCCCTGCTGGGCGAGCATGCTTACCACCTCATGGACGATGCGCCAGAAATCCAGGGCTATCACGTCATCGAGAACGGCATTCTGCAGGAGAAGAAACCGACCTGACCTACCAGGAAAGCGCAGCCATGACTCACCAACCATGCGTCAGCACGTTTTCGATTGTTGCCCGGGACCCCGGAACCGGAGACTTCGGCATCGCCGTGCAGTCGAAGTTCTTCGGCGTCGGGGCAGTGGTTGGCTGGGCCGAAGCTTGCGTCGGCGCAGTTGCCACCCAGGCACACGCAAACACCTCATGGGGAACCCGGGCGCTGGCGCTTCTGCAAGCCGGATGGGCCGCTCCGGATGTTATTTCCTACCTCACTGCAACCGATCCAGGACGAGACGTGCGTCAAATCGGACTTGTCGATCGAGCCGGAAACGCGGCAAACTTCACCGGGCCGGGTTGTTCACCGTGGGCAGGTGGAAAGACCGGCGACGGCTACTGCGTTCAGGGCAACATTCTGGTCAGCCAGGATACGACCGAAGCGATGGCCGATGCCTACGAGTCAACATCAGGGCCGTTCGCCCATCGTCTGATCAGTGCGCTGCAAGCAGGGCAGATCGCCGGAGGCGATAGTCGGGGTCAGCAATCCGCCGCGATCTATATCGTTCGTGAGCGGGCCGGGTACGGTGGTGGAACCGATCGATTGCTGGATCTTCACGTCGAAGATCATCCGACACCGATCGAGGAACTGCGCCGGCTCTACGAGGTGCATTCGGTGTACTTCGGAACCGATGACGTCGTCCTCGTTCCGTTGACTGACCCACTGAACCAGCAGATCGCGGCACGACTGGCCGAGCTCGGCTATCTGGATACGGCTTCGGGAGTTGGCTCCGAAGCTGTGGCTGGCGCACTCGAGAAGTGGGCCGGGGCCGAGAATCTGGAAGAGCGCATTCGTACTGACGACCAGATCGATGCAGTCCTCCTCCGATTTCTCGGTATCGATCAATAAGGCTGAACCCGTAAACGATCCGCGCACACGAACCAACCCGCCATCATGAACAGGTAAGGGCCACCAATTGTATTGGCGCATTGCACTCCTGCTGGTCATTGTCGCGACCGGTCTCTTGATCCCACTCAACGTACAGGCGCAACAACCGGAAGCCCGTACCGAATCGCAAACGCTTCGGGCTGAAATCGTCGAAGTGATCGAAGAGGGAATCAACGAGCTCGGCCCGATTACCCAGCCGTACCAGATTCTCGATGTCGAGCTTCGCGAAGGCGATCGCGAGGGTGAGATCGTGCAGGTCGAGGTCGGCGTGATCGACCTTAACACCACCGAGCATCTGTATGAACCGGGCGATCAGGTCTTCGTTTCCTACACTCCGGTTACCGAGCCGGGTCAGGAGGAACGATTCATCATCACTGATCGGGTGAGAACGACTCCGATGCTGGTGCTGGCAGCGATGTTTGCGGTTGCGATCATCGCACTCGGGCGCTGGAAAGGGGTCAGGGCGATCATCGGACTGGCCTTCACCTTTGCCGTGATCATCTGGTTCATGATTCCCCGAATTCTGGACGGCTCGAACCCGGTCACCATCAGTGTTTTCGCGGCCATATTCATCTTCATGTTCACACTCTATATCGTTCACGGTATAGGCAGGATGACCACAGCAGCCGTGCTGGGGACCAGTATCAGTCTGATGGTAACGGGAACCCTTGCCTACATCTGGGTCAGGTTATCGTCGCTCACCGGACTGGCGTCGGACGAGGCGGCGTTCATTCAGGTGATGGTCGGTGGCGAGGGCATCAATATGCAGGGACTCCTGCTGGGCGGCATCATCATCGGCGCGCTCGGGGTGCTGGATGACGTCACCGTCAGTCAGAGCTCAACAGTCTTCGAGCTACGAAAAGCCAACCCGAAAATGACGATGCCACAGCTCTTTGCTTCCGGGATCAATGTTGGTCGAGATCACATTGCGGCTACCGTCAACACGCTGGTGCTGGCCTATGCCGGTGTCGCCCTGCCGCTGTTGATTCTGTTCACCCAGCTCAACGAGCCAACGCTGCACATCATCAACCGTGAGATCCTGGCTGAGGAGATCGTGCGCACGCTCGTCGGCAGTCTGGGGCTGATCTGCGCCGTGCCGCTAACCACCGGCATCGCCGCCTACATGGCCGTAAAGAGCAATCCGGAAGACATCGCAGAATACCACCACGGGCACCATCACTAGAGAGCCCCGGTGCGCATCTCCCCACCGATCGATAAACGGGTCGACGCCTCGGCTTCGACCCGGGATCTCCCACACGCACACCACCTCTCCGGTGTAGGGGTGGACGCCCCTGTCGACCCGGGGCCTCCCACACGCACACCACCTCTCCGGTGTAGGGGTCGACGCCCCTGTCGACCCGGGCCTCCCACATGCAACGCGGGCGCACAGGGTCGTGCGCCCCTACATCGAATGGCAGAAACAGTCATTGATTGGAATATCCATGCTACCCTGAATCAACTCACAACCGATTCAACTCAAGCTCCGAGGTCACCGTGAATCCACGCCGAAAGAACATCCGCCTGAGCAGGTCGCACTACGCTGCACCCGGTCGGATCATCCACTTGACCATTTCTACCCACGATCGCCGCTCAGTCTTCACCGACTCAACATTCACAGAACAGTGTCTCGATGTCCTCAACCGGACGACTGAATCGAACAGCTTCGAAGTGATGGCGTATTGCTTCATGCCAGATCATCTTCATCTCCTGCTCGAAAATTCGTCGGGAGAAGAACTGGGGGCACTCGTCAGACGATTCAAGAGTTGGACGACCCGCATCGCCTGGGAACATGGCTGGCACGGGAAACTCTGGCAACGCAGCTACTACGACCATGTCCTCCGGGAGAACGAAGATGTGAATCGATTCATTCGGTACATCCTCGGGAATCCAGTCCAACATGGAATTGTCGAGACTTGGACAGATTACCCATGGGCGGGATCGCTGGTGTTCGAGTTCGCTGATCCAGAGGATTGGCCATTGGAATAACGGCGCATACACAACAGCACCGCGATCCCCCTGATGTAGGGCCCGACTCCAGCTACATTCGCCGGAAGGCCTGGCGACCTGATCGGGCGGCTTTCTGGCGAGCCACGGCAGCCGGATCCCGGAAGAACCACACCAGCACCGCACCGGCGACGAATCCACCGATATGCGCCCAGAACGCGATCCCTCCTGCCGCATCCCCGGCACCTTCCAGCGACGCCACGCCGGAGACCAGCTGCGTGGCGAACCAGAGCCCGAGCATGATCAATGCAGGGACGGCGAAAATCAGAGGAATGCCGATGAACACCAGCACGCGCACCGATCCCGTCGGAAACAGCAGTAGATAGGCACCCATCACCGCGGAGATCGCTCCGCTGGCGCCGATCATCGGCACGGCACTCTCCGGTTCGAAGGCGATGTGCGCCAGCGAAGCGGACAACCCGCCTGCCAGATAGAAGAGCAGATAGCCGATGTGACCCATCGCATCTTCGATGTTGTCACCAAACACCCAGAGAAACAGCATATTCCCGAGAAAGTGCATGACGCTGCCGTGCATGAACATCGATGTAAACACGGTGGCGTAGACGCTCCACGCCTCTGGTGCCAGTGACGGGAACGTCGAGGTGAGTTCGCCGGGAATCGCCCCATACTCGAAAACAAACCGTTCCAGGTCCGCCATGGGCATGGTGATCTGATAGACGAACACGATGAGATTCCCGATAATGAGCAGCCAGTTGATTATCGGCGTCAGTTGACGGCCGCGGTTGTCATCACCAATCGGGAACAAAGATGTGCGCTTTCAGCAGGTTCACCGCTGCAGGGTTTGCAGGGTAAGAACAAAGATGTTGAACCGGGGTCAGAAATCCAGCGGTATGCGGGCCACCAGGACGTGGCCCGGAATTACGTTTGTCAGCAGGAGTTCGCTAGTTGGAATCCCCGCCAGTAATGTTACCCATGAAGTCTTTGGCACCACTGGTCACCCAGCCTGTCACTTTGCGACGGGTCTCCGCACCACTGTTGGGTGCAAAGAAGATCCCGATCAACAAGCCATAGGTAAGAAACTTGAGCGCCGTCTGCAATCGGCCAAGCATTAGTCCTCCTGAACCTTCGTCAATCTATTGGTCACACTCACCCGTTGAACCGGTCAATCAGGCTTTTGGAGCCTTCGGATCGATCCCGGCAGAGGGAACATCGCCGCCCGGGGCGTGATCGCTTCGATCGTCGAATGGCAAGTCCATCGCGGCGATCTTTCCACTCAGGCTCTGAGCGCCATCGGCGGCTTTGTCAACCAACTCGGTAGCACGTTCCTTGCCCTGATTTACCAGAGGCGCGGCTTTTTCGCGAACCGGTGCCGTCGTCTGGTTGACCTTCTCTCCAATGTCGCTGCGGAGTTCATCACCTCGCTTCGGTGCTTTGAACAGGCCAGCCGCGGCCCCGCCGATTGCACCGAGGATGAATCCGGCGATAAACGATCCATTACCTGAGCCATTGTTGCCGGCCATGTCAGCCTCCATACGTTCGAGTTCATGGACACCCCCGCCACCTCTTTCGGATGACACTCGTGTCCTGCCACTTCCTACATGTGCTGCCGCAGCCATCATACCAACCCTTTCTGAACACGTCTGTTCAGGCGAATTCAGAGCACTGTGCTATTATCGGAAGGATGGAAACTGGACGGTACCGGCGCATGCCGCCAATCGGGATGGCGCCGTTCTCAACAACCGGGAGTTTGGGATGAATATCCACGAATACCAGGCTGCTGAGATATTGCAGCAGTACGGGATCCCGATCAACGCAGGGATCGTGTGCGATTCCGCGGATGCTGCTGCTGATGCAGCGCAGAAGATCGGCGGCAAGGTCGTAATCAAGGCACAGGTTCACTCGGGCGGACGAGGCAAAGCCGGCGGGGTGAAGCTTGCTGAGGGTCCAGATGATGCCCGCAAGGTAGCATCGGAGATTCTGGGAATCGATATCAGCGGACACATCGTCAATATGGTGCTGGTGGCTCCGGCGGTCGATATTCAGCGCGAGGTCTACCTCGGCGCAGTGATCGATCGTGATGGCCGCGGTGTCACCGTGATGGCCAGCGCCGAGGGTGGCGTGGACATCGAAGAAGTCGCCCGCGATACCCCGGAAAAGATCCACACGGAGACCGCGCACCCGCATCTGGGGCTGCGCGATTACCAGTGCCGGCGACTCGCCTTCAAGCTCGGTCTCGAAGGCAAGCAGGTCGGCGGGTTCGCGAAGATCGCCAAAGCGGTGTTCAAAGCCTTCATCGAGAAGGACGCCGGACTCTGCGAGATCAACCCGTTGATCATCAACGGGGATGGTGAGTGGCAGGCAATCGACTCCAAGATCACGATCGACGACAACGCGCTCTACCGGCAGAAAGCTGCTGAAGAGCTACGTGACCTGCGCGAAGAGAACGAGATCGAAGTGCAGGCTCGTGCCCACGGAATCAGCTTCGTCAAGCTGGACGGCAACATCGGCTGCATGGTCAATGGTGCCGGACTCTCGATGGCCACCATGGACGCAGTCAAGTTCCAGGGTGGAGAGCCAGCAAACTTCCTCGATGTTGGTGGTGGAGCAAGTGCCGATCAGGTGACGCTGGCACTGAACCTCGTCCTCGCCGAGCCAGACGTAAAGGCTGTGCTCATCAACATCTTCGGCGGTATCACCCGCTGCGATGTCGTTGCCCAGGGACTGCTGGAAGCGATGGGCAAGATCGACGTCAAGGTGCCGTTCGTCATCAGATTGATTGGAACGAACCAGGCTGAGGGTCAGAAACTGCTGGCCGATGCCGGAATCACCGTTGTCGAGCGTATGGACGAAGCAGCAAAACAGGTCGTGGCAGCCGCCGAAGGCGCAGCGTAGCGACAGGCAGGGAGGAATCCGTGAGTATTCTGGTGAACAACCAGACCCGCCTGCTCGTCCAGGGGATTACTGGTCGGGAAGGCTCCTTTCATACCGGCCAGATGGTCGAGTATGGGACGAATGTGGTCGCCGGGGTTACCCCGGGAGGTCTGGGTAAAGACGTCCACGGCGTTCCGGTATTCAACACTGTTTCCGATGCAGTGGAGAAGACCGACGCCAACACATCGATCATCTACGTCCCTGCACCGTTCGCCGCCGACGCGATCTATGAGGCGACCGATGCCGGTATCAAGCTGATCATCTGCATTACCGAAGGCGTGCCAACGCTGGACATGGTTGGTGTCTACCACTATGTCAAAGAGGCTGGCGCACGGCTGATCGGCCCGAATTGTCCGGGACTGATTACGCCGGGTGAGGCAAAAGTCGGCATCATGCCCGGCTATATTCACGAGCGCGGCCCGGTGGGACTCGTCTCCCGCTCCGGTACGCTGACCTACGAAGTGGTCAACGCACTCACCCAGGCCGGTCTCGGCCAGTCGAGCGCGGTTGGCATTGGTGGCGATCCGATTATCGGCACCAACTTCATCGACGTGCTGGACCTCTTCCAGAATGATCCCGAGACCGAGGCGATCGTGATGATCGGTGAGATCGGTGGCAGCGACGAAGAGCAGGCCGCCGAGTTCATCAAGAACAACGTCACCAAGCCGATGGTTGGCTTCATCGCTGGACAGACAGCGCCACCAGGCAAGCGGATGGGCCACGCTGGAGCAATCATCTCCGGTGGAGAAGGTACCGCCGCCGCCAAGATCAAGGCGCTCGAAGCCGCAGGCGTGAAGGTTGCCGACACGGCCGCCGGCGTTGCCGACATCATGGCGCAGCAGATGAAGAAGTAGGATCGCCCTCACCCCTT
>REEK01000025.1 GCA_007695115.1 Sphaerobacteraceae bacterium
TCAATTCCTATGAGCTGGACGAAGATCGGGAATGAGCTGACCTCAATCAATCGAAGATCATTTGGAGGAAGGACAGAAACTGTGGGAATCGACGTCGACAAGGGGCCGTATCTCCTGATGGCTGTGCTCTGCCAGCGTGCCGATCAGGACCAGTATGGCTCGTTTAATGTCATCAACGTGCTCGAGCAGCTCGTCGTTGGAAGTGACGACCCCGGCGCACCGGAGGAGTTCCCGGGATTCCGACTGGAGTCGCAACTGGTGGTGTCGCTGGCATCAGGGGAGTTTCGTGGCGATGCGGTGATCAGCATTGTGCCGACGGACCCAGCATTGAAGAAGCTGGAGGCGGTCTCTCAGGAGGTCCGGTTCAGTGGGGAAGATCATCGCGTGACGATCGTCTCCAACGTCAGCCTGGACGTCGAGCACACCGGAGTCTACTGGTTCAATGTGCTGCTGGATGACAAGTCGATTTGCTGGATCCCGCTCCGGATCGGCTATCATCGCGGGCATCAGGAGCCCTGGTTGAATCTGACGCCGAATTAGCCGGACTAATGCTGGCTCAGCGGATCAGGTCTAACACGATCTGCTGAGTCGGCATCCACACATTCTCAGTAACCCATATCGCCATGATGATGATCAGCGTAATGGCGGTCGGAATACCGATGACCCAGAGCGCTGAGCTCAGCAATTGCCGGGAGAGGTGGTAGGTTTCGACGCCAGCCGCGTCTCCTGAACGCGCTGCGGCCCCCACCATGATGGGGGCAGTATCGCCTTTCGCCCCGTTCGGATCTGCCCGCCGAAACCACTCGCAGGTCGGATACTCACCGGACCGGCAGAGTTCCTGTGCCTGTCTGAAACTGACGTGGGCATCGAGCTCGCCCACCGCGCAGACCGGCAAGCGCTCGCGGCCACTGAGTGACTGTCCTGGTCTCAGTTGTGGGAGCCGGTAATAGGGGCAGACACGCCGGAGTGGAATCTGCTTGCGGGATTGTGTGAACACCTTTTCGACCACCATCGTACTCGTGCGCCAGCGGCTTCGCTGCCGGTAATCATAATCTTCTGGTGTACCCGCGTGTACCACCGAAAGTCCGGGATCGTTCAGGAACGATCCAGAACCACGCAAAACGCTTGCGTTTACGTGCAATGGTAGGATTCGGACTGATAGCAGACCGGTACAATACGCAAGCTGGGAAGCAGGTGTGGGCATTCCCTATGAGTAGCGCTTTGAGAACGATTGAGGATCACGTTCGTGCGTCGCTCGCGTCCATCTCTCATCCATCTGATCGAGCACTAATTATCGGGCTTTCTGGCGGGCGGGACTCGCAAGTGCTGGCCCATTCGCTGTTGCAGATCGCCGCAAATGACGGCCCGCCACTGTTGGCAGTTCATGTCGACCACGGGATGCGTCCAGAGTCGGGTGACGACGCGCGACGCGTGCAAGCGCTGTGTGAGGCGTGGGATTTGCCCTGCACGCTGGTTGAAGTGGATATCAGTCAATGGGATGCCGCGCTGAACCAGGGAGCCGAATCGGCTGCCCGGCACGCACGCTATGCGGCGCTGGCCCGTGCCGCACTCAACCACGACTCCGACATCATCGCCACGGCACACCATCTGGATGATCAGATCGAGACGGTTCTGCTGCGAATGATCAGCGGAAGCGGGCTGGAAGGCATGAGTGGGATGGCGCCTCTCACGCGGAGGCTGATTCCGCTTGATCCCGGCCGACCGCCGCTGCGTCGTTTGAAGGTGTTCCGACCGCTTCTGGGATTGGCTCGCGCCGATCTCGAGACGTATGCCCGGGAAGCTGGAATCGATCCGATCCACGACCCGACCAATGATTCGAACGCCTACCGACGCAATGCGATCCGGCAGACAGTGGTTCCAGCGATGGAAGCCATCGAACCAGCTGTCCGGGAATCTACAGCCCGAACCTGTGAGCTGTTGCAAGATGATGCAGACTTCATTTCCGCGGCGGTGGATAGCGCGTTCAATGACATCGTAGCCAACCGCGCAGGGGTGTGGACGGTCGAGCGGAAACTGTTCCGTGAATCCCACCCGTCGATACAGCGGCGGGTTCTTTTCAGGATCATCGATGGTGTGCTTGGAAGCCGGGCCAGGTTGCGTTATGAGCGGCTCGAAGCCTTGCGCAATGCCGCACTGGATGGGCAACCGGGCAAGGTGATCGAACTGGCGGATGGACTGGTCGGCTATGTCGACTATGATCGCCTGGCTATTGGGTTTACCGATACGCTGGAAGACGACCTCCGACGGCTTGCCTGGGTTCCATTGCTCGAACCTGGCACCGAGCTCGAGTTGTCTGGCGATGTAGATATTCCGCTGACGAATGGATGGCGTATACGCGGTCATGTTGAGTCCGACGAAACCATGCTTCTGCGCACTCGTCATGATGGTGACCGCACGCGCGTTCGCGGCCGTGAGATCAAGCTGCAGGACTGGCTCGTCAACCAGAAAGTCCCCCGGTATCTGCGAGACTGGCTTCCGGTTGTCGCCACTGCCGAAGATGTGCGCTGGGTGATCGGGCTGGATATCATGGCCTACCCGGAGGGTCGGGGTGGGGTACAACTTCATCTGGAACTGGATATGAACGGGTCCACTGTTCGGGAATAACCGCGAAAGGGCAATCGGACGATGTCGCTGAATGACTCGGTTTTCCACGAGGGTCTGGAGCGGGTGCTGATTGACGAAGAGCGCCTCGCCGCCCGAGTGCAGGAGTTAGGTGTTGAAGTCGAGCGGGCATATGAGGGGCGGCAACCCTTACTTGTCGGCGTCCTGACCGGGGCCTTTATTTTCATGAGTGATCTGAGCCGGCAGATGGAACTTCCACTCGATGTCGATTTCATGGCTGTCTCTTCCTACGGTGACGCCACGGAATCATCCGGGGTTGTGCGTATCCTGAAGGATCTGAACTCGTCGATCGAAGGTCGCGACCTCTTGATCGTAGAGGACATTATCGATAGCGGGCTGACGCTGCAGTACCTCATTGATACGCTGCAGCGACGCAACCCGGCCAGCATTCGTGTCGTGGCACTGCTGCGCAAAGAAAAGCCCGACGCGATCGACGTGCCGGTGGACTGGGTTGGCTTCGAGATCCCCGACGAGTTCGTTGTTGGCTATGGCCTGGACAAAGCCGGCCGCTATCGAAACCTGCCGTTCATCGGGATTGCTTGCACGCCATAGCGCTCGTCGTTCTTTGTCAGTATTCCCCCTGTGGGCCTGCCGATTTGAGCCCCCCAGGACCATCAGATTGACAGAATCTGTTTGATATAATTCCGATACTTACCGAGCCTTCTACGTTGCGGCTCCCTTTCCACCTGAATAGAACGCCACTGCGCGTTCGGAGGGCATTGCATGACGGAGAACAAGTGGCTACGGAACGGCTTCGTCTGGATCGTCCTGTTGATCGCGGTGATCGCCCTCTGGTTTGCCTTCATGGGCGGTGGCGACGACACCCAGGCGCGTAGCTGGTCCGAGCTTGCCGCTGATATTCGTGCCGGCCAGGTTGAAGCACTCGAGATGACCGAGGGCTCAAGCCAGGTGACGGCAATCTACCACTCTGAATCAGAATCTCCGGCTGAAACCCGATTGCCACCGGAAGTCTCGATTAACGAGCAACTAACGGCGTTTGGCATTGATCCAAGCGAAGTGACGATCAACACCTCCTCGTCGAGCAACTGGGGAGCCTACTTCCCGTGGTTGATCATCCTGGTGCCAATGGTGCTGCTGATCGGCGTCTTCATCTACATGATGCGGCAGTCTCAGGGCGCCAACAATCAGGCGATGTCCTTCGGTAAAAGCCGGGCACGGATGTTTACCGGTACCAAGCCGTCGGTGACGTTTAGCGATGTCGCCGGTGTGGATGAGGCCAAAGAGGAACTCGCAGAGGTTGTCGACTTTCTCAAGTATCCCGAAAAATTCGCATCGCTCGGTGCCCGGATTCCGAGTGGTGTGCTGCTGGTCGGGCCACCAGGTACTGGGAAGACGCTGCTCTCACGAGCGGTGGCCGGTGAAGCTGGTGTGCCGTTCTTCAGTATCAGTGGGTCCGAGTTCGTTGAAATGTTTGTCGGCGTGGGTGCCAGCCGTGTGCGTGATCTATTCGATCAGGCCAAGCGGAACGCGCCGTGTATCGTGTTCGTTGATGAGATCGATGCCGTTGGTCGTCAGCGTGGCGCTGGCCTCGGCGGTAGTCACGACGAGCGCGAACAGACACTGAACCAGATACTGGTCGAAATGGACGGCTTCGACAGCACCACGAATATCATTGTGATTGCGGCAACGAACCGGCCGGACGTGCTCGATCCGGCGCTGCTTCGACCTGGCCGATTCGACCGTCAGGTGATTCTCGATCGGCCTGACATCAAGGGCCGGCAGCAGATCCTCGAAGTACACAGCCGTGGCAAGCCACTGGATGGCGATGTCGATATCGAGCGTCTGGCTCGCCAGACACCCGGATTCTCCGGTGCCGACCTGGAAAACCTCGTCAACGAAGCGGCGATTCTGGCAGGACGTCGGAACAAGAAGACCGTCGGCCGTCAGGAACTGACCGAGGCGATCGATCGAGTTATCGCCGGTCCGGAGCGCAAGAGCCGGGTTATCACTGAACGTGAGAAGGTACTGACTGCCTACCATGAAGCCGGTCACGCCCTGGTGGCCAGAATGCTGCCGTATGCTGACCCGGTTATGAAGGTATCGATCGTGGCTCGCGGGATGATGGGTGGCTACACCCGGATTCTCCCGGAAGAGGAGCGCTTCTTCTGGACGCGCCGACAGTTCGAAGCTCAGATCGCTGTGGCGATGGCCGGGCAGGTTGCTGAAGAGTTGATCTACGGTGAGAAATCGACCGGTGCTTCGAACGACATTCAGCAGGCAACGAGTCTGGCTCGCCGGATGGTAACCGAGTACGGCATGAGCCCGAAACTCGGACCGCTGGCATTTGGCCGGAAAGACGAGATGGTGTTCCTCGGTCGGGAAATCAGCGAGCAACGGAATTACAGCGACCAGGTGGCGTTCGAGATCGACCAGGAGATCCGCGGGATCATCGACGAAGCGTATACGACGGCCCGCGAGATCCTGACCGACAATCGCGATGAACTGGATGCGATTACCTGGTTGTTGATCGAGCGTGAGACGATCGAGGGGCCAGAGATGGAAGCCCTGTTCTCCGAGCCACGGCCCAAGCCGGAGGTTACTGGACCGGTATTGCCTCACCCGAACGATCCTGTTCCGGATGCGGAAGCAGAAGGCGAAGATGAGGAAGAAGAAGGTCCATCCGCCGCGCCAGGGTTTAGTCCACAGCCAGTGTCCTGATTCCGCTGAGCAGCAATCACTGAAAACGAATGAGCGACCCCAATATGCGGGGGTCGCTCATTTTTCTGGTTAAACTGGAGCCGAACTAGTGGCTAATGAATCGGCGCTGGGTCCAGATCGGGCTCGAACGGTGGAATCTGGCAGCCGAGATCTGCCATGAGAGACGATGAATGCCAGTCGGCATCGTCAACCGTTTCATAGCGATACTGACGCATGAGAAGTTCGGCATCTCGTGCCGTAATGCGAACTGCACGGGACCCACATGCTGGTCGGAGGAAATAGCGACCCTCCTCATCGCGCAGCACAATACTCTGCGGCTGGTCTGATCTGCGGCCAATGAGGCGCACCTGAAACCGTTGCATGATGGCCTGCCTTCCCGATGGAGATTGAACTATCGCAGAATGCGCAAATTCTGCGCCAGCAATACTGCGCGTCCCTGAGAAAGCGAATCGGGTCGTATCGAATTGTCCCGAAGATCCCGCAGGATCCTGTTGGTATCCGTAAAGCGAAAGAGGGAGGGTTCCGGGTAGCTCGGGGACCGGGTGGAGGCAGGGGGACTCGAACCCCCGACCTCTACAGTGCGATTGTAGCGCTCTCCCAGCTGAGCTATGCCCCCGGATTGCCTGTACAGTCTCCGGACCGACAGGCGTCCTGTAGTATATGTTGGCTTTACGGGTAGTGTCAACGTAGGTGTAGTTGGTCAGCGACCGTGTCATGGGGTGAAGAGTTCCGTGGTTCTGTCACCTCATGTGTGGCACAAGAATGCGAACCAGGCCAGCAACCGCGTTGACTCTCAGGTCATACGATTGATGAGACACGGCGTGAGTGCGGGGAATAATTGGTCCGCACGACCTACCGGAGCTGCAATGACGTGATCTGACGGAATCATGCTTTCCTCCGTAGTGCCCGATTGCACAGCTTATGAACCAGCGGGAACTGAAACGCTCGGCTGCATCACAGGTTCGGTCCTT
>REEK01000122.1 GCA_007695115.1 Sphaerobacteraceae bacterium
TGGTTACTTCTCCTCGTAATTCCAACGAGGCGGGCCAGTTGAAGATCGGCTCTGCCTGAAGAACCTCAGCTCACTCCCCTCTCCCAGGTTTGGGAGAGGGGCCGGGGGTGAGGGCGCAAAAAAACGCCGCAGGCCGTCAGTCTGGCCCGCGACGTTTGAAGCTCTCGTTAGTTTGCTTCTAGCTAACCGTCCTCCGGGCACACTGCACCTGTAGACGGGCCTGAATGCCCTGCTTACGTCGTGCAAACGCGAAGATCTCGCGTTGTGTGTTTCCGAATTTCAACGGTCGTCCTTCTCCGAAAGAGATGAAGCACGCGAAGTGCCGGTGCACTCCGCAACAGGGGCATAGTAGCAGTGATCCGGGAAGATATCAAGAGGGTGGTGCGCTCTTGTATAGTGGAGAGACACGATCGAACACGCCCAATGAGTAGCAGGAGGCATCTATGGCAACCACATCCGTACATCCATCGGTTCAGGCGTTCATCACCGACGTCAAGGCAATCATCGCCGAGCACGGGGACGGTCCAGACGGGCTGGAGCGCATTGCCGAGCGCATGCGACAGCTCACCAAGGACGAGGAACTGACGACGGCAGATGGCCCGGTCGGCAACGTCCACCACGGACAGCAGGTTCCGCCGCTCTATACCGATGAGACCGGCCTGACCCTGGTGCGGGCGAAGTTCGGCCCGGATCACAACACACCGATCCACAACCACTTCACCTGGGGGATCGTGGCCGTCTACGAAGGCAAGGACAACTACCAGATCTGGCGACGGCTGGATGATGGCGACGATGAAGGCCATGCCGAAGTGGAGATGGTCGACGAGTTCATCATGGGCCCGGGCGATGTCCAGATCATCCCGCATCCACCGCAGGACATCCACGCCCAGCAGGGCGCTGGCGAGGACACCTACGAGTTCGTCCTCTTCGGGGCCAACGCGATGGAAGGTCCGCGGCTCTACTTCGATCCAGAGGCGAAGACCGCCACCCGCACTGTGCCGAAGAAGAACTAGCCTCACGAACTCACATACGCATATTGGCCTGTGTCTCCGGAGATCCGCTCGTCCGGGACACAGGCTTCTCCCATTTCAGGAACTCCGGATTCACGGCATTTTTTCTGGCATATTACTTGCTACTACATTGATAGTAATGGGATCGGGTAAGCGTCCCGACCTTTGCGAATCGCTCGCGATCTGACGAAACGATCTGTCTAATCGAACTGGAGAACAGGACACATGCAGATTCCGACAACCGGCGTTCATCACATCACCCTGATCGGGTCCAACAAAGAGGACGTGGTCAACTTCTACGAGGGCGTGCTGGGGATGCCGTTCATCTTCGAACAGCCGAACCTGGACGTTCCCGAAGAGTCCCATCTCTACTTCGATCCGGGCGATGGCTGCCTGATCACCTATTTCGTGCGCACCGATCGGGAGACCGACCCGACTCAGGTTCCCGAAGTTACTGGCGCCACGCACCATATCGCCTACTCGGTCTCCAAAGAGACCTACGACCGGGCGGCAAAGGGTCTGGAAGAGCTGGGCTACCCGAACACTGGTGAGATCGACCGTGGCTTCATGGACTCACTCTATTTCCACGACCCAAACGGCCATCGCATCGAGCTGGCCTGCTACAAGGTCGACGCGCCCGAGGGCTACACCATGGTGGACGTCCTGATAAAGGCGCACGAGCTGCGGGTGGCTCAAGGTGACCACGCCATCGAAGGCAAGCACATGCACGAAGCCGTAGAGGCGCTACAGTCGGCAGGCGTCAAGTAACCTCACCATCCAGCATACGCACAGACACAGAAACGCGGGGGCGATGGCCCCCGCGTTTGTCGTTCTTCCTGTTCTGGAACCGGGTTAGCTACGGCCAGCTGACGTTGTCGTCCAGCGGCCAGATCGGTCGTTCCAGTCGCTTGTAGTTGAAGGTCGAGAGATCGGCCGAGACCAGACCCGGAGTGTCTGCCCGGATGATCCGGTGGGCAATCGGCGCGAATCCGGCCCGGAAGTGATTGCTCGATTTGATCGCCACGTACTTGTAGCGGGTCACATCGATACCGTGCAGACGGAAGACCTCGTCGTCCAGCGTCTGGGTCCGGATCGTCGAGACAATCACGTCGATACCGTCGATTACCAATCGGGCCATCTTGCCCAGATCGACTTTCCGGCCACGGCCCATCGGTGACTGCTGGATGAAGCGGCCATCAGTCAGACACTTCACATAGGCTTTTGCCTCGATCGGTTCACCGTGCAGCGGCTCTTTCTTGCCACCCAGCCGGATATCGATCACCGCACCAACGCCGGCATCGTGAGCCTGCGCCACCGTCTCCGGATCATGGATGAACCCGAAACAGGCATCCTGCAGTTTGGCCTCGATCATCGACCGCAGCAGGTGGGTACCGTCGCCAGGGCCACCACCACCCGGGTTGTCTGCCTTCTCGTTGATGATCACCGGGCGACCGTCGTCCTCGTTGGCCATCTCGAAGACTCGCTCCGGCGGGTTGATCGGCGGGCGGAATTCCTCGCGACGATCCCAGATCGTGGCAGCCACCTCTTCGCTGATCTGCTTCGCCTTCTCGGGGTTGTTGTTGGTCATCGTCAATACCGCGACGCCAACCCGCGGAATGTCTGCCGGGGCGAAGCCGTGGAAGAAGGTGCAGTCGATCACATCATCCTGCTTCTCCTTCTCCCAGCAGATCTCGTTGATGTCTTTCGCCGGGCTGAGATCAGTGGTGGTGGAGGGGAGCATCATCGGCAGGTGGGTGATGTGCATCGTCGGCTTGATCTCGCCCGCGATGATCTTCACCAGTCCGTCGACTGCTTCCTCGCCACGATCGTAGGAGTCAGTGTGTGGGTAGAGATTCACCCCGAAGAGCGCGTCGGCATTGTCCAGCGATTCCTGGAAGATGTTGCCGTGCAGATCGAGCGTGACCACGATCGGCATATCCGGGCCAACATGGTTGCGAACCCGGGTGATTACGTGGCTCTCGATGTCGTCGATACCCTCGGCAACACCTGCCCCGTGGAGATTGAGGACGATGCCGTCCAGCTTCCCCGCCTCATCGAGCTTCTGAATCAGCAGGTTCTCCATCTCGTCGAAGGCATCCCGGGAGACTGTGGCCGATGGTGTTGCGCTGGCGTAGAACGTTGGCACCAGTTCCAGGCCATGGCGCTCGGCGGCATCGATCACACCACCCTGGTAGCTCCTGACCCCCTGGTTGTCGTCGATGATCTTCTGTCCAACGCCCCACTCACGCTCCTGAAAGCCATCCAGACCGGTCCTGCCGCTGCAGAAGGTATTGGTCTCGTGGCTGATTCCGCCCATCGCAATTCGCATACTGAAGGTCCCTTTCGCGGATGTTCTGGTTACGTTTGTCTCTGGGCATGCTATCAGCTTCTTCGCAGAGGGCAACAGGGGGTGTAGCGTGGTACTGACTGCAGCATTGGGCCAGCTAGGTGCCCGCCATGTTCCTCAGAATGTCGGTTGTGGCGGCATCAGCCGGAAAGAACGACTCGATGGCAAGCTCTGCCAGTGTCACATCGTTTGCCGTTCCAAAGACAGTGGTGGTGCTGAAAAAGGAGAGTTCACCCGCCTCTGATCGAAACCGCAAAGGGATTACCAGATCATCCACAACCAGCGCGCCGGGTCGTTGCTCGTTCCGTCCGGTATCGTCTCCACCGGGGTAGGATCGAAGCTCCTCATAAAGTGCGGCAAGTGCCGGATCAGCACTGGTATCGATGTAGTTTCGGAGCTGCCTGAACACATGGGTGCGCCATTGATCGAGATTGATGATCCGTGGAGCCAGACCATCCGGATGCAGGCTCAGCCGCAACACATTGACGGGCGGTTCGAGCAACTCCGGCGCCACGCCCATCAGCAGGAGATCAATGGATCGATTGGCCGTCACCAGTGTCCAGTAACGATCGATGGCAATGGCCGGGTATGGCTCGTGTCCCTTGAGTACCAGGTCGATCGCGGACCGAATGACGCCCATCGACGGATCTTCCAGCGATGTTGCGGGGTAAACAGGGGCAAAGCCAGCAGCCATCAGCAGGCTGTTTCGCTCCCGGAGCGGAATACCGAGGTGATCGGCAAGCCTGAGCAGCATCTCCCGACTCGGAAGCGATCGTCCCGTCTCCAGGAAACTGATGTGCCGGGCTGAAACCTCCGCCTGCAGCGCCAGGTCGAGTTGACTGACACGGCGATGCTGCCGCCATCGTCTCAGCAGTTCACCGATCGTGTGTTCGGCCGTCTGAATCGTCACCCGGGCACCCCTGTCCTTGATACGAACTGACAATCCGGTCGAGCGGCACCAGCTACCTGGAGCAACCGGTACCGCACTGCGACGAATGCCAGCTCAGGCTGTGCGTCGAAGGCCGATGAACTGCATATCGGCGAACCCGGCCACGATGATCGCTTGCGTCAGAATGAAGGCGATTCCCGCGCCTGTCGGATCGATCCAGCTCGTCAGAAGCAACGCTGCGCTGGCGACCGCCCAGAGCAGGTTTCCAGCAATGACCACCCAGACCAGCGAGCGATACTGCTCGACCCGCGGCCACAGATACGTGAGTGCGATTGCGTACGGCACCAGAATCAGACCAACGGTCCGGACAAATGCCGGCGACAGGCCGAACAGCTCAGCCAGCGCTCCGGCGCCGAGAGTCATGACCAGCGCCATCACCCCGGCAAACGCGGCATCCAACAGAATCCATCTTCGCACAAGGCTGAATCGATCGGTACTGGTGTGCAATGTCGTCGTACTCATGATTCCTGCTCCCTGTCACTACCATCAAAAACCTCCAGCGTCATGTACTCATTACACGCGGCAACGTGCATCACGTCGATTACCTTGCAGGTAATGAACGCACGGTTTCGGGCAATGTCTGTTGCTGGGTATGTAATCGGGTTCGACGTGGCGTCCCGGGGCAGACCCGGATACAATACCGGTATTCATACCAGAGGAGGTACCGCAATGCGTTCAATTCCAGCACGCGAGATCAAGCGACGAGGCATCTCTGCTGTCGATGAGCAACTGAAAGACGGCCCGGTCTACATCATCAAGAACGACGAGCCCAGCTACGTGGTGCTGAGCAAAGAGCAGTACGAGAAGATAGTCGACTTCGAAGATGATGAGCCGATACTGGAGCGCGTCCGGAAATCAATGGAAGAGTACGAGGCAGGACAGTACCGCGTCGTGACCGCAGATGAACTTATCGAGGAACTTGAATTGGAAGAGGAGTGACATATCAGCTCCAGATGAGCCCTCGATTCGAGCGGCAACTGAAACGATTCTACCGGAGAAACCCTCAACTCCGGCAGCGTGTAAGAGAGACATTTCGTAGTCTGGAACTCGATCCCTTCCAGCCACGGTTGCGTCTGCACGCACTGCGAGGGAATTTCGAAGGTTTCCACGCAGTCAGGATCGATTATTCGAACCGAATCATCCTCACACTCAGGATAGAAACGAAGTCTATTCGCCTGATTGACATCGGTAGCCATGACGAGGTCTACCGCTAGCCCTCACCCACTTCACCCCTTCTCCGCTCCTGCTCGATCTCCAGAAAGAACACACAGAGTGCCGCCGCACTATCCACCACCAGCCTTGCATGTGCCGGGTCTGTCTCTCCGGCGCGGCTTCGCCCGTGGCCGGTGCCGTAGAGGTTCCGCAGCTTGTTGATGCCTTCGACGAGCTGGGTGAGGTTGCTCAGCGTCCGGTTGCGATAGGTGCTGGCTCCGCCACCGTCCAGGCCAAGCTGTTCCCGGGTCAGTTTCACCAGTTTGATGATGTCGATATCGGTGTTCGGGCCGTGTTGCCCGAGGATCGCCTTCATCACCGTCTCCAGCATCTCCTTGGCCTGCCCGATCGCCACCTCTGGATCTGTCGTGGCGGTCCGTCGAATCCGGGCCACCTGGCGGGTGAGTTCTGGAACATCCAGCGATATCGCGGCACCGGCCAGTTCATCGAGCGCTGTATCGTCTCCGTTGAGAAACAGTTCACGTCCGAGAGCCGGATCGTTCCGGGAGAGCCAAGCAGGCAACTTCATCCATATCGCCAGATCGGCCAGCGAAACCGCATTGCTCAGCGATTCCAGTACATCGAAAACTCGGGAACGGTAGGCAGGGTCGTCGTTTCGCAGCGATGGAAGCAGGATTGGATCATCCCTGATCAGATCTGCTACCCCGGCGTAGTAGCCGAGCTCGATCCAGTCGGGCTCATCGAATGTCGCGACGATCTGCTGCTGCATGGCATAGAGCAGGCGAGATCGCATCCGGCTCGCGCTAGCTGATCCTGTCTGGTTCATAGTTCATCGAATTCCCGAGAAAAACTGTGTCACAATGCTCTGGCAAACCTTACCAGCCCGGCCGATCGCAGGAATTCTCTAATCGGCCAGCAGAACTCATCGGAAAGGGAACGTCCCATGCCCTCTACCAGTCGTGTTGCTCTGGTCACCGGCGGTGCCAGCGGTATCGGCAAATCAACCGCGCAGGCACTGGCCAACGACGGCAATCAGGTGATGATCGTCGATATCAACAAGGATACCGGTGAGGCCGCAGCCAGCGAGATCGGCGCCTCATTCCTGCAGCTTGACCTCACCACCCGGGAAGGCTGCCGGCAAGCGATCGATCAGACCGCTCAACAACTCGGCCCAGTACAGATTCTGATCAACAACGCCGGATTCCAGCATATCGATTCGATCGAAGATTTCCCCGAAGATGTCTGGGACAAACTCCAGGCACTGATGCTCACCGCGCCGTTTCTCCTCATGAAATACGCCTGGCCCGGAATGCGTGAGGCTGGCTGGGGGCGGGTCGTCAATGTCTCCTCGGTCCACGGATTGATCGCTTCACCGTTCAAGGCGAGCTACATCGCGGCCAAGCACGGATTGATCGGCCTCACCCGCGCCGGGGCGATCGAAGGTGGCGAGCAAGGCATCACCGTAAATGCGGTCTGTCCCGGGTTTACTCGAACACCATTGACCGAGGGGCAGGCAGAATCGCTGGCTCGCTCGATGAACGTCACCCCGGAGGAGGCGATCGAACAATCGATGCTTGCCCCGGCAGCCATCAAGCGAGCGCTCGAGCCGGAAGAAGTCGCCGATGTCATTGCTTTTCTGGCGTCAGACAAGGCTGGCGGTGTCACCGGCGCTACCTGGCAAGTCGATCTCGGCTGGACGGCACGATAGGCATTTGACTCATTGTCCGGAACGCTATATTCATGTACCCGTTTCCCCATTCTGACAGCTTTCCTGAGTCGTGGCACAGTGAATGCGCAAGACTTCGGTCGAGCGGTGCATGCGTCACGTAGCCGCAAATGTCTGAAAGCGTTAGCGATAACGCTGGGAAAGGAATTCGGGACGAATGAAGTTCAAGTTCAAGATTAGTCTGTTTGCCGTGCTGGCGATGATGATCGTCGTGCCAGCCGCAGCAGCCTCAACTGACAGCGGAGACCAGTACGACGGCAACGATCTGATTGCCCAGGAAGCCGATGACGACGACGACAACGGCGTTGATGACAACGGCGTGATGGACGATGACGATGACGGCGTGATGGACGATGACGATGACGCCATGGTTGACGACCAGGACGACGCCATGGTTGATGACCAGGACGACGCCATGGTTGACGACCAGGACGATGCCATGGTCAATGGCGAAGATGATCAGGAAACCGATGATCCGGGTGTTCCGGCTGCCGGCGCTGGTGGTGCCGCAGCAGCTGGCGGAACCAGCCTGATGCTGCTCGGCGGTATCGTAGCGTTCCTGAGTGCAACCGCAGCTGGAGCCTTCGCGGTCCTGCGACGCAGCTAACATCCTTACATCGCATGCACCTAGAAGATGAATCAGAATAGGGGAGGGGCAGACCTTTCCCGGTAGGAGCCCGAAACCGGCCAGGCCAGTTTCGGGCTTCGCCGTCTACCATCATCGTTTATCCGCAACCACAGGTTGCGCTCTACGTTAAACTCTGACGGACGGGTTTGACATCGTTGTCACATCCGGCATCCTGAATCAGGCTCTACTCGCATCGTCATTGTCAGGGAGACAGCATTTCGTGAGACGAGACCTCCAGTACAAACTCCTCACGCTCGTCTTTGGTTCGATCGCACTGGTCATGGTCAGTGCCTGTGCGGTGGCCAGTTCACCAACTGCGACCGGTGACCAGGAACCCACCGAACAGACTGACTCGGAATCAGACGCCTCCGACGTCGATATCGAATCCGTCGAGCAGGTCGAATCCGACCCGACCCCGGTCCCGGAAGTGGATGACGCTGACGAGGAATCCTCACCAGTTGAGGAATCCGACGACACGAGTGATCTGGACGATTCCGCAACGTCAGATGATGCCAGCCGGGATGATGAACCAGAGGTGGATGAGACCCCGGTTCCCGGCAACCCGACCCGCCTGCAGATCGATTCAATCGGGATCGACGCCGAGTTCGAGTATGTCGGAGTAGATGATGACGGCAACATGGGCGTTCCCGAGGAATGGGAAAACGTCGCCTGGTATGAGCCCGGTACAGTCCCGGGAGACCAGGGCAACTCAGTTATTGCCGGTCACTACGATTCCGATACTGGCCCGGCAGTCTTCTATGATCTCAACGAGCTCGAAGTCGGCGATGAAGTCCGGATCGTGACCGAGGATGGCGAGGAACTCACCTTCGCCATAACCGAGATTGAATCTGTCCATGTTGACGATGCGGATACGAGCAAGATCTTCGGGCAAACGGATGAACGCAATCTCAACCTGATCACCTGTGAGGGGGTCTGGGATACTGACGCTGGCATGTACGATCATCGTCTGATCGTCTATACAACGCTGGTTGACGACGCCGGGTAGGTCTCACGTGAACGAGGAGATGATGGACTAGTCCATTACTCCCAGTTGACCTGCAATTGCCGGTTCTGATGTTGTCGATGCGATACATTTGACGTAGCTCCGATGTTCCCGCAGATCGACGAAAGAGAACCACCCGTGATCACACGTACTGCAGCCAGATTCTCATTTTCCCTGCTGCTCGTGTTTGCCGCGATGCTCCTGCTCAGTGCGTGCTTCTCGCGCACGACCGCTCCTTCCGAAGCTGAGCCAGAACCAACTGCGACAGCGGAACCTGAAGAAGACCGAATCCCCGGCAAACCCGTGCGCTTCCAGATCGATCGGATCGAAGTCGATGCCGAGGTAGAGCACGTGGAACAGGACGAAGAGGGGCGAATGGCTGCCCCCTCCGAGTGGGAAGACGTCTCCTGGTATGAACTTGGCCCGGTGCCAGGCGAACGGGGCAACGCAGTCATTGCCGGACACTATGATTCATACAGCGGCCCTGCGGTCTTTTTCGAGCTCAAACAGTTGGAAGAAGGCGACATCCTCCGGGTGATTACCGAGGACGATGAAGAGCTGGAGTTCGAGGTCTACGAAATCGAACTGGTCCATATCGATGACGCCGACTCGCGCAAGATCTTCGGCGAGACCGATGAGTACAACCTCAACCTCGTGACCTGCGAGGGTGCCTGGGATATCACGACTGATATGTACGATCATCGCCTGATCGTCTACAGCCGATTGATTGAGGACTAGCGCAAGCCGCCAGCAGTCTCAGTGGCTGCGAAGAACCCTAGGAACAGCGGGACCGTCGCCAGCCCGATCATCAGCCAACAGAGCGTCAGCCCCAGCCCAGCCAGCCGATCCCTGCGTTGCGACAAGAGAACCAGAGGCATCATCAGGCCAACCGTGATCCAGATACAGAGTATGGTGACCTCGGCGCTACTCAGCGTGGCACTGCTGAAAGCCATAAATGCGCTTTCGCCGGCAATGATTCCACCCGCCAGTGCTACCGCAACACTCCCCATGAGCCAGTGGCGATCACCGTGTCTCCACATCCACCCACAGAGTCCGAATACAATCCCGACAACCGGCGCTGCCGCGACCCAGAGCACGGTGACCGACAGGAAGTAGCTGAGGTTCACTCCTCCTTCGAATAGCCACATCCACGAGTAGTAGGCCAGTATTCCTGTCAGCATTGCGCCCGCCGCAGACAGCGCAGACCGAATCCAGTTCACTGAGACTGCTCCGAAGCCGAACGACACGATGATCCACGGTGCCGTCAGGCTCCCAAGCCAGGTGAGCGCGTTCTCCTGATTGTCGGCAAGCTTTGTCCCGATACCGAGGGCAATTCCGACGATTATTACCCACGTGACGAGCATTCAGAACCTCACCTTCTCACCACGCCCTTCGGATACAAGCTATACTCCACGACATACATGTTGTCCTTGACATGTTGCAGTTGACTATCTACGCTGCGTTCATGTCTGTTTTCACCGATCACTCCTGCTACGTGTTCTTCACAGTAATAATCCAGTCCCGCGCCAGAGGAGCATGGTAGATGGACGAAGAAGTCATCTCGGTTCAGCACCTGCACAAGCAGTATCGTGATCACGTAGCCGTTGAAGATGTCACGCTGAGCGTCCGACGAGGTGAGATTTTTGGTATCGCCGGGCCAAACGGCGCCGGCAAGACGACCTCGGTGGAATGCATCCAGGGATTGCGAAAGCCAGATAGTGGAGAAATTCGCGTGCTGGGGCTCGATCCAGCACGCGACATCACACGGCTTCGCCAGCGAATCGGCTCTCAGCTACAGCAATCTGCCCTGCCAGAGCGGATCAAGGTGTGGGAAGCGCTCGATCTCTTCGCCAGCTTCGTCCCGGGTGAATCGAACTGGCCCGCACTGATCGACCAGTGGGGACTCACCGGTAAGGAAACCGCGTCCTTCGCCAATCTGTCCGGCGGTCAGCAGCAACGCCTGTTCATCGCGCTGGCGCTGATCAACGACCCTGAGGTGGTGTTTCTCGATGAGCTCACCCAGGGACTCGATCCCGCAGCGCGCCACGCAACCTGGGGACTCATCCGGGCCGCCCGGGACCAGGGAAAGACGATCGTGCTGGTCACCCACTTCATGGATGAAGCCGAGATACTCTGCGATCGCCTCGCCATTATCGACCACGGACGAGTGATCGATCTCGATACCCCACAGGCACTGATCAACCGACACGGTGGGCCGCAGCGACTGACATTCTCCACTGATCACAACGATCTGAACTGGCTGGAAACGCTGGACGTTGTTCAGGACGTCACCCGGACCGGATCCCAGTTCACCGTCACCGGAACCGGCTCGCTCGTACCACTCGTCTCCCATACGCTCGTGGAACGAGGCATTGTCCCCGACGATCTCCGGATTCATCAAGCCTCACTCGAAGACACGTTTCTCCGCCTCACTGGCCGGGATCAGATGAACGGACTGGCAGACTGATGCACACGATCAAACATCTGACCTCAGTCGAGCTCAAACTGATTACTCGTGAGCCTTTCACCCTGCTATTCGTTTTCGTGTTCCCGATTGTGGTGTTGCTGGTGCTTTCCGGTGTTTTCGGAACGGAAGCAACCGAGGAATGGCAGGGCACAACTCCGGCGAACTATTACGCTGCCTCCTATATCGGCACCGTCATCGCTGCGCTGGCACTGATCAGCGTCCCGTCTCATCTGGCGGCCTATCGAGAGCGGGGCATTCTCCGGCGGCTGACCGCATCGTCGGTCAGTGCCCAGGCCGTCCTGCTTTCGCAACTCATCGTGGGGTTCCTGCTGGCGCTCGGTGGATCACTGGCACTGATTCTGGCGGCAACGCTCATCTACGATGTCGAGATGCCGGTCAGCATCGGGGGCATGATCCTCAGTTTCACTGTGGGGGCATTGAGCTTCGTCACGCTGGGGCTCCTGCTCGGCAGCGTCGTACCGACCGCACGCTCGGCCCAGGCGATCGGACTCGGACTGTTCTTCCCGATGTGGATGCTCTCTGGAACCGGACCACCACCAGACGTGATGTCCGACACGATGCGATCGATCTCTGACGTACTGCCGATGACCCGACTCGTCAGCGCACTGCAGGCTCCCTGGTTTGGAGACGGAGTGACCATCACCGAACTGGTTATTCTGGTGGGCATTCTGATCATTGCTGGCGCCGCCGCGGTGTACCGGCTTCGGGCAGCAGACCAGTAGACCGGAGACATCGTTTACAGGTGTTCGGAGACATCCGTTACACATTCGCACTCGTCAAACCCCGGTAGACTGGGCAGCGGAGCCTGCACTGAGCCTGCCGAACGTGTCTGCCCCCGCCAATCAAACCGGTTCGCTGGGCTGGGCCACACGGAGAGCCTGCCCTGAGCGAAGCCGAACGGGTGGCCGACTACCAGGTAGGTACGCTGCACACGGAGAAACCCCCGGGCGCCGTTGCCCGGGGGTCAGCCTGAAACGGCTCAGTTGTCAAATTCGTGACGTGCTGCGGCTAGTCGTCGCCGGGCACTGCACCAATCGGCTGACGCGTTGGCGACCAGACGTCCAGCATTTCGGAGAACGTCTCGAAGGCCGGTCCCGAGATTCCGTATGGAATCGAGAACTGCACACCGATCGGGAAGTCATACTTGTGGGCACCCTCGATCACCTGTTTGTAGAGATCGACAAGCTTTTCTTTCTTCTCGTCGAACGGCTTCTCGGCGATGTTGGAGACGAACTCGATTTCGTCCTTCACCACCGGCTGATCATCCCAGATCATCCACTCGAAGAGTCCGACTTTGGCCTCGGCCTTTGGAACATAGCCGAAGGTCAGCACGATCTCCGGGCGTTTCTCTGTCTTCTTCGACAGATCATCCAGGAAGGTGGTGATGTAGTCGCTGAAGAGCAGCTGAGTGTTCCCGAAGCTGGCTCCGGCATCCACCTTGGCGGCAAAACGATCGACCTCTGACTCCCGGGTAGGGATCAGAATCACGCCACAGGATGGAATCGTATCCTGCAGATTGCTGATCGCTTCTGGTGGCGTTGGGCCAACCATTCGCTCGTTCTCCACGCGGGGTGCCCCCACGAAGATCACCCGGTTGATGCCTTCACTCTTGAGCCGTTCGGCTCGCTGGCGAAGCTCATCCATCGGGGTATACACCGTCACCTGCGTGGCGATGTAGTCCACCGGGAGTGATTCACTGAGATACCGCTTGGTATCGATCGGATCCAGCTTTTCTTCCAGCTCAACCGGGCGGAACTCGTCCTCCGGAATGACCTGGGGAATCATCACCGTATTGATGTCATTGAAAATGCCGGCTTTTTCCAGCTTCTCTCGAACGGTCCGACCCTCTTTGATCGTCGTTTCCCGTCCGTTACCTATTGCTGCCGGCACGAGCTCGAGTGCAATCGTTGGCACGGCTCCCTCTTCTCAGGATCAGATTCTGCTTTTTCGTCAAGCAATCGTCTGTATAAAAATCACTGTTACCTCGACCCCTCTCCCGGAACCGGAAGAGGGGGATCGTATACGAGGTCATTGTTCCCGACAGGAAACGAGGTCTGTTGACCGCGTCTACCGGGCAACCGCAGCGCTCTTGGCTGCTTCACGCAGGGCGTCAGCTTTGTCAGTGCGCTCCCACGGAAGGTCCAGGTCCGGCCGACCGAAGTGGCCATAGGCAGCGGTGTCCTGGAAGATTGGGCTGCGGAGGTTCAGGTCGCGGATCAGCGCGCCCGGTCGCAGGTCGAAATGCTCTTCAACCAGCCGGGTGATCAGCTCGATGCTGACGTTCTCGGTGCCAAAGGTCTCGATGTTGACGCTGATCGGGCTGGAAACCCCGATGGCGTAGGAGACCTGTAGCTCGGCACGCTCGGCCAGGCCAGCGGCCACGACGTTCTTGGCAACGTAGCGAGCACCATAGGCACCGGTCCGGTCGACCTTGGTCGAGTCCTTACCGGAGAATGCACCACCACCGTGGCGGGCAACGCCACCGTAGGTGTCCACCAGGATCTTGCGGCCGGTCAGGCCAGCATCACCGGTTGGGCCACCAACCACGAAGCGACCGCTCGGGTTGTAGTAGAAGATCGTGTCATCATCCAGCAGTTCGGATGGGATCACTGGATCGATCACCAGCTTGCGCAGATCCGCAAACATCTTCTCGTCTGCAACATCCGGGCTGTGCTGGGTGCTCAGAATAATCGTGTGAATCCGCTTCGGCCTTCCATAGGCGTACTCCACGGTCACCTGGGACTTGCCGTCCGGGCCCAGATAATCGAGCGTACCGTCATGGCGAACCTTGGCCAGCTGGCGAGTCAGCCGATGGGACAGTGCCATGGTGAGCGGCATCAGCTCCGGCGTCTCGTCACAGGCAAAGCCAACCATCATGCCCTGGTCACCGGCGCCGATCTTGGCGACATCTTCCTCGGTAACGTGGCCATTGCTGCGTGTCTCGAGCGAATCGCTCACACCGGCGCTGATGTCTGGTGACTGCGCATGGAGGTGAACATCCACTCGGCAGGTGTTGGCATCGATGCCGTGCTCCGGGTTGGTGTAGCCGATCTTGCGCAGCGTATCACGCACGATCTTCTCGACATCGAACTTGTGCTTGGTGGTGATCTCACCAACAACGATCACCACATCGTTACCGGCCACGGTCTCACAGGCAACTCGTGCCTCTGGATCGTGCGCCATGATCTCGTCGAGTACGGCATCGGAGATCTGGTCACAGACCTTGTCCGGATGACCTTCGGTCACCGACTCGGAGGTGAACAGAAAACTTGGTGACTGGCTAAAACTCAGACTCATTTCGGGCAATGCCCCTTTCAGGTGCAATCGTCAAATAGCACACATCAATTTCGTGTAGCGAACCGGGGGCAGGCAATACTGCCTGCCCAGCCGATCTACTTCGTACCAACCTGGATGATGAAGTCCGGGTCGTAGAAGCTATATTCTGCTTTAAAGTCGCCGTACCGCCGGATGTTCTGGAAGCCAGCATCACGCATCAGCTCCGTCACATAGTTCTGGCGGATCGGGCACAGCGTCAGATGATAGGACGAGCCGTCGCCGTACTCGTAGCGCATCCGGACGAAGTTATCACCCAGTTCTTCTGGGTAGGCATTGACGTCCTCACCCAGATAGTAGTGCTGGTGCCGGTTCGCGTAATCCTTATCCATAAGCGCATCGTAGTTCCGGTGATCGATGATCAGAATTCCGTCATCATTGAGGAGCTTATGGAACTCACTCAGCGCCTTCTTGCGGTCAGCCTCTTCGAAGAGATGGGTGAAGGCGTTGCCGAGCAACATGATTGCGTCGAACTTCTGGTCCGGAAACGATTCGGACATCGACGTCCACTCGGCTTCGACCACGGGAAGCTCCGGAATTCCGGCTCGTTCGGCATTCTCTTTTGCCTTGCGAACCATCTCGGGACTGCCATCTGCACCAGTGGTCTTAAATCCGTCACGGGCAAGCATTACCGTATGGAAACCGGTCCCACAGGCAGCATCCAGAACGCTAGTGGCACCATATTGCCGCAGGACATCCTGAAAGAAGCCACCCTCGGACTCCCAGCGGCCCTTCCAGTTGATCAGCTCATCCCACCGGTTCACAAAATCGTGGGTGTACTCGTCCTGATAAAGATCTCGGGTCAAGTCGTCTGATCTTGGTGTGGCATTCATGGAGAAAACCCTTCCATCATAAAACGGGATACGGAAAACACTTGTCCCGGTATCTGCCGAACTAATTGCTCGTTCAGAACAGGGAAATTACAGACACAGCGGATGGTGATCCGCTGCTAGCTCGGCTTCTTCGCCAGGAAAATGCCCCAGCCAACCTTGCCGGCATTCGCTGATTCGACCCAGAAGTCGAGCGCAGCGATTGTTTTGTCCACCGTCTCATCGCCAATCGCGCTGACAAGCTCCGAGCGGTTTTCACGAACCTTGCTGACAACACCGCCGTAGGTGGGGGCAACATACTGGGAATGATCCTCGGCCTTGAGCAGCTCGAAACCGTGCTGCTTGATGGCCTGTTCGTAGTCCGGATGATCCCAGATGTCTACGGTGTTCAGCCGGGCATAAATGCGTTCCCGATCCGCCTGTGAGGTCTCTCGACGAACCAGAATATCGCTGAAGATAAAGGTGCCACCTGGCTTGAGGACGCGGTAGCACTCGCTGAGAATCTGGTTCTTGTCCGCGCCGTGCAGGAACGCTTCCTGGCTCCAGACAACGTCGAACGAACCATCGGGATATTCGATGTTATGGAAGTCGCCCCATTCGAACGTCAGGAGATGGCTGGCGTCCGATTTCTCGGCGCGCTCCTGGGCGAGCTTCAACTCTTCGTTGGAAATGGTCTGTCCAATAACGGTGCAGCCGTAGTGAGATGCGATATAGCGAGCCGTTGAGCCGTAGCCACAACCGAGGTCGATCACACGGTCGTCCGGCGTCAGGTTTGCCGCTTCGGCCATGATGATGTTGGTGTTATCCATCGCCTCCTGAAGGCTGGCGCCCTCGTATGGCGGGATACCCATGTGAAGGTTATCGCCCCAGATCGTTCGGTAGATTTCGCTGGCGGGGCCATCATAATACGCTTGCGTCGTTGAAACGTTCTCAGAGATAGTCTCCCTGGCCATCATCAACATCCCTTCTCAAAATCATCACAGAAAGCTGAGCGAGAACGACGGCTTCGAACTCAAACAGTGCGGCAATCGCCGCGAATACCTTAGAAAAGCAATCTATGTCGGATCAAACCGGAATAATGATCGAATGGCTGTGTAAACCCGAAAACCGGCACAATACCATTCGCAGAATTCTTCCTCACCGGTCTTCAATGCACAAAAACGCGCTCAGACCAGATCGGTGCTTAACTACACTTAACACCTTATGACGCTACAGTCAACCCCGCAAGCGGTACCAGCAGCCACTCATCCAATTCAGCAATGTTCATGCCATCCAGTCAAAATGACCCGGCATTTTCGCTGAATCAGACTCCGGATACCGGGGCTGAAGCTGGAGCCGAAACGTGGGGAATCAACCCATCCAGCAGACGCTGATGAGCCCGCCGGGCGGCCTGATCACCGCTCTCGATACAGTCTGGAATTCCAACCCCGTGGTACGACGCACCCAGGAACTCCAGGCCGGGAAAGCGTACCAGACAGGAATCGATCTGCCTCAACCGATCCTGATGTCCCAGCACGTACTGCGGCATCGCCCGGTACCAGCGATTGATCCGGTTGACCACTGGCGTGGCCGTGATTCCCAGAATCTCGCGAAGATCTCGCTGAACCAGTTCCAGCAGCGCGTCATCAGCCAGGTTGACCACATCTTCCCGGCCAGCCCGACCAACGAACGTCCGCAGCAGGGCCATGCCCTCCGGCGCTCGTCCTTCGAATTTATTGGATGCCCAGGTGACCGCGGTCAGTTCCCTATCCTCGACATGCGGAATCACGAACCCGCGTCCAGACTGCAACCCGGCGATATCCTCCGCCCGATAGCCCAGTGCGATCGTGGCACTGGAGACATAGGGAATCCGCCGCAGCAACGCCGAGAGTTGTCCATCCATCAGATCGATCATCCCCGCCGTGGCGTAGGCCGGGGTTGCCATCAGCACCGCATCGGCGGAGACCGGTTCTCCATTCCGGATCTGCAGGCGATACCCCGCACCATCCCGGGAAATGTTCTCAACCGCGAGTCCGGCATGGACATCGACGCCGGTGAGCCGGTCTTCCAGCGCATCGGCCAGCTCGCCCATTCCATTAGCGAAGGAGACGAACGGCGGATATGGAGCGGCCGGAGCGTCTGATTGCGCTGCGGCGCGGCGTTGATGCAGCATTCCACGCACCAGCCCGCCATGCTTGCGCTCGATATCTCGTAATCGCGGAAAGGTGGATGCCAGCGAGAGCTGATCGGCATCTCCGGCAAAGATTCCGGAGAGCAACGGCTGGGCCATATGGTCGAATGCCTCACGGCCAAGACGACGGGAGATGAACGAGCCGATCGATTCGTCGGCATCATCTTCACGAGGGGGAACGAAATACTCGGCAGCCATCCGGAGCTTGGCCCGCGTCGACAGCAGTCGACTCCTGAGCAACGGGCGCAGCTTCGTCGGGACCATCATCGTGATGCCTTCCGGCAGCGGCTCCAGCTGCCCATCCCGCAGGATGAACGTGCCGTCGCCGGTATCCCGGGTTCCGATAATCCGATCCTCGATACCGAGTTCCTTCGCCAGCCGGATCCCGGCCGGTTTGTAGGAGAGAAACGAATCCGGACCGGCTTCGATGGTCAGGCCATCCGTGTGCTCGGTGCGCAGCTTCCCGCCGACATGCTGATCGGCCTCATAGAGGGAGATCCGATAGCTGACGCCAGATTCATCGCGCAGGTTCTGGAGTCGCCAGGCTGCTGACAGCCCGGCGATCCCCCCGCCCACGATCACAATGTGCTGACCGGTTGCGCTCACAGGCGATCAGTCTCCTTCAACGCTGGCCATCTCGGCCTCAGCGTCTTCGCTGACATGGTTCGGATCATGTGCCTTGCGGACTGATTCGGCCACTGCGCGGCAGAGCATCGGCCCGTCGTTGAGCGATTTGATCCGGCTCAACTCCATACCGAGTTTCTCAGCATGCGCTTTGTGCTCGATATCGACATCATAGAGGATCTCGACATGGTCACAGACGAAGCCGATCGGCACCATCAGCACGTGCTTGAAGCCCTCGGCAGCCAGCTCATCGAGTGTCTCCTCGACTTCCGGCCCAAGCCACGGTTCCGCCGATGCGCCCTGGCTCTGGTAGGCGAATCTCCAGTGTCGCTGACGGACCCGATCGGCCACCATCTCCACGGAAACCCGCAGCTCGTCCGGGTACGGATCTCCCCATTCGAGAATCCGGACCGGCAGACTGTGCGCGGTGAAGACGATCGGCACATCCTTGCGGATATCGGCCGGGAACGTCCGCAGCGCGTCACGAATCCGGGATGACACGCCGGAGATGAACATCGGCTGATCTTTCCAGCTATGCACCTCGTGGACCGGAATGTCCGAGCCAGCCTTCTCCAGGCCTTCTCGCAGCTGCTCCATGTACTTGCCGACACTCATCTTGGAGTAGTGCGGCGCCATGACCACCCCGACGATCTTGTCGACTTTGTCCTCAACGATCTGCGGCACAACATCCCGGATGTACGGATCCCAGTGGCGCATCCCGACATAGCAGGTGTATTTGATCCCGGATTCTTTCGCCTTGCGGTTGTTCAGCGCCTTCTCGACACCCTTGGCCTGCGCCCGGGTGAGCTCAAGAATCGGGGATCGTCCGCCAATCTCGCGGTAGCGCTCCACGAACTCATCCACCAGCTCCTGGCTCATTGCCCGGCCACTGCGGACATCGAGCAGATAGTCTGGAACGTCCTCCAGCTTGTCCGGGCCGCCATAGGCCATCAGCATCACTCCGATATGCTCGGTGATCTCTGGCTCGGGTTTCGATGACGCTTTCGCCGAACCGCGGGCAGTTGAGGAGCGAGGCTTCTTCTCTTGGCTCTTCTCTTCAGTTTCCGCGGTCGCTTCGGTGGCTTCAGCCGCCTGATCCTGCGCCTCGTCTGGCTCTACCTGTGCCGAAAGCTCGACCGGTTCATCGCTGTCCGGCAGATCGTCATCATCTTCGTCCTCTTCGTCGGCACCATCATCGTCGTCGTCAGGATCGGCCTCGGCATCGAGCCCTGGATCCTCGTCCTCGGTCTCCATCGGAGCACCGGTTACGGTTTCTTCCTCTTCGACATCAGCCGCAGATGCGTCCTGTTCTGGTTTGCGTTCGCGGTCTTCGGCCATGAATGCACTCCCCCTCTGTCTGTGATGAAAACCGGATTACTTTGCGGTGAGTTCGTGTACCCGCTCGGCAACAAATCGCACGTTATCGACCGGCGTCTCTGGCAGGATGCCATGTCCGAGGTTAAAGATGTGTCCGGGTCGTCCAGACGCTTCCCCAAGGATTCTCTGGACTTGTTGATCGAGTTCTTCGCGCGGGCCGAACAGCAGGGCCGGATCGAGGTTCCCCTGAATCGCCCGGTCGGGGCCGATCAGGTCCCACGCCGTGTCCAGATCGATCCGCCAGTCAGCGCCAACCACATCGGTCCCCAGCTCGGAATACGTCGAGAGCAGTCCAGCCGTACTGGTCCCGAAAACGATGGTCGGGACACCGGTCGGCTTGATCGCATCCACGATCTGCTGAACATACGGCATCACCCGCTGTCGATAGTCATGCGGGCTGAGCGCACCGGCCCAGGAATCGAAGATCTGCACTGCGGCGGCACCGGCCCGGATCTGTCCCAGCAGATAGCGCGCGGTCATATCCGAGAGCTTGGTCATCAGACGATCCCAGACTTCCGGCTCGCCATACATCAGCCCCTTCATATGAAGGTAGTTCCGGGAACTCCCACCCTCGATCATGTAGCTGGCAACCGTAAACGGCCCGCCAGCGAACCCGATCAGCGGCATCTTCCCCTCAAGTTCACGGCTGACGATGCTGATCGCCTCCAGCGTGGTCGGGGTTGCCTCTTCGGGATCGAGCACCTTCAGCGCATCGACATCGGCCGCAGTCCGGACCGGATTGTCGATCACTGGCCCCTCGCCTTTGGCAAAGCGGAGCTGGATGCCCATCGGCACTAGCGGCAGCAGGATATCGGCGAAGATAATCGCCGCATCGATATCCAGCGCATTCACCGGCTGCAGCGTGACCTCGGCGGCCAGCTCCGGCTGGGCACAGATATCGAGCAGGGTGTTGTTGGCCCGGATTGCCCGGTACTCGGGCATGTAACGACCTGCCTGCCGCATGAACCAGACAGGGGTTTTGTCGACCGGTTCGCGTCGACAGGCACGGAGGAATCGATAGTCGTGTTGCGTCACGGAAACTCCGTCATCTCTTTTTGATCGAGAACAGCGACCGCACCGTGATGGACACATCACAACGCGCCGCGCAAAATTGCTTCGATTCTACCACCGTCGGTGCCGACTCCTGGGCGATGAAGCCATGCCGCGGACTGCTACCCTAATTTTTGTTCAGTAGGCAGGAAGAAGTCAATGTCAGCATCCCATCCGGTCCCGGAACCGTTGAATAGCGGCACACTCTCAACCAGCGACGGCCACGAGATCTACTGGGAATCGGTCGGGAATCCAGATGGGGCACCGATCGTCTATCTCCACGGTGGCCCGGGCAGCGGCGCCACGCCGGGCGCACGGAGGTTCTTTGATCCGGATCAGCATCACGCGATCCTGTTCGACCAGCGTGGCTCGGGCCGGAGTCGCCCGCTGGCCAGTGAGCCAGATGCCGACCTCTCCACCAACACCACCGCTCACCTCATCGGCGATATCGAGGAACTTCGCGAGCTGCTCGGAATCGAGCGCTGGACGGTGTTCGGCCTCTCCTGGGGAACGACGCTCGGCCTGGCCTATGCCCAGCGATTCCCGGATCGGGTCAGCGGGCTGGTTCTCGGGTTCGTGACCAATACCAGCCGACGGGAAGTGGAGTGGGTGACAGAGGCTATGGGACGGGTGTTTCCGGAAGAGTGGGACCGCTTTCGGTCAACCGTTCCGGCAGACGTGCAACATCTTCGCCTGGTGGATGCCTATGCCGAGATGCTCTTCGATCCAGATCCAGACATACAGGAGCTGGCAGCCCGGGAGTGGTGCCGGTGGGAAGATACCCATGTCTCGCTAATGCCCGGGGCCAGACCAAATCCACGCTATGAAGATCCGACGTTCCGACTTCAGTTCGCCCGCCTGGTGACACATTACTGGCGCAACGCCGCATTTCTGGAAGATGGTGAACTGCTGCAGAACGCCGATCGGCTCTCAGGCATCCCGGGCGTGATGATCCACGGACGCTACGACATCAGCGGACCGCTCGATATCGCCTGGAACCTGAACCAGCGCTGGTTGGAGAGTGAGTTGCAGGTGATCGACGATGCCGGACATGGTGGCGGCAGCACCTTCGAGGTCATTGCTGACGCCCTCCGCCGGGTTGCCAGAGAGCCATGAGACATCTTGGCGGTGGTCATGATGGGGGAAGACCTGGAAAAGCTCCCAGACTGGTGAAGTAGCTCTTGAGTACGCGTTTGAGCTCGACTATCGCGGAATCTCGTTCCGCTCCGCTCCGCTCGACAATCAGAGGCATGATCGCCTTGAATATCTGGACGCTCACTTCCGCACTGAGCTGTTGCTGGCTCGCCGTCATCTCGGGTGCAATCTCTCTGAGGATCGCGGCAATTCGGTCCAGGATCGACTGATGCACGCGAGCTGCCGATTCGGTGCGTTCCGACGGAGTCTCGAGATCGATAAACAACGCCTCGAACGCCGGATGCTGCAACATGAAAGCGACCGGCGGATCTATCATTCGATCGATGATGTTTTCCATCGGCATTCCAGCAAGATCATCGCGTAGCGCAGCGTCGAACGTCGCCTGAAACTCCTCCAGGTAGCGGGCCGCCAGCGCGTCAGCAATCTCCTCTTTGTTTCCAAAGAATTGATAGAGCGAGCCAGGCGAGACCCCCGCGCGGTCAGCAATTGCGTTGGTGGTGGCTGCCTGGACCCCACGTTCTGCGAACACGCTCGCCGCCGCATCGAGAATCGCTTCGATGCGCTGAAGCCCGCGCTTTTGTCGTCCACGAGGACGTTGAGCCTTCGACATGGTCCAGTTCCAGCCTTACTCTTGAAAACACGAGTCATTACTCGTATTATAAACACGAGCATATGCTCGCATTATCCTGACATCGGACGTTTCTCAGACCGCCTGATACCCCTGCGGTCTCGAATAGAGCACGGAGACTACCATGATCCGACCACCAAAGACGCCGCCAACCTTCACCGGCCCCCGACCGGATACCAACCAGAGCGGCTATGTTGCTCGGACGGATTCAACCATGGTCCAGGCTCCAGTGGAAGCACTGATCTCCTGGATGCATTCCAACCCACTCGAGGACTGGGAGATCGACGCAGCAAGCGTCCCCCGAATCGTTCGAACTGAACCGCTCAAGGGAACCTGGGATCCATCCCAGAGCTGGGTTGGTGCTCGACGGCGTGTTGTCCTCGAAAACGGACACTATGCTGCCGAGGAGATCGTTGCCGATAGTAATCATCAGTTCAAGTATGTCGTCTGGGGAACCACCAACTACGCCAGTCTGCTCATCGATCATGCGGTTGGTGAATTCACCTTTCGGGATCTCGGGGACCAGACGCTGGTCAACTGGACGTACTCATTCATGCCGCGCTCATTTCTCACCCGTCTACCGGTCGTCTGGTTTGTTCGATTCATCTGGAGTGGGTTCATGACCAGCGGGCTGTCAATCATGCAAGAGAATGGACCCCGGATCATCACGGCTGATGTGCCACACGATGCTGATGCAAGCCTGGTCGGCAATCTGACCTGATCGTCATCGGGTAACCCGGCGACTCGTTCGGCCTCGCTCATTGCAGGCTTCGCTGCGCGAGTTATCCACCGCTCAGCGATTCTGGAAAACGGCTCTAGACAATTTGTCACAGTCATGGTGGGATAGCCTGGGTATTTCAACGACGCTGAAAGGCGATAGATCATGAGTGACGACCAGAACGCGGTGAGCTTCTATACCATCAATGACCTGCCAGCATTCTCGCCGGTCGAGGGCATCTCTATGCAGGCGATCATGGGCGAGAAGATGATGGCCAACTGGGTCTGGCTGGAGCCGAACACCGTCATGCCGATGCACGAGCATCCCCACGAGCAGATCGGCGCGGTGCTGAAGGGTGCGCTGGAATTGACCACACCGGACGAATCACAGGTGGTCGAACCAGGTGGTGCCTACGTCGTCCCCGGCGGCGTTCCGCACCAGGGTGTGGCTGGCCCGGAGGGATGCCTGGTGCTCGATATCTTCTCACCACCACGTGAGGAATATGCTGCACAGGCTCGTGGGGAAGGCTAACCCCACAGAGCTCGATTCATATCCGTGAACCGGTCAGGCAGCATCTACCCTACTGTTCGTTTGGTGGCACCGGCTGTGCGTTGATTGTGACAAATGGCACAACACGATCTTGACACGATCACTATCGCTTGTTATGCTCATATAACGATAACTGATTTGGCAAGATCGATAGAATCAAACGGGCCAGCTCATGGGTGAATTAATCCTTGGCCAGCCGGCATTGAAGATTGCCGTGAATACATCGGTTCCGCTTGACCTCACCTCAGCGATCTCGCTGATGGTCCGGGCAACTGATGAACACCGATTCGATCACTGGTTGGTCGGAGCACGACGGCGTCTCAGTCCGGAGATTCGACACGATCTCGAGACACTACTCGGATTCTCGGGTCGGCTGCTCTACTACATCGAAGAGCTTTTGATGTCGTTCGAGCCGTTCAAGCCGAGCAAGCTGGAAGCCAGTTTCGCCGAGTATCTCGAGCATCTGGAGCGTATGCCCGTCGAGGCATACCACGAGATGGCTGTCACCTGTGTTCAACGGGTTCATGCCGATCTCGGAATGCCAAAGCTCGATCCGCCAGTTGGTGATCCGATTGCCTGGCGGGAATTCATCAGACCGGGAATCACTCGGGCCAATATGGACGAAGTGGTCGATCTGATGATGGCACCTGAACAACTGAAGGCGCGTACCGTCCGCATGATCGAGCAGTTCTGGACCGAATGCTATGGACCAGAATACGATCGAGCCCTCCCCGAACTGCGACAGGCAGTCCGGCAGGCAAGCGGGCGAACCTATCCGAGCGTCGAGTCGGCATTCACCGATTTGAGTGGCCATCGACTGCCGGAAGAAGTGCGAACAGCACTGGATCACGTCGAACGGGTGACGTTCTGCCCGTCGTACCACCTGGGTGATTTCGTACAGTTCATCCTGTATCCACCCGAGTTGATTCTGTACTTCAACATTCAGGGAAACGCCAACGACAGCGCTCGCCGGGTTGAACCGGCAACACTCCCGGAAGACCTGCTTCCGGGCCTGCGAGCCCTGTCGGATGGCACTCGGCTCCGCATCATTGGTATGCTGCGGGAGCAAGAGATGTACGCTCAAGAGATCGTAGGCAGGCTTGGAATCAGCCAGTCCGCGGTTTCCCGTCACCTTTCGGTGCTGGAATCCGCTGGAATCGTCGAAGTACGGCCTGACTGCGGCATGAAATACTATGCGATCAACGCGCAGCGAGTTCGGCAAATTGCCGACGCGCTGGAGCAGATCGGTTAGCGCCGCATCCGTTCGCGGGTGCGACACGTTAACAACTCAAGATGGACACATTAAATCGTGTCCTTGAGGGTCAACCGCGGCAATGGCCGTTGGTGAGGATTCCTGGCGGTGATGAGAAATGCATTGCCAGTCCTTACGTAACCCCCTAAATGGCCTCACACATAGTGGTACCGGATTTCGATCCGCAGGCCACACCTTCCACATATTCCTCAAAATGGTTTCGCCTTGACGGCCAGGGTGAAACTGAAAACTCCTCTCAAAGCCGGTTGACCATTCTGGCGATAAGGGGCTTGTTCACTACTCGTGAGCAGGCCCCTTACGTGTTTAATCCCACCGTTTTCCGCTACCAGTTTCAGCCCTGCCGGTTGGCAAAGTCAGAATACGTCTGCATCAGAAATGGCCATCCCTCACGCGAAGCCATCGCCTGGCGCATCGCTTCCCAGCCCTCACCATGTCGAGACAGGTGCCGGTGCTCGAACTCGATTCGCGTCAATGCTCGTTCATCGATAAACCGGATCTCGATCTCGCTGGCTCGTTCAGGGTCAGAATCGATCGTCCGATCCGGCTGGATCCACCAGGAAGTGACGATCCGGGCTGGCGGCTCGTACGTCAGCACTTCACCCCAGACGACCTCGGTCCCATCACTGGCACGCTCGATACAGCGGCCACATTGCATCGGCTCGATCCCGATCCACTCCAGGGCTCCATCGGCAAACGTGTAGCTTGAGGGCCACCATGTGCCAAAATGATCGACATAGGCCGCAAAGGCCACCTCGGGAGTGACATCCACAATTTCGGTATAGCGAATCACGTCTTCAATCGGCTGATCCGGCACGTTCGACGTCCTCTCGGTAAACTGCTCACGTATGACTCTCGATTGTTCGATAGGCGGGACCAACCGGGTTCCACTCAGTGAGGCCAGGCACTATCCATGACCCGAATCACGATCCCTCAGCATCCCGACGAGATAAGCCCGGAGTGGCTCACCCATCTGTTTCACCGCAACCAGATCATCCCCGGAGATGTCGAAGTTCTGGCGATCGATCGCAGTGATCCCGGGCGCAAAGCCAGCTACGCCGGGTTCGTCTCCCGTCTCAAGATCAGCTACAGCACAGAGAATGCTCCCGGTCCAGAGACCATGATCGCAAAATTTCCTGCCCCGGAGCTGACCATCCGCCGGTTGTTCCGACTACTCTACCGGAACGAAGCCATGTTCTATCGCCATCTGGCTGATGAAGTTCCGATACGGGTACCCACCTGCTACGCTTCGCTGATCAACCGGAAACGCACGCGGAGCCTGCTGCTGCTCGAAGATCTTTCGCCATTTGCTTCGCTGCCGACCCATACCGATGGCTGCAGCACGGAGCAGGCCAGAATTGCCCTGGTCCGCCTGGCTCAGTTTCACGCCCGGTGGTGGCAGGATCCGGAAATCAGCAATGAACATTCATGGCTCGGTCGTTATCAAGTCAACTCCACACAGAACTGGATGATCTACGCCGCAGCGTGGCTGCCATTCCAGTATCGAGTGCGCCACATTACCCCGGAGCCGACGCTTCAGCTGTTTCGCTCGCTCTGGCGCTACCGCGACAATCTGCTGAAGCTGGACGCCAACCGCCCACAGACGATACACCACGGCGATTTCCGCCTGGCCAACCTTGCCTTCACCCCGGACGACGCGGTGGTCTTCGACTGGCAAGTAGTCCGGATCGGTCCGCCGATGTTCGATGTTGCCTACTTCATGTTCACCAGTCTGTCGATCGAGCAACGACGATCGTCCGAGCAGGATCTCCTGTCGGCTTACCACGCAACGCTACTCGAAAACGGGGTCGATTACTCCATGGATGAGCTGATGCAGGACTACCGGACAGGCCTGCTGATGACGATCCCGCAGAGCATGGTCATCGGCGCGTTTCTGCGGCTGGATGAGGAACGTGAGGTGGAGATCCAGCAAATGCTGGAGCAGTTCGACGCACTGCGAGAGGATCACGAGCTGGAGAAGTTTGCCGGAGCGTCACTCCGGAAGTCAGCCGAGTAGTCGCTGTAGCTTGGAACTGTGGAGCTTGACGAGGTCGCGCAATCTGGCCATGTGCTCTTCCTGCAGGTCGGTCAGAACCTTCTGGTGAGATGCGGTTTCGAGTTGATGCCGCACCATTTCGTAGAACGCCCACTCTTCAGCGTATGTCTGGGCTTCCCCGATATCCCATGATTCAATCTCAGCACACACATGGGGGAGCTCTTCCCAGCACGAAATGAGGACCGGGATCTGCAGCTCGGCCCAGGTTCGAATTTCGCCGGGATGTCGCTGCTTTACGCCAACCATAGGGGATTACCCGAAACACTGATAACATCGAGTCCGCTGACCTGGTATCCAGTAACTCTACGCCAGGGAAGAGGCATCGTGCCCATACGGTCCGCGGGACCAATTCCCGGCACACTCATCAAACGCATTTGATCGGTACATTGCGACAATCTCACGTCCATTGCATCGCTTCA
>REEK01000024.1 GCA_007695115.1 Sphaerobacteraceae bacterium
TGGCTCTTCATAAGCCTGATCGGCTTCTCGTTCGGTGATCATGTCCAGCTGCGCCATGCGATCGAGCACGTATCGCTGCCGGATCTTGGCCAGCTCGAAGTTCTGCGTTGGATCATAGATGCTCGGGGCCTGTGGCAACCCGGCAAGCATCGCTGCTTCGGCCAGCGAGAGGTTCCAGGCGTACTTGTTGAAGTACGACTGCGCCGCGGCATCGATCCCGTAGGCACGATTCCCGAAATACACGTTGTTGAGGTACATCTCCAGGATGTCCTCCTTCTCGTGCTCGCGGTTCAACTGCCAGGCAACCACCGCCTCGCGCATCTTCCGGGTGTAGCTATGCTCGAAACCGATTTCTTCGGGGAAGAGCGCCCGAACCAGCTGTTGGGTGATCGTGGAAGCGCCGGACGTCGCACCGCCAGTAATGTTGGTGACCAGGCTCCGGCTGATGGCAACCGGATCGACACCCGGGTTGGTCCAGAACGTCGCGTCTTCGGCAGCTACCATCGCATCGAACATATAGGCTCGTTGCGGAGCGCCTTCCCGGTCCTTATGCTGTTCGACATTCTCGATGACTTCGTCATAGGAAATCGCGGTGCGCCAGCCAGTCAGTGGGTCCGATACCTCATGCAGCAGGCGACCATTCCGGTCGTAGATCTGCGTCGTCTCGAACTGCAGCGCCTCGACGTCACGGTAATCCGGGAGATCCTCAGTAACCTGCATCCAGCCGTACACGGCGCTCCCGGCGGCACCACCGGCGACGAGGATCACCATGAAGAACATCGCCAGGCTCAGGGCAGCAACTGCGCGTACCGCAACGCCAACCCCGTTTATGCCGGTGTCTTTTTCTAGAGATCGAGTTACGAAGCGAGGGAGCAGACGATTCGGGCGTGGGCCGTGGCCGTTGAAGCGCTGGCTCCGCCGCTTACCCCGGGGACGCTTCAGACTCTGCCGGTAGAGAGGACCTTTACTCAAAATTGACCTGCCAACGCTCTGCCAGAATGGTCACCATCAGCTTGCGAGATAGTCAGGGCCAAGAATACCATGCACTTCTCGCTCGCTCATACCAAACAAGTTTTCGTGAATGCTGGCGCAAATCTCGCGAATCTCCGAGAATACGTGTACAAGGGATGGGTCCGTGGAGCGATTGACAAGATGTTCGCCCAGCATGAGAGGAACACGATTGCTATGGATGCCAAATCACTCAAGGGAATCGCCGTCGTTTGTATTGAAGAGGGCGAAAAAATTGGCACGGTCGACAATATCCTGTTCGACCTCGAAAGGCGTCGGGTTATTGCCTTCAAACTGATCAAGCCGAATCTGCTGCGATCCGGCGGCATCGTCGCCAAGATGTCCGACATCGAGAGCATCGGCAAAGACGCAATCATGGTCAAGAACAAGGATCGCATCCGGGAGCTCAAGGCTGAACGCGACTTGCAGGGGCGGCCGGACCTCGATTCAATATCATCGCTCCGCGTAGTTTCCGAAAATGGAACCTACGTCGGCAACATGGACACTATTCAGTTCGACAAGACCAATGGGGTCATTACGGATATCGAAGTTACCGGGGGCGGCTTCATGGGTCGTCTGCGACGAAATCTGGTGATTCCGGCAAACGAAATCGTCAGCATTGGGTCTGATGTCGTGGTGATTCCGGACAAGTACGCGCCGGTTACCGAGAGCGACGATGAAGACAAATCAGATAAAGAAGAGACCGAGGACAGGAATCCGGCTCAGATAGAGGCGAATTCGGCCAGCACTCGCGCTGAAGACGAGAATGATCGGATCATTCGCTAACCATCGATCATGCATCGATCATGCGAGCCATCAACAGACCAAGCAGCAGTGCGGGAGCGAGATCCTGCAGCAGGCGAATCCCTGCCTGTCGATGGCTGGAATCGGGAGACATCGGTCGATACATCTGCCAGAGAGAAGCCGCCAGAATCCAGATCGTGGCAGCAAAGAACGCAGCGGCCCAGTTCATTCCCCGTGTCTCCTGACTCTGATCTGTCCCTGGCAATAACGTCTCTTCTTCGACCGCAAACTCCGAACCATCATGGCATACGTCTGATGGGTCACGCTCATCAACGATCAAGGTCGACAAACATCTATTCTGCACGACCTGATTGTGGTATCACAGGCCGGGGCGAGGGTCAGGTTGACCCGAAGGCCAATCGAATAGTCGACTACACCAGGACCATGGAGTCTTGTTCATGAAGATCTTGCTCTCGACTCCATTTGACATCAGCTTCCCGGGTGGGGTCAACGCTCACGTTCTCACCCTCGACCGGGAACTTCGTCACCTGGGTCATCAGACACGAATTCTCTCACCCGGGGCCCCTGACGGCACAATTGCCGACGACGGGCACATCTGTCGAATCGGCCACGCCTATCCGATTCAGGCAAATGGTTCCGTTGCTCGGCTGGCCCTTTCCCCTCGATTGTCGCGCTACGTTCAACCGTTCCTGGATCGAGAAGCGTTCGATGTCCTGCATCTGAACGATCCGTTGACCTCGACGCTCCATCTCGCCGTGCTGGCCTGTTCTCGATCCACCAACATCGGGACGTTCCACTCATCCAATACATCCCGGCTCGGCTTCAATCTGCTCTTCAGACTCGGCAGGCCGATTTTCGCCCATTTCGATAGACATGTTCACGGACGAATTGCCGTGTCCCCCACTGCTCGAGACTTCATTGCCAACTACTTTCCAGGCAACTACGAACTGATCCCCAATGGCATCGACTTCCAACAGTTCGCAAAGGATGTCGAGTCCGATCCCCGATTCGCCAGCGATCAGCCAACGGTGCTCTTCGTGGGACGCTACAACGAACCGCGAAAAGGATTCCGCTATCTCCTTCGCGCCATGGCAGGAGTACAGGCACAAATCCCGGATGCCAGGTTACTCGTGGTCGGGCCGGGAAATCCGGCAGCGTTTCGTCAGCAGATCTCCCTCGCGGGCCTGCATTCTGTCGAGTTCGTCGGCGAGGTGCCCGTCGAGGAACTTCCCGCCTTCTATGCCACTGCCGACGTGTTCTGTGCGCCATCGACTGGCCGGGAGAGCTTTGGCATCGTATTGCTCGAGGCGATGGCCGCGGGTAAGCCGGTGATCGCCAGCGATATTCCCGGTTACCGGAGCGTCATCGAGACCGGGAGCGAGGCAATTCTGGTCGAGCCAGCTAACGCCGAGACGCTCGAAGATGCTATCCTCACTGTGCTGCGCAATCCGTCTCTGGCCAGTCGGCTTGCCGAAGTTGGCCGGGAGCGTGCGCGAGCCTGTGCCTGGCAGAACATCGCCCAGCGCGTCGTAGAGTGCTACGAGCGTGCGCGACAACCAGTGAGTGACGGACAGCCAACGCTTGTACCGCCTTCATCGCTGTTCAGCGGCACTCGGAGACCATGAGGATCGGGGAAACGAATGCTCAGCACCCTGGTCGGGAATCTGGTGCGGAATCAGCTCCAGCGGCTCGGCTACTATCTGGCTCAGACCCGCCTGACACCAAATGCTTTTACACTGATCGGGCTGCTGTTGAACGTGATTGTTGCGGCAATCATTGCCAGCGGCAACCTCCTGGTTGGTGGCATTATGGCGCTGGTGGCTGGAGCGTTCGACATGCTGGACGGCGCAGTAGCCCGCTCGACCGGACAGGTGACCAAATTCGGCGGGTTTTTCGATTCCACACTGGATCGGTATTCCGAGGCAATCGTCTACTTCGGCTTGCTCATCTACCTTATGAACACCGACGCCGGCACCACGGCGGTCGCGCTCCTGTTTGCCGCGATTATCGGCTCACTGATGGTCAGCTACTCCCGGGCACGCGCCGAGGCGGCCGGAGTGGATGCCGAAGTCGGGATCTTCGCCCGACCGGAACGGATCATCCTGCTGGCGATTCTGCTGATGTTCAATCAGCCGGTCATCGCGCTCTGGATTCTGGCAATCGTCACCAATTTCACCACCATGCAGCGCATCTTCCACGTCTGGCGAGAAACCCGCTACGGCTCTGAGTAGTTACCGAGCCGGACACCCGCATCTGACAGGCAAGCCATGCAGAGTTCATCACCCAGCGCCGGAACACGGGCCCCAGGAAGGCGACGATCACGTCGTTTCAATTTCTTTGTCCTGGCAATTCTGCTGGTCTCGGCAGTCCTTCTGGGTCTGGTCTACTGGGAGTATCGCAGCGATGATCAGCAGCCCACCGCTGCGGAGCTCGATAGCGAACCGGTGGCAACCCTCGCGGTGCTGGACGTCGGTCAGGCGCTATCGGTAGCGCTCGTCACGAATGATGGCTACAGCATGGTCTACGACTTCGGCCTGACCATCGCAGACGCCAACGAGACGATTATCCCGTTCCTCGATGAGCATGACGTTGACGAGCTCGACATGGCGATCGTCAGCCATCCACATCAGGACCATATCGGAGGCCTGCCAACGCTGCTGGAGTCGGTACCGGTGGGGCTGTATATCGATCCGGCGCTTGAGACCACCAACCAGACTTATCTCAGATCACTTGAGCTGGTCGAGGTTCTCGGCATCGAGACGTCACTTGCCCGACAGGGCGATACCTACAGCCTTGGCGCGGATGTCGAGATGGGCATCCTCTGGCCTGTCGATGACCTCCTGCTCAATGCGGACGGCACTCACCGGCTCAACGACAACAGCACCGTTGTCCGGGTCGATATCGGCGATGTCTCGATTCTGTTGACTGGCGATGCCGAGCAGGACGCCGAGGAGATTCTCGTCGACACCATGGCCGGTGACCTCGATGTCGACATTCTTCTGGCAGGCCATCATGGATCGAACACATCCAGCCACAACCCGTTTCTGGATGCCACCTCACCATCGATTGCCATCATCTCGGCCGGAGCCGACAACCAGTACGGGCATCCGCACAGCGAGGTGATGCAACGACTTCGCCAGCATGAGATCGACATCTATCGAACCGATGTCGATGGGACGGTTATCATTCAGACGGACGGCAACGGCTGGACCGTTTCCACCACTCAGAGTGTCCAGGACGCACCGTGAGTGAACTTCGAGTGACGATCGACCGCATCGAACACGATCAGCACGGCAATGAGCTCGCAGTGCTCACGTTCGACGATGGTCAGCAACTGAACATCCCGCTCGAACGTTTACCTGAGGGAGCGTCTGTCGGGATGGTTCTCCAGCTCGATCTGACGATTGACTCCAGCGAAACCGAGCGCCGTCGCAACGCGATAAAACAGGTACAATCTCGACTCTTCGGACATCGATCTCGCACGTCGGATCAGGACACCAGGGAGCAACAATGAAGCACTCATTCTCCGGCCGTTATTTCGACCTTTCAACACTCTTTGCACTCGGCCTTGCGGCACTCCTGCTGGTCAGCCTTCCGGGCGGTTGTGGAGATAGTGAAGAGGCCGACGATGTCGAAGACGTTTCGTCGACTGAATCTGCGGAACCTACCGCGCCACCGATGATGGAAATCGTCGATCCAGAGCCGGGCGACCTCGACGACGTCGAACCGCTCTCTCCAGACGATGAAGAGCCAGCCCCTGAGGGCGAAGAAGGCGAAGAAGGTGAAGAAGGTCAGGGCGAGGGCGAGGATACGCCCGATGGGGTCTACGTCGTTCAGGAGGGCGACACACTCTACGGCATCGCGGTCCAGTTCAACGTCACCATGGAAGCCCTGATGAACGAAAATGGCATGGAAGACCCGAACGCCTTGCAGGTTGGACAGGAACTCCAGATTCCATAAAATCCGGTGCCCAATTAATTGACAGGGTATCCCGAACCGTGCTACAGTTCGTTGCATACTATTCGAGACCAACGAGGGTGAAGGAGGTGATGCCCAGATATGATTAGCGATAGTAGTATGGGTGTCGCCATGGAGGCTGTCAGCTAGACGAGTTCTGCTGTCACCCTGTGTGGTAGACATCCAAAGACCCGAAAGCCCGGTGGCATATGCCACCGGGCTTTTGCAT
>REEK01000148.1 GCA_007695115.1 Sphaerobacteraceae bacterium
ACCACGACCGGCGGGCCGACAGGGGCGTCGGCCCCTACATCAGTTGCCCTGATTCCCCCCTCTCCCAGTTTTTGGAGAGAGCCTGTCCCGAGCTTGCCGAGGGAGGCCGGGGGTGAGGGCCTGTCCACCACGATCGGAGGTCCACATGAATCGCGATAACACCCGCGAGCAGAACCTCCTGGATCACTACTGGGATGCCGACGCAGACAACCGGCAGTACATCCCGGACGAGCTGGAGCCATCCCTGCGGGAGACCGTCGATCAATTCCACGCCGAGGACGACGCCCCCGAACCGGATCAGGAGTTCGTCGATCGTCTCTGGAACGATCTGGCCGGTGACACCACGGCGACCGCAGCGCCCACGTCACCACCCTGGACCACAGATCCGAACGATGAGCCGACCGAACCGCAATTCGTTTCAGGACGGCAGGAGGATCCCTTGCAGACGAAGCAGCAATCGATCTGGAGACGCCGCGCCCGGCAGATAGGAGAACTGGTGGCTGGCGTACTCGTCCTCGCGCTCGTCACCGGTGGTCTCATCCTCGCCTACCAGAACCTTCTCGGAACAGGAGGCGACGAGGTACCCGGCGCAGGTGACGACCGGGACGGCCTGGTGCCGAATCTGTCAGCTGTCGAGTCGATTACACACTCCGGTGAGATTCTTGATGGATCCGGGCTGGCGGGTGTTGAGATCGGCCAGATCAATGACCAGGACTACGCCTTCATGTACACCACACCGGGAGCGCAAAGCGGGGTGGAGTCGGGCCCCGAGTTGCGCGTCGTTCGGCTTGATCCGACCGGAGAACATGAACTGGTTGGCTCGCTCGAACTCGATGTGCCTTGGGCCAGCTCCATCGGCGTGTCAATGGGCAGGATGGCGCTGGTGGACGATGTGCTTTATCTCCCGGTTCCTGCAGAGGAGCGGCCGGGACTATGGGCGGTCGACATCTCTGACCCGTCCAATCCCGAGGAAGTCGCGTTCGTTGATCTGAGTACTGGCATCCCCACTACCCTCGCTGGTTCCAGTGATGAATCAATGCTCACCGTCGCGACGTTCAACGGACCGCTGTACTTCATTGACGTGTCTGATCCGGCAGATCCTGACGTAGTCAGCGCCTGGGAAGCCGAGATGTTCGGTTTCCAGGATCCCGGTGAGGTTCCGTCGATCGCGTACGATCAGGGCCACGTATACATTGGACATTATCGGGGCGTGCGTATCGTAGATTTCAGCGAGCCGGCTGATATTGGAAGTGCAACTACAATCGAAAACCCGGATTTCGATCCGGCAGGACCACAACCGGACGAGGTCGATCCGCTGGGTCCTTTCCCGGTCGGAGCCTGGCACGACATCGAAGTAGTTGACGACATTCTCTATATCGCCGCAGGTGACAATGGGGTGCTGCTTTACGACATTTCCGATCCATCCGACCCGGTTGAGCTCGACCCGATCGAACGGCAGGACAGAACCGTCGCGCTGGCACCGTTCGATGAATACTTCTACGTGCTGGGCGTCTCGGCAGATGAACAAGATCCGAGGGAGACACCCTGGACCTGGACTGCCGGGGTGTTCGATGCCAGGGATTCCGAGAACCCGGAGAGCATCGGCGAACTACCAGACCTCGTAACTAACGACGGCAACGACGATTTCCTTTCGATGAACACCCGCCACGCCATTGCGGGGGAGAATTTCCTGCTCACGGTCGGCCATAGCGGCTCACTGGTGGCCCACATCAACTGGGTTGAACCGTCGGATGACGATGTCGCCGAGGAAATGCCGACACCTGACCTGGCAGACGAGGACATCAGCGGACTGGTACCGAGCCTCGCGCCAACAAGCATCATCGACCAGCACGGTGAGTTTCTGCAGGGCGCTGAGCTCGGGAGCATCGAGATCGCTCATGTCGATGGGCAGGATTACGCGTTCATGCTGCTGTTTCCGTCACCGGACGAAAGCGGTGACGCACACCCGACTATCCGGACGTTGCGACTTGATCCGGGCGGAGCGCACGAAGTAGCCGGAGAGCTCGAGCTCGATGTGGATTGGTCCGGGCCGATGCAGTTCAACATGGGCAGGATGGCACTGGTGGATGACGTGCTCTATGCCCCGATCCCGGTTGAAGACCAGGCAGGCATCTGGGCAATCGATGTCTCCGATCCGGACACGCTGGAGGAGATCAGCTTCCTGGATATCGGGGCGGATCGGCCAATGACCGTCGTTGCCTCGGATGACGTCGCCGTGGCGACCGGGATATTCGGAAACCGCTACGTGTTCCTGGACATCTCCGATCCGACTGAGCCAGTTCTGTCGAGCGAGCTCGAAGGCACAGACATCGAACTCCATTCCAGCGCCGAGGTCCCGGCACTAACAATGGCCGGAGACACTCTCTATATCGCCCATCCTCGCGGAGTGACCATGCTCGATGTGAGTGATCCAGCGAGTCCTGAGACGTTGGCCGCCGTCGAGAATCACGAATGGGAAGGACTGGAAGGGGTCGAAGGCGCAGGAACAGACACCCAGGTCGAGATCTCGGATGATGAATCCATGCTGGATCAACTGGCGCGTCCGGATGCCTATCACGGTGTAGCGGTGTCTGGTAACCACGCCTATGTTGCCGCTGGCGATGCAGGCGTCCTGGTGTTCGACGTTTCCGATCCATCCGATCCGCAGGAAGTCGAGACGCTGGAACCCGACGACCGCACGGTCCAGGTCACGCAATTCGATGAGTACGTTTACGCCCTCGGCGTATCCTCGGAAGGTGACGATCAGGGGCAACCCGCATGGGCCTGGTCAGTCGATGCGCTGGACATCGGCAAACCGGCTGACCCACAGATCGTGGGTCAACTGGAGAATCTGGTCCCGACGGAAAGCGCAGAAGATGCCGCAGGTTTCTTCATGATGTCAACCATAAACCAGGCGGTTTCTGGACAGGATTTCTACCTTGCCTGGGGTCGAGCCGGCGCCTATGTCGCCCATATCGAGTGGGTTGAACCGAATCGATGACCGCCCAAAGATCAGCACGCCATAGCCCCCGGGCGAGTCCAGCGCACAAAAAAGCGGGCGGCTGAGTGGGCCGCCCGCGACTCCCGAATCAGGGGAAGGGAAAATGGGAGTTCTGGTGTTGGCCTGGTTCGTTACGTCTGACTACTTGTCGTCGTCAGTCTTCTCGTCGATCCATTCCTTGGCCTCACCGAGCTTCTGCCGTCCTTTACCTTTGGTCTTGTCGAACGAACCCTCATCTACCTTGTCTGGATCGTCCGTTATGTCGCCCCAGGCCTGCTTGCCCTTGCCTTTGGTCTCTTCCCACTTACCTTTGACTTTGTCTTCCTTGGCTCCCATGACTGTACTCCAATCAGGTAACGTGTAAACGGTGAAGGTGTGTCAAACGCAATCGCGTAATTGCACCGAGTACTCAGCCAGGAATATGCAGAACACGTGCCATCACCTCGCGGATATCGGCATCGGCTTGTCATTCCACGAACGCCGGGCTCCGACGTGCTGCACCAGGCGGTGGCGCGACAGCAGATCTTACGAACACATCCGTTAACAAAAAATGCGGGCGGCTGGGTGGGCCGCCCGCGACTCCCGGATCAGGGGAAGGGAAAATGGGAGTTTCGGTGTTGACTTGGGTCGTTACGTCCTAATTCTTGTCTTCGTCGTCGTCGGTCTTCTCGTCGACCCAGTCCTTGGCGTCGCCATAAGCCTGACGACCTTTGCCTTTGGCTTCGTCGGCTTTGCCACTGGCCTCGGCGCCCTTATCATCTGCGGCGGAGCCCCAGGCCTGCTTGGCTTTGCCTTTACCTTCTTCGAACTTGCCTTTAGTCTTGTCTTCTTCGCCGCTCATATGAGCCTCTTTCTACGCAATTCACGATTGTTCTTGATCGTCTTCGCTCGTGATGTGAGTATTACGCATACGCTGTGCCACGCCCTGTGTCGCCCGGCACGAGGCTCAATTCCGCGATTGTTGCTGATCGTAGAGCTGGATCGTCAATAGCATCTGGCCAATGTGCTCCCGAGATTGCCGCATGCTGTGAAGCAGCCACCAGATTCCCGGTCTCTCCCGGTCCAGTCGATCATTGGGGCGAGTACGCATCGCTTCGAGGTCATCCGCAGTAATCTGATCGATGAGCCCCGGCAATAGTTCGTCGATCCGGTCGATCTCGGCCAGCAACTCGTCCGGGCCACTGGCGACCGCCTGAAATTCCGCATCACGGTCCCGATCAACCGGTGATCCGAGCGCCGTGGTAACGCAGGAATGCTCTGCCCCGAGGAGATGAATCACCAGCACCGCCAGCGAGTTCGTCTCCGGACCGGGTCTCCAGTTCAACGCATCGGCATCGCGGCCAGCGACGATCTCCCGCATATCCTGATGATGCTCGGCCGCCAGCATCTTCATGCCAGTCCGAATCGCGCTAATAGCATCAGCCACGGTCGTCTCCTTCACTCGGTCTGGGGTCCAGCGTCGGGATCTCAGGCATCGTCCACAGCAGGCTGGCGCAGGGACCGATAGCTCTCGTATCGCTCCCGATTGATCTTTCCGGCATCCAGCGCTTCGATTATCGCGCAATCCGGCTCATCGATATGGGTGCAATCCCGGTAGTAGCACGCATTCAGCCAGGGTCGGAATTCCGGGAAATACTGATCGAGGTCTTCCGGAACGACCCCATAGAGCCCCAGTTGCCGGATCCCCGGCGTGTCTGCGATGTAGGTCTCGCCAGCCAGTCGGAAGATGGTGGTAGCAGTGGTGGTATGTCGACCTTTCCCGGTGGCGTCGCTGACCTCACCGACCCGGATATTCTGGGTGGGATCGATCTGATTCAGCAGGCTCGATTTCCCGACGCCAGACGGCCCAGCCAGAACCGAGATCTTCCCGCGCAGATGCTCACGCAGCTCATCGATCCCCTGACCGGAATCAGCGCTGCAGTAGATCACCGGATACCCGGCCTCATGGTAGCGATCGAACAGCTTGCGGCCCTCGCCCGAGATATCGAGGTCGATCTTGTTGACGCAGACCACCGAGCCAATTCCGGCGCGTTCGGCAATCAGGAGAAAACGATCGAGCATCCGCGGGTGCGGTTCTGGTTCGGTCACAGCAAACACCGCGATCAGCTGATCCGGGTTGGCCAGAATGACATGTTCCACATCGGTCCGGCCCCGTGCTTCACGGGACAATGCCCGACGACGAGGCGCTACCGACTCGATGACCCCTTCCCCATTGCCCAGTTCGGTGATCTCGACTCGATCCCCGACGGCAACGGGATCCGTCTTGCGCCGTTCCCGTTTGACATTTCCCCGAACCGTGCAGAGCAACTGCCCGGTCGGCGTCAGAACGTCGTAGAACTTGCCGTAGCCACGGACCACCAGATTCGGCGGCATTTCACCAGGTTGCGTGCGAGATTGATCGGTCATTGGGCTCCGTTACGCTGTTGATCATCACCAGTCAGGACATCGGTATCGTTACAATGCATCCGGACGCGGCCAGTCGGTACTGGAGCTCGCCCGGAATGCGGTCAGAATCAGCGGTGATTCGCCGCAAAGTGTAGCACGCACCATAACGATCGCCGGAACGGGAGACGCCAGATCGTGAGCGAGGCGGAGCAGACGGACTCCAGCAGCACCACAGAGCCAGAATCAGAGGCGGAATCGGGATCCCCGCTGGATCCAACCTGGCTGGTCTGGAGCGGGTTGATCGGAATCGTGCTGATTGCGCTCATCGCCGGGATCGCTCGATTGCTTCACCTGAGTACCTATCCACCCGGTCTTGCCGATGCCGAGCTCGACCATGGATTGCTGGCTCGTCAGGCCAGTGATTTCGGCATTCGCTCGGCAATCGAGAACGCCGAGACGCTCTCCATTCCGCTGGTGGCTGTCATCGCAGCAATCGGCACAATCACCGGGTTCGACGCAGAAACACCCAGAATCGCGGCGGCGATCTTCGGGGCACTCTCGATCC
>REEK01000023.1 GCA_007695115.1 Sphaerobacteraceae bacterium
CCGTTGATTTGCAAGGTACCGAAATTCTGAATAGCCCCTCCAACTGAAGAGGTCGGTGTCAGGTAGCCACCACGGATCGTTGCATCTTCGAGCAGAAGTGATCCGGAGCTGGATACATCCATGATCCGGAACTCATCCTCAGCTTCCAGGTCACGTTCGATCGTTGCGCCATTTCCGGTGATCCGAATCATCGACTCGATGATCGGTAATCCGACAGCGGTTGGCCCAACATCAAGCGATATGCCGTCTCTGGCATCAGTCAGCGAGTACGTAGCATCGGGCATCAGCTCGATAATTGTCAGAACTGAAGAGGCGTTAGCGTCATTGATCGCGCCGATGAGGCTCTGGGGGTCATCGTCCGTCAGGGTTATGATGTCGCCGTCCTGGGCGCTCGTCATGCTGGCGATTCCGCCGATCATCAGCAAGCTGACGAGTACCGCCGCCCAGGTCAGATGGCGGCGGTTAAACATTCCCGTTCTCATTGTCATTGGTGCCCAGGTCTTTCTCCGCCAGCGGGGACGGTTTTTGCCAGTCTGAGGTTTTTATTCTGGCATGGTCAAAGCACCCTGGAAGCAGCGCTGGCTTGTGGACCACACGCGATGCCGCAGGCGCCTGTGTCGGCGCGTCAAGTTCAGGTTGATAAACTAACAGACGAGGTCAGATTGTGCAACTGATCAGAACGACATATTGCTCTGTTCAGGTACATTTGTCCCAAATCGTGTGCGTAGACGAGTGTCAACTTTTGAGAAATCACCGCACATCTGGGCATAAATCGCCATGACTATGTGGCACGATTTCAGGTCGGCATCACCTTCTCTGCGTGACACTCGCGGTTCGACTCCACGCATGCTATGGTGTAACGACACGATTCAGTGACGAATTTGCGACAACGACAGTTGGCGCACCTGTGCTGGTGTTCAACGAGGAAACCAGCTTTGTGAAGGGATCAATACGAATGCAGATAGGATTGTTCGTCTCCAACGGGATCGGTGCCGATTGGACCGGTCGTGATCCACAGAAATGCTGGGATCGCAGTCTGGAGATCTCGAAACTCGCTGATGACCTCGGCTTCGAATCGATCTGGGTGCCGGATCACCTGCAGAGCATCCGGGTGGATACACCGAGCCCGACCGTTGAGGCGATGATGCACCTGACGGCAATCGCTCAGGTGACAAAGAAGGTCAATCTCAGCACCGGTGTCGCCTGTGTTTCGTTCAGGAACCCCGCGGTGCTGACCAAGATGTTCTCCACGCTCGATGTGATCAGCGGCGGCCGTGCCGAGATCGCCATCGGGGCCGGCTGGCACGAGCCGGAATGGAGCGCCTACGGCATCCCATTCCCACCACCGAAAGAGCGTCTGGCTCGACTGCGTGAGTCGCTGGAGATTATGACGCGAATGCTGGAGCCGGGTCCCTCGTCCTACAAGGGCGAACGGTACGAGATCAACGAGCTGGATATGAACCCGCTCAGTATCCGGAAACCACGGATGCCGATCATCGTTGGTGGCAACGGTCAGAAGGTGACCTGGAGACTGGCCGCGAAGTACGCCGACGAGCTCAACCTCGATGGCCCCGATCCCGATGTCATCTCCGAGTGGATGCCGATCATCCGCGAGCGTTGCGAAGAGATCGACCGCGATCCGGCCACGCTGAATGTGTCGGCGTTGGTCTTCTGGCGTGGGATGAAGGGCCAGGAACGCGTTGAGAAACTCCAGAACATGGCCGAGCTCGGCATGAGCCGGATTCACTCCGGTAACGAAGCCGAGTCTCAGGATTCGGACGAGCCGATTCTGGAACTGATCGAAGACTGTAAGACAGCGGGAATCGAACTGGTGAGCTAAGAGCCAGTCGACCAATCGAGCGAATGCAAATGCCGGGAAGTAGCATGCTACTTCCCGGCATTTTCGTGTCTCCGGACATGAACTGGGGCAGATGGCCGGACTCTACCAGCCCTCCCAGTGCATCACCGAATCGAGTGGCTGTCGTTTCGCCAGTTTGAAGTCGGTACCCTTCGTGTAGGCGACCGGAATCAGCCCGACCTGCATGATCTCATCGTAGGGAATCTCCAGTACCTCGGCAGCCTCGCGTTCCAGATTCAGGTGCATGGTTGTCAGGCAGGTGCCGAGTCCTCGATTCCGTGCCGCTAGCATAAAGCTCCACATCGCCGGGACAATCGTTCCCCAGCGCGAAGCCTGCTTCTCGACCGGCGCATTATCGGTGCGTCCTTCGATGCAGGGGATGAACAGCACCGGCGCCTCGGCCATGTGTTTGATCAGATACTGAGATGACTCCCGCACCCGGCGTTTGTCCTCGCTGACTGCCAGGTCCTGGTTGTCCCGGCTGGCGTAGGAGATCTCGGCACCACGCGCGTAGATGTCTGCCAGCAGCGCCCGTTTCTCCGGTTCGGTAACGAAGATGAAGTGCCAGTCCTGCCGGTTCGATGCCGATGGCGCCTGGCCCGCGATCTCCAGACACTCCCGGATCACCGCTGGATCGACCGGGCGTGAGAAATCGAGACGTTTGCGAACGGATCGGGTCGTTGTCAGCACCTCATCGGCACTGAGGTTGAGGGAATCTGACACAGGAAAGTTCCTTTCCAAGAACGGCGGAGCGCACCTGCTGGAGAGTTTTCCACACGCAGACAGTACATCGTGTGTAGGAGACGGCTCCTACCTCATGAATCGCTGGCTCAATGGGGGCAGCCGGAATGGCACCCCGTTTGCGTCACTGACTGAAGGATACGTTTGAATGATTCTCGTGTTTACTCATGTCAGGAATGCATATGTCAACAGCAAACGCACAGCAGGGATCGGTTCTTTCCGGCACGCTCTGGATGCTGGGACTGGCGATCCTGCTCTTCTGGATTCCCGTGGTTGGTCCGCTGATCGCGGGGTTCGTCGGTGGACGCAAATCAGGCGGAGTTGGATCAGCAATCATCTCTTCGATCATCCCGGCAGCGCTGGCATCCGGTCTGTTTCTCCTCGTCGGGGCGGCGTTCGGGGTTCCGATCATCGGCGCGATCGTCGGAGCCGGCTTCTTCATCGTTATCCTGGTTGAACTGGTGCCGATGACGCTGGCCGCGATCGTTGGTGGCGCCACCGCGTAGTTCGACTCATTCCAGAGAACAGCATAGACAGACGCCGGGGAGTCACTCCCCGGCGTTTCTTCTTGCCTGGTGGTGTCGCGTTGAGGTTGTAGCTACCGCTCCACACCATCATCCAGCGGCCAGATCGGGCGGGCGATGCGCTGGTAGCCGAGTTGTTTCAGGTTGGATGTGGTCCATCCTGGCGGATCGGTGCGGATGATCTTCGATGCGATCGGCTCGAACCCGGCCCGGAAGTGGTTTTGTGATTTCAACCCGACGACCTTGTAGCGAGTGACATCGACTCCGTGCAGCAGGAACGGACCGGTGTCGATTGTCTGATGACTCTCCGATCCGATGATCACGTCGATGCCGTTGATTACCAGGCGGGCCATCTTGCCGAGATTGCGCTCGCTCCCCTGCCCCATCGGTGAGGTGGTGATGTGTTTACCGTCGGTGATCGCTTTGACATACGCCTTCGCCTTGATCGCTTCGCCCAGGTTGTTCGGGTCGATCTTCCCGCCGATGTGGACCTCGATCGTGGCTCCGACACCGGCATCGTGCGCCTGCTCAGCCGTTTCCGGGTCGTAGACGAACCCGAACGTGGCGCTCTCCAGCCCGGCATCGATCATCGCCCGCAGGAGGTGGGTTCCACTTCCCGGTGATCCGCCACCCGGATTGTCCGAGACCTCGGCGATGACCACCGGTTGACCGTCATGCTCGAGCGCGTCGGCGATTGCCTCAGCTGGCTGGGGAAGCTCGGTGCGGAACTCCTCCCGCATCTCCCAGATCATGTTCGCCACGTCTTCGGTCGCCTGCCGGGCGAGATCCGGATCGCTATCGGCGACAGCAATCACGCTGGCGGAGATGATCGGGACATCGGTGTGCGGATAACCATGCACGAAGGTTACGTCTACCAGTCCTTTTTCTTCCCACTCCCAACAACGCTCGTTCACCTTCCGGGCCGGGCCGTGGAAGCTGGTGATCGGCGCGATCGCCATCGGGAGCCGGGTCAGGTGCGTCACCGGTTTGACGGTCCCGGTGACGGTGCGGACGGCCAGTTCGACTGCTTCGTAGCCACGTTCGTAAGAATCGACGTGCGGATACTCGTGCACCGTCAGCAGTGCGGTGGCGCTCTCCAGCATCAGATCAGTCGAATGGCAATGGAGATCGAGCGTGGCGATGATCGGCAGGTCTGGTCCGACGAGATCCCGGATCGCCCGCAGGGTGGTGCCCTCGATATCGTCGATTCCTTCGGCGGACCCGGCACCGTGCAGTGCGACACAGACAGCATCCAGCTCGCCAGCGTTGCGGATTCCATCCAGAAGTGTCGAGAGCATGGTGTCGAAGGCCTCTCGCTCGATTGTTCCGGACGGATGAGCGTTGGCCGAGAACGTCGGGATGATCTCTACCCGGTGCCGTTCTCCGGCATCGATCATCCCACCCAGGTAGGTTCTCACCCCGGTGTCTTCGTCGAGAATTTCCTGCCCGATATCCCATCCCTGGCGCTGGAATTCTTCGACCGGGGTTGGGGGGCCGAACATCGTGTTTGTCTCGTGCATGATCTGGCCGATTGCGATGCGCATGTCTGATCTCCTCGATACGCTAGATTACGCTGAATTGTCGCCTCTCACCCCATAATATGACACCCGGCAAATTAGTCAGAAAAAAGGTGAAAGTTTGAAACAATTAATCTATACTGCTTACAGCTACTTGTCGGCTACAAATCCAGGTAGCCCGGGTTATCCCTGCAGCATAGTGTAGTTGTTTGTGACTCCGCCTGAGCACCCACGATGATGCTTGCGCTTGCACGGATCCCGAGCGTTGTGTGATTCCGTGGACATACTATAGAGAAGGGCCTACCAATGATTGGGGAGTCACGAAAGTACCTCGCAGAATTCGTTGGCACATTTGTGCTCGTCCTGGGTGGAGTTGGCACCGCAGTCTTTGCGGGAGAGGTCGTGGGAGCACTCGGGGTTGCTCTGGCGTTCGGACTTTCCCTGCTTGCCATGATCTACGTGATTGGCCCAGTTTCCGGGTGCCATGTGAACCCGGCTGTAACGCTCGGACTGTTGCTTACTCGGAAGATCGAGCCGAGATTAGCAGGTGGCTACGTTGTTGCGCAGGTAGCAGGCGCATTCATTGCCGCTGGACTGATCTGGCTCATTGCGACGGGGGCACCTGGCGGCTATGAGCCTTCCACAGCGGGCCTGGGCGCAAACGGCTACGGCGAAAACTCACCGGCTGGATATAGTTTGCTTGCTGGCTTTTCGATTGAGATCGCGCTGACTGCGTTACTCGTTCTGACCGTGCTTGGAGCAACTCATCGTTCGTCGCCGGTCGGCTTCGCTGGAGTTGCGATCGGGTTGGTACTGGTTCTCATACATCTCGTGAGTATCCCTATCACCAACACATCGGTCAATCCGGCGCGAAGCATCGGCCCGGCAATCTTCGTTGGCGGCTGGGCTATGGCTCAACTCTGGATGTTCATTGTCGGCCCGATGATCGGTGGCGCACTTGGCGCACTGGTCTACCGCGGGATTCATACTGCTGACGAAGAGATCACCGCCGCAACGGCAGAGAGTGCCTTGCCAGATGAGCAGATAGAGCGGACAGCTACCTGAGCCGTTCCGCGGCACGTCCAGACTCCGGTATCGGAGCCCGGTCGCTGAAACGCGTCGACTTGCGCAGATTGTTCCGTCTTGCCCTATAATCGCCGGGTTGAGCCGTTCTTGGGGATTAAAGGGGAGTCCGAGATCAAGGTGCAGCGCGGTATCCGTCAGATAAAAAGCCAGACCCGGCGTGGGATCACGATTTAATGTTGCCACCACCTCCCCCGTCTGGTCTGGTTACCCGCCCGATTCT
>REEK01000072.1 GCA_007695115.1 Sphaerobacteraceae bacterium
GGCGTGCTGGGTGGCTCATATGGCGGCATCCTCACCAACTGGCTGCTCGGGCACACGGACAGGTTCCGGACCGCGATCACGATGCGGTCGTGCACGAACTATGTCTCGATGTACGGCACCGACGACATCAGCTTCAACTCGAACGTCTATACCTTCGGGGTCGACTATTTCGACGAGCCGGAGCTCTACTGGCGGCTGTCACCGATCACCTATGTGGAGCAGATGACCGCTCCGTTACTGATCCTGCACAGTGAGGAAGACTATCGCTGCCCGATCGAACAGGCCGAACAGTTATTCATCTCGCTGAAGCGGCTCGGGCGAACGGTGGAGTTCGTGCGGTTTCCAAACGAGAGTCATGGACTCTCCAGAACCGGATCGCCCAGGCGTCGAATCGAGAGACTGAAGAAGATCACCGAATGGTTCGGGCGCTGGCTCTAGAGTGCCAGCGCCCGGGCGAAACTCAGTGGATTGCGCTGCGGCGTCACCTCAATTGGGTGGCGCTTCGTCGTAGCGCCAGGTGTAGTAGTGACGTCCGACGTTGCCCATCTCCAGTTGCCAGTCCGGGTCATTGCTCGGCGTGAACGTGAGCAATCGCCGCTGGAATGCCTGAACCAGTACCCAGGTCGGCTCACTGTCCACGTTTGTGTAGACCCAGTAGGGATCGGTGATCGGATGGCCGACTGCGTACATCCAGTCGTAGTGGCCAGCGGTGGAGATCGAGTCCCAGAAGACATCGGCCACGTTGAAGCCGGTCTCACCATGGTAATACCCGTAGGTCACGCCAGACGGAACATCACCATCATCGTGCAGTTCCCCGTTTGCCGTCAGCCAGCTGATGACCGGCTGTCCGGTGCGATCTGGTTCCTGATGGCCACTGTTCATCGCCGAATGCTGACGAAGGCTGGCATAGGTCGGCGCTGATGAATTGGTTGACAGGTTGTCTCCAGCCAGGGCGATCTGTGCCGGCTCGTGCTCAACGAACTCGTTATCGCCAACCTGGATCACACCGCGGATCATGTCGCGCACCAGCAGCCCGTTGGTGACATACCAGATTGAATCTGGATCAGCCGATGGGTCGTTGATCTCCATCCGGCTCTTGTCGAAGTAGGCGATCTGACGCTCTTCGCCGGGGGCGTCATAGTAGGTCTCTGTTCCGTTCAGGAACGTATCGGGTCCCCAGAGCCAGGATCGGTCGATCATATCCATCGCCACTGGTCCGTCGGCGTTCGCCCAGGTTTTCTGGAACGGTTCATCAGTTTGCAAGAGACGCGCGGGAATCTCGATCTCGGGTTCCGGAGTTGCTGTCGGTTCCGGAGTTGCCGTCGGCTCCGGAGGTGCTGACGGGGGCGGAGATGATCCGCCATCGAGTGTCGGACGTGAGGTGTTGGATGAACCAGTGGTGAAACTCCAGGTATGCGTCGAGCGATCACCATCGGCCGTTGCTTCTACCTCCACCTGATAGGTGGTGTTTGCTTGTAGTGGGTTGGTTGCCAGGATCATCATCGTGTTGCGGCTCAGCCAGCCGTCGCCAACACCGGTGAGTGCCGAAACCTCACTGCCGTTGGCACTAAGCGTCGCCGAGTGGAACTGGACCGAACCACCACCGTGATACTTCATCGTGATGGGATACCCGACTGGATACGGTACATTGCTGAATGGACTGGGGGCTGATCCCAGGTAGGAGTGGCCAACGTTCGACAAGCCATCAACCGGCCATGCCTGCCAGGCCGGTTCTGCGGTCTGGGAGAAGTTGCGGGTGCCGATCTTGATGGTTTCCATACCGTCGACCACGCCAAAACCGATATCGGTGTAGCGGGGATCGATCAGGGTCAACCGGTGATTGATGGTCGCGATCGACCAATCGACCGTGGAGACCATCGACCCACTCAAGCCCACGTTTTCGTTGATCGAGCCCTCGTAGCCGAAATATGCGGCACGATCTCTCATCGTTGCACCGGTGAAGCCAGGAGCTCCAGGAGTCTGGTTATGCAATCCAGGCATGTTCCCGCTGTTTCGAGCGTAGTAGTCGGCGTGCGACTGCGCCGCCGCCATCAGCGCGGAATCCATTTGCAATGGCTCGACACCCATCCAGGCGCGGTAGGTGTTGATGCGATCGAGAGATTCCTGAAATTCTGCCTGGTTGGCCTGTGCATCGGAGGCGGGAGCCACCCAGAAGTAGGCGGAGCCAAGTAGAGCCACCACAATGCCGAACTGGATGAAGATGCCGAGCGGACTTCGCAATCGCGATGTGATAACTGCTCGATTCATTCGATCGGTGCTCCCTGTTGTAACGTTCCCGCGCAATTGCTGGAACAGATTGATCTGCATGATTCTTGCGCCGGGACTCCCCAATAGACTATTCTGCCGGGACGATGTCTCACCCTGAATCTCCCTTTGAGGGTAGGTGAGATCGACGAATCAGACGGAGACCCAATCGTCCTGAAGTGGGATAGTATCTTCTGAACCTGAATCAAGGCTTAAGCGCGTCTGCTCAGATTCACGTTATACGCATACGATGAGTTGGTCGAACCGGTTCTGCGCAGTGGGGAGAATACTCGATGATCGTGGTGCTTATTCTGCTTGGAATCCTGGTCGCCGTCGTTCTTGCGATCTATGTAACCCTCGGGTTAGTGAGCCTGGTGTTCACGCTGATCATTGCTGGTATCGTCGGATTCATTGCTGATCAGATCGTTCCCGGAAAATTGCCGTATGGATTGCTCGGCGCTGTTGTTGCCGGACTGGTAGGTAGCTGGCTTGGTGGCTGGATACTGGGTGGCTTCGGCCCATCCCTGGGTGGGATTGCGATTATTCCGGCCCTGCTCGGTGCGATCATCCTGTCATTCCTGGTGGAGTTCTTCTGGGTCCAGTCCCGTGGACGAAAGCTCTAGACTCCTTTGCAGAAACGTTGAGCGGTTGGTAGATCGGGCAGCTCCGTCTGCCCCTGCCCTGAGCGGAGCCGAACGGGTCACCGGTCTACCGGTCAGCGCCAAAGGGAACAGGTCTAGCAAGGGTTGCTGGCTGTGTTCGTTGACGTTGTTACGACAAGTTGGTAACGTATCGGCTGGACAATTCGAGAAATGGCGTTAGACGGAACCAGGTGCGCGTTGGTCCCGCTCAGCGACTCCGGGGCAGGTGGAAGCCGGGGGCAATCGGACCGATGTGGCAGATCATTCCGGAGCCGTTGTCAGAAATGGTGAAGCGATCACCAGAGTAGAGACGACCGGGAGCCGCCCGATACCGCGGCCGGGACAGTTTTGACCTAGATTCATTCCGGATGAACTGTCCTACGAGTGAGTCTGTATTACAGGCTAACTGAGGTGGTACCGCGGGTAACCCCGTCCTCTTGATCGAGGGCGGGGTATTTTCTTGCCCTCACCCCGACCCTCTCCCAATACTGGGAGAGGGAGATCGAGTTTCAGAGTAGATGGTTTTCGCTCTCGTCTGACGTAGTTGTAGCTAGGGAGACAGAGATGGTGTTCAAGTCCGTATCGTCCAGGGTCGATTTTCCGGCCGAAGAACGCAAGACGCTCGATTGGTGGTACCGGGAGGGTATCGTCGATAAGTACCTGACCCGCAACGACGATTCAGATAAGAAGTGGTCGTTCATCGACGGGCCGATCACCGCCAACAATCCGATGGGTGTCCACCACGCCTGGGGTCGGGCCTACAAGGACTTCTATCAGCGCTACCACACCATGCTCGGCTTCAAGCAGCGCTATCAGAACGGCTTCGATTGCCAGGGTCTCTGGGTCGAGGTCGAGGTCGAGAAAGAGCTCGGATTCAACTCCAAGCAGGATATCGAGAACTACGGCATCGACGAGTTCGTCCAGCGCTGCAAAGAGCGAGTCTACAAGTACGCCCACATTCAGACCGAGCAGACCAAGCGTCTCGGCAACTTCATGGACTGGGAAAACTCCTACTTCACGATGTCCGATGAGAACAACTACACCATCTGGCACTTTCTGAAGGTCTGCCATGAGCGAGGCTTTATCTATCGGGGTGAAGACGTCATGCCCTGGTGCCCTCGCTGTGAGACCGGTATCTCCGAGATGGAGGCCACCGAGGGCTACCAGGATCTGGTTCACCGCAGCGTTTATCTACTGTTCCCGCTGGTGGACCGTGAGAATGAGCATCTGATGGTCTGGACCACGACTCCCTGGACGCTAGCCGCCAACGTTGCCGCGGCCGTTCATCCAGATCTGGACTACGTCAAAGTGCAGCAGGACGAGAAGATCATCTATGTTGCCAAAGAAGCCGCCCAGACCGCGATCCGTGGCGATCATGAGGTCCTTGGCGAGATCAAGGGCAAGGAGATGCTCGGCTGGGCCTATCAGGGGCCGTTCGACGAGCTTCCGGCCGAGCAGTCGGTGACCCACAAGGTGATCTCCTGGGATGAGGTCTCCGCCGCCGAGGGTACCGGTATCGTTCACATTGCGCCGGGCGCCGGTCGCGAGGACTTTGGCCTGTCAAAAGAGCACGGGCTGGATATCGTTGCTCCACTGAATGAGAACGGCACCTACCGGGATGGCTTCGACTGGCTCACCGGAGAGTATGTCCACGATGTTGCCAAGCCGATCATTCGCAGCCTGCGTGACAAAGGCATCCTCTACCACGACTACGACTACAAGCATCGCTACCCCACCTGCTGGCGCTGCAAGACCGATCTGGTCTTCCGCCTTGTGGAGGAATGGTTCATCGCCGTCGATCCGTGGCGGGAGCAGATCCAGGATTCCGCACGTCAGGTCCAGTGGATTCCGGAGTTCGGCCTCGATCGTGAGCTGGACTGGCTCCGTAACATGGACGACTGGATGATTTCCAAGAAGCGCTACTGGGGTCTTGCGCTGCCGATCTGGGTCTGCGATTCCTGCGAACATTTCGACGTGGTTGGCAGTGAAACCGAGTTGCAGGAGCGGGCAATCGAGGGCTGGGACGAATTCTCCGGTCACTCACCACACCGGCCGTGGGTCGACAAGGTGAAGATCGGATGTCCGAAATGTGGCGACAAAGCATCCCGGATTCCTGATGTCGGGAACCCTTGGCTCGATGCCGGTGTCGTGCCGTTCTCCACGCTCGAGTACCGGCACAATCGCGAGTACTGGGAAGAATGGTATCCGGCTGACTTTATCACTGAGTCCTTCCCCGGCCAGTTCCGCAACTGGTTCTACTCCATGCTCGCTCAGGGCACCGTGCTGGAAGGCAATTCTCCGTTCAAGACGGTCCTCGGCTTCGCCCTCATGCGGGACGAAAAAGGCCAGGAGATGCACAAGAGCAAGGGCAACTCGATCGAGTTCAACGAAGGCGCTGACATCATGGGTGTCGACGTCATGCGCTGGCTCTATCTGAAGCACAACCCGGCCGCAAACCTGAACTTCGGCTACAAGCTCGGTGATGAAGTGCGTCGACAGTTCCTGCTCCCGCTCTGGAACTCTTACGCCTTCTTTGCCAACTATGCTGCGCTGGATGGGTTCGACCCGAACGAGCACGATATCCCGATCGAGCAGCGCACCCAGATCGACCGCTGGATCATCTCTCGCTTGCAGGAAGTGATCCGGACAGTTCACGAGCGCATCTCCGCCTACGACTCGCTCGGCGCAGCCCGGACGATCGAGAATTTCGTCGTCGATGAACTGTCACAGTGGTACATCCGCCGCAACCGGCGTCGTTTCTGGAAGACCGAGAGCGATCAGGACAAGATTGCGGCCTATCTAACGCTCCACGAGGTGCTGGTGGATACCACGAAGATGCTTGCGCCGTTCATGCCGTATGTCACCGAGACGATGTACGAGAACCTGGTCCGCACGGTGAATCCGAACGCACCGGTCTCGGTCCACCTCGATGACTACCCGATGGTCGATGAGTCGAAGATCGATGCCGAACTCACCCGGGACATGTCCGCCCTGATCAACGTCGTCGGGCTTGGTCGTGCCGCCCGGAGCAAGGCCAACGTCAAGGTTCGGCAGCCGCTCGGGCGCGTGCTGGCCGGCGTTCGTCAGGGTTCCGCGCTGGAGGCGGTCGATCGAATGCAGGCACAACTCCTGGAAGAGCTTAACGTCAAGGCGTTCGAGATCATGGAAAACCCGGATGAGTACGTCAGCTACAGCGTTCGACCGAACTTCGAAGTGCTTGGCCCGAAGTACGGCAGCCAGGTCAACGCTGTTCGCGCCGAGATCATGAAGCTCGATCCGTCCCGACTGGCGCAACTGAAGCGCACCGGGCGCCCGGCCGAGATCACTGTCGATGGCGAGACCGTCGAGTTGATGGCCGACGAATACCTGGTCGACGTCACCGATCGCGAAGGCTTCAGTGTTGTGGAGGATCGGGACTACATCGTGGCGCTCGATCTGGAGATCACTCCGGAGCTGGAGCGCGAAGGGATGGCCCGGGACTTCGTGCGTGGTGTGCAGGATGCCCGCAAGCGGGCCGAACTGCAGATCGAGGACACGATCAACACCGTGTATCACGCGGAAGGCGATCTGGCGCAGGCGATCGCCGAGCATGCTGACTACATCAAGGCGGAAACACTGTCCGAAGAGCTCACTCCAGGAACGCCGGATGACATTAGCGGGTTCGTTGATGAAGTCAAAGTCGGCAAGCTGAAGGTGAACGTCGGGATCACCCGGGTCGGCACGCTGGCAAAGGCCAGTGGGGGTGAGTAGCCCGGAAGGGGAGCGCTCGACCGCTGGGCGATGGTTCGATGCTGCGAAGAAAGGTGTGGCGGCGGCTCGTCGCCGTCACGCCATCGAGAAGCTGGGACCATTGGAGGATATCCAGATCCAGTTGCCGATCTCTGGCGCCTCGTGGCAGATCACCAAACCGGACGACATCGATTCCCTGCTGACGCTGGCCGAGAACGATCCCGAGGAGAACCTGCCGTACTGGGCAGCGCTCTGGCCTAGCGGCATCGCTCTGGCTGATGAGGTTCTGCTGGAGCCGGATCTGGTGCAACATGGCCGTGTGCTGGAGCTCGGTTCCGGGCTGGGCGTCACGGCGATGGCGGCGCTCTCGGTTGGTGCTGACCTCATTATCACCGACTATGCGGATGAATCGCTGCAACTGGCGGCCTACAACATCTCCGAGAATAGCCTGCCTGAGCCAGCCGCTATGCAGATGAACTGGCGTGAGCCATCCCGGGAATTTCGGGACTTCACTGGCGAAGGCTTTCCGGTGGTGCTGGCTGCCGACGTCCTCTACGAACAGCGAGATATCGAACCGCTGCTCGACATCGCTGAATGGCTGGTGGCTCCGGGTGGGTTGCTCTGGCTCGCCGAGCCACGACGCAAGTCTGCCGATCTGTTCATCGAGCAAGCCATCGATCGGGGCTGGACAGATCAGGTTGTCGAGCGGCCTGGCCCATGGCCCGAGATGGACGACACCGGCGTCATCGTCCGGATCCATCGATTGCGGCGAACCTAGCCTGGGCTTACCGGATCCCGCCTCATCATGCTACCCTGCCGGCATCCGTCAATGTCACAGAGACCGTTCAGGGAGAGGCAATTCAATGCGTGTCGACGTCCACACACACTTCTATCCATCCGAGTACCTCAAAGCGATCGAGAAGAAGAGCAACCACGCCGAGGTCGTGCATGAAGATTCCGGGCAGATGCTGGTGAAGTACGCCGGTGATTACAACGTTGTTGCTGATGCTCACCGGTTTGTCGAGACCCGCCTGCGTGACATGGACACCTACAAGATCGATATGTCGGTGATGTCACTGACCACCCCGGGCGTCCACGTCGAAGAGCCGGAATACGGTATCGAACTGGCTCGGATCGCAAATGACGAATACGCCGATCTGGTGAAGCAGTACCCGGATCGGTTTCAGTTCTTCGCCACACTGCCAATGCAGGCGCCGGAAGCGGCCGCGAAAGAACTCCAGCGTGCGGTGCGTGATCTCGGTCTGGTCGGCGGGATGATCTTCTCCAATATCAACGGCGATACACTGGATGACCCGAAGTTCGATCCGGTCTGGGAAGCGGCGGCCGATCTCGGTGTTCCGATCGTCGTCCACCCGACGGGTCCGTCGTACAGCGCGGCGATCAATGACCATCGACTGGTGGCCTTGCTCGGATTCGCCTACGACACCACGGCTGCGGCCGCCCGAATGGTGCTGTCAGGTGTGCTGGATCGGTATCCCAGGCTGATCCTCATCCAGACTCATCTCGGTGGAGTGCTGCCGATGATGGCTGAGCGTATCGAGCGTGGCTACAACATCTATCCCGAGATCGCCGGCAAACTGCAGCGCTCCCCGATGGAGTATTTCCGGGAGATGTACTACGACACGGTACTTTTCGATCCTGACGTGACGATGATGGTGCTGAAGTTCTGCGGCGAAGACCGGATGATGCTGGGCAGTGATCATCCACACCAGGTGGGCGATCTCCGCAAGTGCTCGATCATCATCGACCAGTTGCCAGTCGAGCAGGAAGTCAAGAACAAGATCTTCGCTCGCAATGCGAAAAACCTGCTGGGGCTCAATGTCGGCAAGTAGACGATGATTCTCCAGTAGCGACTGACAAGCCTCCCACTAGTTTGATGCCACAACCTCGGGCTGCGCTCGACCTTCACAGCCCGAGTAGCTCCACCGCGCTAGCCACCCTGACGAAGCTCGTGAAGATTTTGGGCATACGCAATACTTGTCAACCGATCCTCGCGGGGCTATTCTGTGATTAGCCGTGTCATACGTGTGACATGGTCCGATGTGGACCGGCTTTCACAAGGAGTGCAAGGCATGTCAATTTCTGGCTCAGACCAGTTACACGGTGACAGGGATGTTGTTGAAAGGCTTACATGGAGATTCTCGAGCCGGTTAGACAACAGAAAATTGCTTAGACGAGTCATCTTCGGACTTGTGATCACGCTGCTGCTGGCGGTGACGAGTTCTCCAGCGTTGGCCCATGGGGACGTTGGTCTGGTGAACGAGCGTGTGACGCTCGAGCCCGGTGAGACGCGCGAGTTTTCCGGTGAACTTCACTATCACCGGCTCGTGGGGAGGGTTTCGGCCGATCAACCTGTTGCGGTGAATCTGGTTGATGGTCGCGCCGGTGAGGTCGTCGCCAGCTATGGTCCGGATACTAGCTTTTCGTTCAACGAGCTGATTCGCTGTTGCGATGACGCCGTCTGGGCTCCGCACGTACTTGTACTGGAGAACGATGGTAGTGCCAACGCTACGATCGACATCGTCGCACGACTGGTGCATGACGATCTCGCGGTGATGGTCTACGGAGCGGAGAGCTTTACCCGGGAATCGGTCGCAGTTTTTGGGATTCTCTGGGCGGGCGTCGTCTGGCGTGTGACTCGTGGCAGGAAGCCGCCGATCCGGCTCGGACGGGCGTTTGGCGTCACCTTCGGCCTGGTGTCAGTGGTTGGAGGACTGAGCATACTCGGATTCTTGCGGTACGGAGTCGGTGGACCGCAAGCGTTACTGGCCGGAATCTCAGATGTGTCGGTGATTCCATTCAACCCGATCGTATCCGGTGTGTCTGCCGCTATCCTGGGAATAATGATCCTCTGGGGCCTGGCTGGTGTGTGGTGGATACGGGCGCAGCCGTTGTCGAGTCGCGCTCAATGGTCCGCATCAGGGCTTGTTCTGATCACGTTAGTTATCGTGACAGGTGTCCTGGTTGCCAGAACGTATGGCGGCTACGGAATTCCTGTTGCAACAGCCCTGGTAGCAATCACACCGGTTCTGGTTGTCCTGGTAAACGGGATAATCAGGGGCTCGGGCGAGGTGTCGCGGCCCGATATCCTGGGCGAAATCCTGGAAGTCGATCAGGCGTCTCCACGTTCAGCGTCCTGAGGGCGAGTAGTCGCGCGCGCTCAGATCCGAGCGCGCGCAAACCAGATGCTAATCGATCTACTGCGCTGCCGGATCGAGCAGTCCAGCTCGGAGTGCATAGCGCACCAGCTCTGAGCGGTGACTGAAGCCGAGTTTGTGCATGATCCGGTGCCGGTAGGTCTCCACCGTCTTTGGCGACAGGAACAGCTGATCGCCGATCTCCTGTGCGGTGAATCCCTCGGCAGTCAGTTTGAGCACTTCACGCTCGCGTTCGGAGAGCAGTTTTCCGGGATCCAGCTCGATACCGTCGTTCGCGCGATCCAGATAGCCCTGCAGTAACATCCGCGTTGCCGCTGGCTCCAGGAAGACTTCTCCCCGGAATACGGTCCGGATTGCGTCGATCAGATCCGTGTGGAGACTCGCTTTCCGGACATAGCCTGATCCTCCGGCCTCGAGCACTGGCAAGAGATAGCGCTCTTCGGCATGGATCGTCAGGATCAGAATGCGGGTGGCAAGCTCGAGCTTGGCGATCTTCCGGGTAGCTTCCAGACCACCTCCGGGCATGGAGATGTCCATAATGATGATGTCTGGCTGGAGTTGCTCGGCCAGTGCCACAGCTTCATCGCCGGTCGAGGCTTCCCCGACGACGTCGATATCCTGCTGTGAGTCGAGCAATGCCCGCAATCCGGCGCGAACGATACCGTGATCGTCGGCAAGCATCACCGAGATTGTCTTTACGCTCATCGTGCTCATGGGGCAACCTCCGGGGTGGGTATGTTGGAGTTGATCGAGGCGTGCTCCGGAAGCGGGATCCGCACGGTTACGGTTGTTCCGCGTCCCGGTGCAGCGACTATCTTGAGTTTACCGTTGAAAAGCGTTGTGCGCTCCTGCATTCCGAAGAGTCCAAGGCCACTTCCATCGCTGCGGTCGACGCTCATTGGGTCGAACCCGGTTCCGTGATCCTGAACTCGCGCCCAGACGAATCGTTCATCGCTACCGAGTTCGACGGTGGCCGAGTCGGCATTTGCGTGCTTGGCGACATTCGTCAGCGCTTCCTGAACAATACGATACATGGCGATCTCGATGCCCGAGGGGAACCGACGCTTGCTCCCTTCGGTGTGATAGGCGATCGGAATGCCGAACCGCTCGCGGAATTGTGCGGTCAGGCTTTCAACGGAGGCATGCAGGCCGAGATCATCGATGCTGGGCGGTCGGAGCTCGTAGGCCATATGGCGGACATCTTCGAGCGCTGCTGCGGTCATATCGATGAGCTGTTGCAGGTTGTCTGCATCGAGCTGAGCGGACGTTGCTTCCAGTGTCTTCAGCCGGAGCAACTGGGCGGTTAGCACCTGAGCTGTATCGTCGTGAAGCTCCCGGGCGATCCGCTTTCGTTCTTCTTCCTGGGCACTGACAACCTGCATCGAGAGATTGTGGAGCTGCGCACGGTACCGCTCCACAGTATCGAGCATCCCGTTCATCGTCTGGCTGAGGGCGTCGATATTTGGATCGCCGAAATCGGGCTTCGAGGCACGCACGCTGAAATTACCCTGCCGGACTTGATCGACCGTGCGCTCCAGCTCGTCCAGCGGCTGAAAGGTCGCCCTGAGCACCATCCAGTTGACGACGACACTCACCAGCGTGCCGATCATGGCGAAGAGCAGGACGAACTCGAGAACTGATTCGACATTGTCGCCGAAGCGCAGGGTGAGATAGGTGCCAGCGATTGCTCCGACAACGACGATGGATGAGTTGGCGATGAGGATCTTGTAAAAGATCGAAATGTTCGCCAACCGCTTCAACCAGGTGTGCTGCTTTGGCGACGCGGGAGCCAGATGTTCCATCGCGGTTTCTGTTGTATCTGTCCGGACATCGGTGCCGGTCAACTAGCGTTTCTTGCCCTTGGAGCGCTTCTTTTTCTTGCGCTTGTTTGCATGCTTCGGCTGCAGCTGGGTTGAAGAGCCCTGACCGCCGCCGCTGCGTCCGCCGCCAGACGACCCGGGGAGACCACCAGGAAGGCCTTCGGGCATTCCGCCCGACATACCGGCGCCACCCATCATCTGCTCGAGATCGGCTTCGCTCATCCCGCCCAGCGGGTTGCCGCCGCCGCCGAGGAGACTTCGCAGGCCGCCTCCACGCTTCTTGCCGCCTCCGCCGCCCATCTGTCCCATCTGCGACATCATCTTCTGCATCTGGCGGAACTGATTGAGCATCTGGTTCACCTGATCGGAAGACGTCCCACTGCCGGCGGCGATCCGTTTTCGGCGGCTCGGCTTGATGATGTCCGGATGGCGCCGCTCATCTGGCGTCATCGAGTAGATCATCGCTTCAACGTGTTTGTACTGATCATCGGTGATCTGGACATTGCTCTGCCGCATAGCCTGGCCGATTCCGGGAATCATCTCCAGAATCTGGGAGAGTGGGCCCATCTGCTTGAGCTGCTGCAGCTGGCTGAGGAAGTCCTCCAGGTTGAATCGCCCCTCGAGAACTTTCTCCTCGAGCTTGTGGGAGTCTTCTTCGGTCATCTGCTGCTGAGCACGCTCGACCAGCGAGACAACGTCGCCCATACCCAGGATTCGCCCTGCCAGGCGGTCTGGATAGAACGGTTCCAGCGCGTCGACGTTCTCGCCCGTACCGATGAACTTGATGGGAACGCCGACCACGGAGCGGATCGACAGCGCCGCACCACCGCGGGCGTCGCCGTCCATCTTGGTCAGGATCAGTCCGGTCAATTTCAGTCGCTCGTGGAACGTCTCGGCAACGCTGACCGCTTCCTGCCCGGTCATTGCGTCGGCAACCAGGAGCGTTTCCGTCGGGCTGATACGCTCGGTGAGATCCACCAGCTCGGTCATCATGCGTTCATCGATCTGCAATCGCCCGGCCGTATCGACCAGTACGACGGTTGCCGAGCGATCTTTTGCCGCACGAATACCGTTCCAGGCGATCTTGACCGGGTCACCTTCTTCAGGCTCGGAGTAGACCGGCATGTCGATCTGGCGGCCCAGCGTGTGTAGCTGATCGATTGCGGCAGGACGATACACGTCAGCCGCCACCAGCATCGGGCTCTGGCCCTCGTCACGCAGGTGCTTGGCGAGTTTTGCGATGTGTGTCGTCTTACCGGAGCCCTGGAGTCCGACCAGCATGATGACGGTCGGAGGCTGGCTGGCCGATTCCAGCGGAACGCGTTCCGAACCGAGGATTTTGATCAGTTCTTCGTTGACGATCGCAATAACCTGCTGCGCAGGAGTAACCGCCTTGAGAACTTCCTCGCCAACCGCACGCTCGCGGACTGCCGAGACAAAGTTGCGGACCACCTTGAAGTTGACGTCGGCTTCGAGCAAGGCCCGGCGGACCTCACGCATCGCCTCATCGACGTCCTGCTCGGTGAGCCGGCCCTTGTGGCCCATATTTTCGAAAATGCCGTACAAGCGGTCGCTGAGCGTCTCGAACATCAGCGCGACCTCCTACTCCTCGTCGTCGCCGAAGAAGAGCCCGTCGACGTAGGTCTCCGGGGTGAACTCGGCCATATCGTCAAATTTCTCGCCGGTCCCGATGTAGCTGATTGGTGTGCCGAGCTCCCGCGCGATGGCGAAGGCTATGCCGCCTTTTGCGGTGCCGTCGAGTTTGGCAATCGCGATGTCAGTGATCTCCACGGCCTCGCTGAAGTGGCGAGCCTGCGACAGACCGTTCTGACCGGTCGTTGCATCGATTACCAGCAGAACCTCCTGTGGTGCTGCTTCGACGTGCCGTTGCATGATGCGGCGGATTTTCTTGAGCTCTTCCATCAGGTTGTGTTTGGTGTGCAATCGTCCGGCCGTATCAACCAGAAGAATGTCGATGTTGCGGTTGTGCGCGGCCTGCATGCCGTCGAACACCACGGCTCCGGGGTCTGAGTTTGGCTCGTGCGCCATCACCGGAACACCGAGGCGTTCACCCCAGATTTTGAGTTGTTCAATTGCCGCCGCACGGAAGGTATCTCCGGCCACCACCATGACGCTACGACCCTGTTTCTGGTGATAACGCGCCAGCTTGGCGATCGTGGTGGTTTTCCCGGTCCCGTTCACGCCGACAACCAGCGTCACGAACGGAACGCCGCGCTGGTAGATCTTGATCTTCCGGTTCTTGGTGGCGTGGTGGAGCAGCGCAATCATCTCGGTTCGCAACGCTTCGCGGGCATCGGTCGGCAGTTTGATGCCTTCCCGCCGAATGCGATCACGGAGATTGTCCAGCAACTCGACGGTTGTTTCGACCCCGAGGTCTGCCTGAATCAGCAAGGATTCGAGATCTTCATAGAGGTCTTCGGTAATCTCGCTTCGCTCGAAGAGCTTAACGATATCCTGGAAGATCCCCCGGCGAGCCTTCTTCAGGCCTGCTTCCACCTGTGGATCTGGCTCGGCCTGTCGCTTGAATAACCTGCTGAAAATCACGGGCGTTTTCCTCAACGTTTGGGGCGATTGTAATGAACGCCACCCCGTATCGAGCCACGGGCGTGGCGCCGTTCAAGTATACATGACCACTGCTTTTCCGAGATTCATCCTGACCGCGGCTCGATAGCGGTTGACAGATCAGCGCAGCGGACCGATAGTGCGGGCGGAATCAATAGAGAAACGAGAACAGAATGCAGGCACCCTCGCCAGATCAATACCATCTGACGATCAAGGAGCTCCCTGCCGATGAGCGTCCCCGGGAGAAACTGCGCCTGCGTGGCGCCTCGGCACTGACCAGCGCCGAGCTCCTGGCGATCCTGCTGAACAGCGGTACCCGCGGAGAAACCGTGATCGAAGTTGCCCAGCGATTGCTCGTCGAGCACGATGGGCTGACCGGTCTGGTTCGCGCAGATTTCGAAGAACTTTGCCAGACACGAGGCCTGGGCGAGGCCAAGGTGTCTCGTCTCCTGGCGACGATGGAGCTGGCTCGACGGATCAGTGCGGCCCAGCCTCAGGATCGCCCGCAGATCAAATCACCGGAGGACATCTATCTGTTGCTGGGTAGCGAGATGGCGGTGCTCGAGCAGGAGCAGCTTCGAGTGGTGTTGCTGGACACAAAGAACCGGGTCAGTCGAATTGTCACCGTGTATCAGGGGAGCGTGAATTCGGCACAGGTGCGGGTTGCCGAGCTCTTTCGTGACGCGGTTCGTGCCACAGCCCCGGCGATCATGCTGGTTCACAATCACCCGTCTGGTGATCCGGAGCCTTCACGGGCAGATGCGCTGGTTACTCGGGACGCGGTGCAGGCCGGCGAGTTGCTCGGAATCGAAGTGATTGACCACATCGTGATCGGCGATGGCCGCTTCCAGTCGCTCCGTCGCGCAGGGATGGGCTTCTCGTAGCCGGCTCCGGACAGCAGTTTCGAACCGGGGGGAACCATTACGTTCCTGCTATTGACGGGAACGGGTCACAACGTCATACTCGCCCGACACGTTATCGACGCGGTTCATGTTCCGCTATCCGGCGAAAAACTGTGCGCGACGTTTCGCGGGTAGCGTAATCGGCGTTTGATGATGTTCGTTTCTCGCATTCTGTCAAGAGGGAAGGGGTTTTGATGAGTGGTGGGCAAGGACCGGGCGGACCGCCGCCGGGATACGGGGCGCCGCCCCCGGGTCAAGGACCAGGGCCAGGTCAGGGTCCGGGACCGGGCCCGGAGCAAGGGCCGGGACCAGGCCAGCGGCCAGGACCAGGTCAGGGGCAGGGACCAGGTCAGGGTGGTGGAGGATTCGATGGGGTACGTCCTCAGGCTGACAACGACAAGTTGATCAGCGCACTCTGCTATATCTTCGTCTTTCTGGTGCCGATAATCGTTCTGGTGACTGACATGAAGAACAGTCGGTTTACCAAGATCCACGCGTACCAGGGACTGGTGTTCGGTGGTATGGCGGTCGGGTACTGGATACTGTTCTGTGTTTGTACGTTTATCGTCGGGGCCGCGCTCGGTGGTGGGTTTATCGCTGCTGCTGTGCAGTGCGTCCTCTGGGTGTTTGCCTTCGTTCCGACAGCACTTGGGTTGTACTTCGCATACCTGGTGTACACGAAGGAGCAGGTTGTTCTGCCGTTCGTGACCGATGCGACGCGAGGCGTTTTCAAGGACCTCTAACGCAGGATACGCGAATCCTGAGTGGTAAGAAGCGGCTGGCATTGGCCGGCCGCTTCTTCATGTATTGATCGGCTACTCTGCGAATGAAGACGGCCCCATCACGCTGATGGGGCCGCAATCGTTGAAAGGAATCCGGGCTGGCGAACCTAGTACTCCGGCGTCAGCCAGCCTCGATCGATCAGAATCTCTCGAGCCAGGTGGCCCAGCAGTACCTCGTACTCGGTGCCAGCGTGCTCCGGGTGCCACTCGAACCGGTTTCGTTCGAAGTACTGGACAGTGTAGGTATGGCCGTCAGTCTTGCTGACCTCTTCGAACTCTTCAGAAATCGGGAAGCCGTAGATCGGCAATCCGCCATTGTCCCACCAGTAATCCCGGAAAACGCCACGCAGTGTATGGCCGGTTTCCATATACCAGTCGACGGCATCAGTGTCCGCAGGTTCGGCTACCTTGTCGAACGCAGGTTCCCGCATTCTGTCCCGCGTTCGCTCGGTTCCGAGAAGCCCAAGCAGCACTTCATACTCGGTGCCTGCGAACTCCGGATGATGCTCGAACCGGGCACGCTCGAAATACTGGGTGAGGTACGTCTCGCCATCAGTTTCGGACAGTTCCATGATCGCTTCCGTCAACGGATAGCCGAACCGACGAAGACCGCCGTTCTCCTCCCAGTACCGATAGAAGATAGCTGGCACGTTATGCCTGGTGACCTCGAAGTAGTGCATCGACGGATCATTGTCGCGCTCCGTCGGGTTAGTTGGCGGAGCGGACGTGACCACCGTTGTCTCGAATTTACCCTGCTCCTCGTACCGGACCAGCTCGTTGATCAGGCTGACCGAGAGATTCCATTCGCGAGTGGAATCGAGCTGCACGAACCCGGTTACCGTGGTCGTTTCGCCGGGAGCCAGAGAGCCAGGCAAGCCCCATCGCCAGGGGCTTGGCAATCCAGAATTGCCGTCGAAGTCAACACCCACTCTGATCCGGCCCTCGGTGCGATCCGGGTACGCCATCAGAAAGGTGTCGGATTCCATGTAGACGTGTTGCGGTGACGGCCCCTGGGTATGCAGCGTCTGATTGCTGATGTTGCGAATAGTAATGTCTACCCGCATCGTCGAGCCGGCGTACAGCTGTTGTGGTGAGAATCTGGCATCGACGATCTCGGCAATCCGGGACGCTGTTGGCGGAGGAGGAGGTTCTGGCTCGGAAGATGGCGGCGGCTCCGAGCTCGAACCACGATAGTTTGCGGCAATGCTTCGGATGTCCGGCAAACGCTGATACAGCCCCTGGCCGGGGCAATTGGTCGCCATGTAGTCACGGTGTGCGCCAATGTTCGGCACGTTGTTGCGCCCGTTGAACGAACTGCTGCCGTGCGGATCGAGATGCGATGCTCGCTTGCCGATGAGCCGGCCGATTGAATTGATTGCTGCTTGCGAGGCGCTGGCTGACGAGAACGTCCCGATCGCGGCAACGCCAATCGTAGCGGTGTTGTTGCCCGCCGTATGCGCGCCTGTCACCGTCGGGCCGCCGTAGCGGCCTTCGTAGGCGTTGCCGTTCTGATCAACCAGGAAGTTGTATCCGATGTCTCCCCAGCCGAGGGTGACAGCATGATAGTAGTACATGGAGCGGATCACGGCCGCCGGATCGGCGCCCCCGGTGCTCGTCACCGTGTGGTGAACAATCGCCTTCTGGATCGGGGCATGTCGAGGCGTCCAGGTCTCTGAGCCGTTGCTGTATCGAAGATTCTCGTTGGCGCCCCAGCCAGCTCGCGGGACGATCCAGCCGTCGATCAGGTTCCCGCCAACACTCATGAACTGTGCTGCGGGGCTGGTATCGACACAGCCAATCTCGACCTCGTGTACCTGCGGCGTTGCACCGGAGGAAGACGGAGCCAGGTAGAGCTCGTACTGAACGTAGTTGCTCGGACCGGTGATGTGCGGCATAGCGTAGATCCGCGCACCTGGTTCCGGTTCCATGTGTGTGTCTTCGTGCAGGTGATGCCATTCGGTCCACTGTTCGCCGTCACTGCTAGTGCGAACATGAATACTGATCCCGGCGCCATCTGGAACGTCGGCATGCCAACCGACCTCGACGCTCTCGAACGTCTGGTCAGCCCGGAACACCGGGGACCGATAGGTGCCAGATTCAGGGAACACACCCTGTTCCAGCCAGCGCATCCGGGTCATCTCAGCTTGTCCACCGGGAGTTCTGTGCAGGTCGAAGATGCTTGCGAGCATCAGACCACCGGCGACTTTGAGAATGGAGCGACGGTCGATTCGTTCTTTGAAAAGGTCTGTCAACATCGATAGGTGCCCTTGCACTTTGGTTACGCGCGCTGCTCGTACTTGAATACAAGTGTACTTATAACCGATAGGTACTGTACAGACAAGGTGTACGTTCACTACTGTCGATACCAGATTTTCGTGGGACCGGTCCCCCTCGTGCTATGATCTTGTAACGATTACCGCTGCGATTCAGGGAGCCGAAATCAATGAAAAATGACTCGCAGGCAGGCATACAAACATCGCGATGGTGGAGCGACCGAAGGTTGCTTGGCGTAGTCGGGCTTCTGGCTGTGTCAATCGGCGCGTTTCTTCTGGCGCCATGGTCGTTACAGGACAAGTCGCTGGCTGCGCTTCATGGTCTCTGCGCTCAGCAGCCGGGACACTCGTTCTGGTTTGGCGATGCTCGCCTTCCGTTCGATGCCCGCATGACCGGCATCTATGGAGGATTCCTGATCGTGGGAATCTATCTCCTATCCAGAGGAAGATTGTATCGCTCTGGTCCTCCGCCTGCCTCGGTTCTGATTACTGCGGCGGTCTTTGTTGCGATCATGGGTGTTGATGGCGTGAATTCGACCCTGAACGACTTCGGGATGCCTTACGTCTATGAGCCGAGCAATCACCTGCGCTACTTCACTGGTGCAATGACTGGAACTTCACTAGCCCTGTTTATCTGGCTGATCGCGGGGGGCGTCCTCTGGTCGCCACAAGTGGCGATCGACAAGCCGATCATGCGCAGCTGGAAAGAGTTTCTGCCGATAGCAGCCCTGGTGACCATGTTCTGGGCGCTGCTGCAGATGCAGGTCGCCTTCCTGTTTGCGCCGATCGCTGTCTTCCTGGTCATCTCCGCGGTGATTGTCGTTTCCTCGATCGCGCTGGTCGCGTTGCGGTTGGCCACTGGCGGATTCCAGAAGGCACTGCGACCACTGGATCTTTCCCGGTCTGCCGTGGTGGCGATCCTGATCGCCTACGCCGTGATGAGCAGTATCTCGGGAGCCCGGTTCATGCTCGAATCGATGGCGACGGTTCAGGCAGGCGGCTGAGCGAGTTTTTCTGAACAGGAGAACCCCCGTCCCGGTATCCGGGAACGGGGGTTTTTCGTTCTTGACTGGAACCCGGGGCTATTTGTCGGTTGGCCAGGCCCCGTACCAGTCGAACTTCTTGTCATCCAGATTGATGACGACGTTCTTGACCTGGGTGTAGAGGTCGATCGCGTGCTTGCTCAGTTCGCGTCCGATCCCGCTTTGCTTGAATCCACCGAACGGCGCTTCCGGCGGGTTGACCGTCGGGAAGTTGATGCTGATGTTTCCAGCGCGGATATCCCGGGCCAGGCGATGCGCGCGCTTGATGTCGTTGGTCCAGATGGTCGCTGCGAGGCCGTAGATGGAGTCGTTGGCCATTCGGACCACCTCTTCGTCGGTGCTGAACGGGATCACCGAAAGGACAGGCCCGAAGACCTCTTGCTGGGCGATCGTCATATCGTTCTGTACCTGATCGAAGATGGTCGGCTGGACGAAGTTGCCGTCTCTAAGAGCCGCTTCGTCAACTTTCACTCCACCGAGGCGGAGATCAGCGCCTTCTGTCCGGGCCTTCTCTACGAAGCTCAGAATGCGCTGACACTGCGCCTGCGAGATGACCGGGCCCATCTGGGTCGACTCCTCGAGTGGGTCGCCGATCCGGATCTGACCGGCCTTCTTGACGAGTTGATCCATGAATTCATCGTGAATGGACTCATGCAGGAACAGTCGGGTGCGAGCTGTACATCGCTGTCCGGCATTGGTGAAGATCGCGAACAGCGAACCGTTCACGGCCTCGTCGATATCGGTATCCGGAAAGACGATGTTCGGTGACTTTCCGCCGAGTTCCAGTGAAACCTTCTTGATAGTTCCGGCACTGCGGCGAATGATGTCTTTGCCGGTCTCTGTTTCTCCAGTGAAGGCGACCTTATCAACATCCGGATGCTCTGCGAGAGCCGCGCCGATCGTGGCGCCAGGCCCGGTCAGCACATTGACCACTCCGTCTGGAATGCCGGCTTCCTGGCAGATATCGCCCAGCAGCAATGCGGTGATCGGAGTGGCCGATGCCGGCTTCAGCACAATGGTGTTGCCCGTTGCCAGTGCTGGACCGAGTTTCCAGGCGGCCATGAGCATCGGGAAGTTCCAGGGGATGATCTGAGCACAGACACCGTATGGTTCTCGCGTGGTGTAGTCCAGCAGTGGGCCGTTCATCGGAATCGTTTCGCCCCAGATCTGCCCGGTGAGATTGGCGTAGTACTCGAGGCAGTTGGCCGAGTTGAGGACATCCCCCCTGGACTCGATGATGATCTTGCCGCAGTTCCGGGTTTCGATCTCTGCGAGTTCGTCCACGCGCTCCCGGATAATCTCTGCCGCCCGGCGAATACGCTTGCTCCGCTCCAGCGGTGTCATGTAGCGCCAGTGACCGTTGTCGAATGCTTTTCGGGCGGCAGCTACGGCGCGGTTGACATCTTCGACACCGGCTTTTGCCACCCGGCCGATCGGCTTATTGTCCGTCGGGCTTACCGTATCGAAGGTCTCTCCCGATGCGGCTGGCACGTGTTTGCCATCGATCAGAAGGTCATAGGTTTTGAGATCTATCCCTGTAGCCATGGGCATCCTCGTTTCTAATGAATTGCGGTCGTTCCTGTTCTCGGCGGTGTTCAGACGCCTCATCTCAATGTTCGGGTACCGGAGAGATCCCTGCAAGGGTCTCCCTCTCTCCGTAGGCACCGGTGGTCCGGGCATCCTTTGGAATCGTGACCCGGAACGTTGCACCGTGTCCGATCTCACTCTCGACGGTGATGGTTCCCTGGTGTTGCTCAATAATGGCCTTGCAGATGTAGAGGCCGAGCCCAATTCCCTGCGCGGTGCGGAACTCTGCGCGCTCTGTCCGGAAATAGCGGTCGAAGACCATCAACTGATCTTCAGCACTGATTCCCATGCCTCTATCAGTAACCGAGAACTCCACCGTGCTGTCTTCAGCGCTGAGGCGCACATCCACGACACTGCCGGCCGAGCTGTACTTTCGCGCATTCTCGAGCAGATTCTCCATTACTTGCTGAATCCGGAGCGCATCACAAACCGCCTCTACTCCAGGTGCGATCTCTGCACGAATCGTGTGTGTCCCCTGATCGATCGCCCGTTCAACGATCTCGGTGGTGAGCTCGGAAAGGTTCGTTGGTTCGAAGTGGGCGACAAGCTGTCCCTGCTCGATGCGCGACGCATCCAGAAGACCGTCGATCAGTTTCCGGAGTCGTGCCGCCTCGCGATTGAGCCGGGCGATGGAGCGACGGTCAGTACTGTCCTCATCACTCGAGGACATTCGCCGTTCGAGGTACTGGCCGGTTGCCAGAATCGTCGTCAGCGGTGTCTTTAGATCGTGGGCGGCCAGAGAGAGGAACTCGTCCTTGAGGCGTGTCGATGCCTCTCGCGCGGCCAGTTCCGCCTGCAGTTCGAGATGTCTCCGGTTCTCCAGCAGAATGCCAATTTGATCGGCAAGTAACGTGAGGAGAGACAGGTCATCCTCGGCGAATATCGGCGGGTGTGCGGAGTAGAGCGAAAGCACGCCGATCGCACCGTCATCAGTGGTGATCGGTGCGGCCATAACGGCGTATGCCTGGCCGTATTCGTAGAGCTCTCGGCTATCCGGATCGTCGCTCAACGTATCCAGGGAAAGGATCGGCCGACCCTCAGCAAATGCCTGTCCACCGATCGTCTCGCCCGGAGCCAGACTGTTCACCCGAAAATCGATCCGCCCGGATTCCTCGTTATACAGGCCAATCGCCGCGTGCGGAGCCCCAATTGTTTCAGCGGAAATTCGCTCCAGTTCAGCCACCACATGATCTCTGTCAGGTTCCCGGGGGATCGACCTTGTCTCATACAGAAATCGACGAAGTTCGGGTTCCTGCCAGGCCCTGCGCAGGATGATTGGCGGTGAAAACCCGGCAAAATAGAGGATCGCGGCGCCCATCACCATGAACTGGCGAATCACGGAAACGACATCGCTGACGATACCTTCAACCAGCGTGGTCAAGATGACTGAGAACAGCGCGGTACCGAGCAGGATTGACCCGAGGGAAAGTGCTCGAAACCGCATTCGGGAGATCCCGTTCGCTGTGGCGGCGGCAATAGTAAATCGTTGCGCGGCATAGACTGCCACGAGCAGGAAATAGGCAAGCAGGAACAGCAGCGCCGCGAAGTTCTCAGTGCCGGGATAGATTATCAGAACCAGCGAAACGACCAGTCCGGCTTCGCTGAGCCTCTGCACCAATGGGTTGATGGAAGAGAACTCTGCAGCAAGGCGGAGCAATACATACGGTATCAGCAGTACTAGCGCCGCAACGATGATATTGCCCAGTTGCGGTGACAGTTCCGCGAGGAGCGTCTGAGCCCAGTTGGCGCTGACTACCGTTGCGAGCAGAGCGAAAAATGTGAGGGCAAACACGTTGCTTCGGCGTGGACTCCTGATCGTCGTCCACGCCATCGCAATAGCAGCGCAGAAGAGCAGTGCTTGTGAGGCAAACGTGGATGCTTCAATCACTGACAACTCCTGCACTTGATGAGCCTCGCCAGCTTATGGACGGCACTCGCAGCGTGGTTTTCGCATATTGCCGGGCGCCACCGCTCAAGCATGCGTTCGAAGGTTGACGCTCACAGTTATGTTGGATATCTACGGCTCGACAACGCTGTAGAAATGTGGTTCCCGATGGTCGAGCATCGGCACGACGGTCCCCAGTACATATTTCTGGAACATGTCTGTAGCCCGATGTGCTTCCACGGCCGCCTCATCCTCGTACTGTTCGTAGAGCAGGAATTTGCGCGGATCCTCGATCGAGCGGTTCACCACATACTGCAGGCAGCCCGGCTCCTGGTCCGAGTTGCAGTAGGCGACCATCTTCTTGAGCACCTCAGCAACTTCGTCGTCTTTCCCCTCCTGGGTGTAGTAGTTGGCTACCAGTACGATCATGTCTGACTCCCTTTCACGATTGAATGTGGTCCGAGTCTGCTGACCCGGCTACGCTCGGTGTTCGTCCACCAGAAGCTCTATTCGGTTCCCCGCTGGATCGTAGCAGAAGAACCGCGGCCTGCCGGGGATCGGGTCTGCGTCTTCGGTCTTTTCGCCGTTGCGATGCAGGCGATCACGGAACGGGATGAGATCATCCACTTCGAAGCAGATGTGTTTCCGGCGGCGTTCGGTGTTGCTCGGTTCCTCGATCAGGTGGAGTTCGTTGTTACCCAGTTTGAACCAGGCGATGATCGGAACATGCGCCAGCGATTCCGGTGACGGCATCTCTTCCAGCCCGAGCACATCACGATAGAAGCGGACCGCCGCTATGTGGTGCTCGGATGGAATCGAGATCGCCACGTGGTGAATCCCTTTGACTGAGGCCATCAGCGGCATCCCTTTCGTCAGTTGCGTGGGTTGATCGTGTAGATTCTATATAGCACAAATTGACTCAGTCAGCACAGTTTTGCTTCAGCCATCCAGTATACTGGCCGCAATCGCCAACATTGCTGGACCGCAACTCGAATGGTTGACACGTACAGGAGGAATCAATGCGAATTGCCATCATCTCGGATAGCCACGGGAACATTGTTGCCCTGGATAACGTGCTGGAAGATCTCGATCAGACCGGACCTTACGATGCCATACTGATGGGCGGTGATGTTGCCTATGGCGGCCCACACCCTGCCGAGTGCATCGACCGAATCATGGAGCGTGGGTATCCCACCGTGCGTGGCAATACCGACCAGATGATCGTCGACGCGGTCTCGGGCAGTGGCGATCCCCAGGCTGACTGGGTGTTGAACCAGCTCAGTGAGGAGCACCTGAACTTCCTGCAGGCACTGCCGGTGCAGCAGAATCTGCAACTGAGCGATAACCGCACCCTGGGGCTGGTTCACGCGACACCATGGAGCATCTACGATTCCATTCTGCCGAGTGGGACCGATGTCGATTTCCGCCGGATGCTCCTTGAGGCGAACACTAGCGTCCTCTGCTACGGGCATATTCATTTGCAGCATCAGCGTTCACTGGACACAGGGACGGTGGTGGCCGTCGGCAGTCTGGGATTGCCCTTCGATGGTGACCGGCGGTCGATGTACACGGTGATCGATGTTGGTCATTCGAGCTACAACATGGAGTTCCGTCGCCTGGAGTACAACATCGAGCCGGTGATCCACGATGCTCGGATGAACGGTGGTCCGAACGGAGAGGCGTTCGCGACAAATCTTGCCAATGCGGTCCGTCCATCCTGACCGGAGATGGGAGCGAGAAATGCAGGGAGCTGTGATAGGCTTTCGCGGTGATTGATCGCACCTGTTCGTACTCATTCCGAGTGATGTTTCCCTCATGATGCGCTTCCTCCTCGCCGTGATTCTCATCGTCATTGGCACCGCCCAGGCAACGCTGTTCACATTTGCCAGCTGGTTCGGAATTGCTCCGAATCTGGTCCTGGTGCTGCTGCTGGTAATAAGCACCAGATTTGGCGTGCGTGAGGGGATGATCTGGGCGTTTGGCGCTGGGCTGATGCTCGATCTGCTGGCGCTGGATCCACTCGGATCGAATGCGCTGGCACTGTTTCCGGTAGCGATCATCGGCGGACTTGCACAGCGCCCAATGCTACAGAGTGGTTTGCTGCTGACAATGCTGATGGTGCTCCTGGCGACGGTGGCCCATTTCTCTGTTGGTTCATTAATCGATACACTTTCTGGAACCGGGTATGCGGTGAGTACCAGTGTGCGGCTCGGTCTGATCACCGCATTTCTGAACACACTGGTGGTTCCGCCACTGTATGGACTAGTCATTCTTCTCGATCGTTTTGGAGTTCAGAGTGTGGCGCAAGCATAAGCGCATGGAACTGGTCCGATTCGCGGACCGGCGAAAATATCGAAATGAGGAACGCTCTCCGGATGAGGTGATGCTCACCCGGCGTATGTTCGTGATCAAAGGTCTTGTGGTCACAGGATTTGGCGCGCTGGCCGGGAAGCTCTGGCAGATGCAGATGGTCGATTCCGCCGATCATCAGACGCGTGCCGCAGGCAATATTGTTGATGATGAGCCAATACCGGCGCCACGCGGGCTTATCTTCGATCGCGCCGATGAAGTGCTGGCCGAGAACCGGGTCACCTGGCAGGTCAAGCTCATTCCGGCGCAGCTTCCCAGTGATGAGGAAGAATTCGAGTATGTCCGGGATCAGGTGATTCAGACGCTCGGACTCCTCGATATGCTGGCGATTCGCCGGCATTCGGTTCCGAACGAGGTCAATAGCGACCTTGCCATCCGCATCTCCGAGGAGACCGGGCTGGCGATGGAAGACATCGAAGAGCGAATCGAGATGTCCCGGGAAGTCGACAACGTCATCCCGATCCTGACTGAACTCGATCCCCCGGATGCTGATCGGCTCGCGGAGTCAGTTCGCAGTATTCCCGGCGTCACGGTGATGAACCAGTTCGACTACATTGTGGAGTCAGATCCAGTTGCCGCAACGCCGATCGTCTTGCGGCAGGACATCGATCGGGCTACTGCCCTGGCGCTCGAGTCGAACAAGCTCTATCTCCCCGGAATCAGTGTTGATGGCGAAACGCTGACTCGCCGTTATCTCGGTGGTCCAGAGTTCGGGCATATCCTCGGCTATGTTGGCCCGATCACTCAGGAAGAGATGGACGCGGCGGATACGCTGACCGGGCAGAATCCATACCTTCCCAATGATCTCGTCGGTCGTGGTGGGATCGAACAGTCCATGGAGACGCACCTTCGCGGGCGTCGTGGAGTGCGCTTCGTTCACACAGATGCGCGGGGGATCACGCTCAACGAGCTCGAGGATCGCCGGATCGACCCGCGGGCTGGTCAGAATATCCACATGACGATCGATGGCCGATTTCAGCGGGCCGTGACCCGGGCGCTGGAAGAGGGTATTCGCGCTGCTAATGAGGCGACCGAAGACGATGACGATGCGCTGGAAGTCGGCTCCGGAGTCGTGGTGGCGATGGATCCACGGAACGGTGAGGTTCTGGCTATGGTCAGCCTCCCGAACTACGACAATCAGAAGTTTGTCGGTGGAATCTCCCAGTCTGACTACGATGAGATGGTCGATAATCCGTTCAACCCGCTGATCAACAAGGCGATCAGCGAATCCTACCCGCCCGGTTCGACGATCAAGCCGATGATGAGCTGTATCGGTCTCGAAGAAGAAGTGATTGACACCGGGACTCAGTATCGATGCGCCGGAATGATCGACGTTCCAACCGTTGGCTATGAAAGTGAGCACAATTCCTACGTCTGCTGGTTCCGTGAAGGCCACGGACTGCTGAACGTGGAGGAGGCGATTGCCGAGTCGTGCAACATTTTCTTCTATAACGTCGGCGCACCGCATCAGCGCCCGGCCGGAGCCGACGAAGCACTTCACTACTTCATCCCCGGCGATACGACCCCGTACTATTT
>REEK01000107.1 GCA_007695115.1 Sphaerobacteraceae bacterium
GGCGCAGCTGGACATGATCACCGAACGAGAAGCCGATCAGGCTTATGAAGAGCCACTGAACCCGCAACGCCGTGAAGGTCGCCACGATCTGGCCCCACATTTTGTCAACTACGTTCGCTATGTTCTGGAGCGGGAGTATGGTGCCGAGGCGCTCTTCCGCGGCGGGCTCGAGGTCCACACCACGCTCGACTACGACCTGCAAGTCGAGGCCGAACGGATCGTTCGCGAAGGTGTTGCCGGTCTGGAGCCATGGGATGTCAATAACGGCGCACTGATCGCGATGCTGCCGTGGAGTGGCGAGATCCTGACCATGGTCGGCAGCGCCGATTACTATCGCGAGTCAATCGACGGCATGGTGAACGTCACCACGCGAGAGCGGCAACCTGGTAGCTCGATCAAGCCGTTTACCTATCTGGCTGCCCTGGAAGCTGGCTGGCATCCGGGCACGATGATCTTCGATTACGGCAAGGAGTGGGATACCCCGGCCGCGGATCAGGATGTCTACGCCCCGAGGAACGCCACCCGGCAGTTCTATGGCGCGATCTCCATGCGTGAAGCGCTGGGGAACTCGCTCAACATCCCGGCAGTCCAGGCGCTGGAGCATGCCGGGGTCGAAGAGATGATCAGCCTGGCGCACGATCTCGGGATCCGGACCGGGCTCTGGCGCGGCATGAGTCATTACGGGCTGGCGATATCCCTGGGAGGTGGAGAAGTCTCACTTCTGGAACACACCAACGCGTTCGGAACGCTCGCAAACACGGGCAAGTACGTTCCCCATACGCCGTTTACCGAGATTATCGATGGTAATGGCGAGGTGCTGTTCGATCTCGAACGGGATACCACGCTCGATCGCGGCCAGCAGGTTGTCCAGGAAGAGCACGCCTATCAGATCACGGACATCCTGGCCGACAATGATGCGCGCACAATGATCTTCGGCCCCGATTCACCGCTGGTGATTCCCGAGCTGGGTGACCGACCGCTGGCCGCGAAGACCGGTACCACGGATGACTCCCGCGATGGCTGGACGATGGGCTACACCACGGAAGTCGTCACGGGTGTGTGGGTCGGTAATACCGATAATCGACCCACCCAGAACCTCGATGGCGTTGCCGGAGCCGCGCCGATCTGGCACGACTTTATGGAGATGATCCACACCAATTCGGATTTCGCGGACATTCTGCTCGGCCCGGATGGGCAACAACTGGCTGAGGAGTTCCCGCGGCCGGACGATATTGTCGAGGCACCGATCTGCGCCACCACTGGCAAGCAGCCAGTAGGCGGATTCCCGGTCACTGAAGAAGTTCTCATCGATGGCGGGCCACCCGAACTATCCTGCAACGAGATCGATGACTACGAGCGTGAAGAGTTGATCGCCGCTCTGGCAAATGCTGTGGATAATCCGGCGTTTACCGAGCGCGGCATCCTTACCCTCCATGAGTACGCCCAGTCTGTCGGTGTTCCATCTCCATTCTTCCAGGAAGAGGAAGAAGAGGAGGAGGATGACGCCGAGCCGTCCGATGACGTCACTGAAGACGCTGGTGAAGAACCACCACCTCCACCTCCGGAAGACTCCGAGGGTGACCCGCCTGATCCGCCTGCTGACGGTGGTGGTGACGGAGGGGGCGAAGCACCACCATCAGACGACGGCGGCTGACGGATTCAATCCTCGTCTGCACGTTGCTCGTGGTGGTGTTATAGTGAGTCGGCGAGGGCGAAAGAATGGCCCTGCCGAGCCGCGACTATACCGATTTCGACCGTGGGTCCGGGGATCCTCAGAAGTGTGTGATATAGTACACAATCGACGGAAAGTCGGGGGCAATCGGGACATGGAGCCTGTTCATGCTTGAGAGTTACGCGGCCATCGGAATGATGATCTCCACCGCATTCTTCATGGGCGGTAGCCTGTTGTTGCTGGGGTGGCTGATCCGACCGAGCAAGCCGAGCCCGGCCAAGGAACAACCCTACGAAAGTGGCGTTCCCGATGTCCGTCCTCCTCGCGGGCGCTATACATCCCGGTTCTACATCGTTGCACTCCTGTTCGTGATCTTTGATATCGAAGCAATTTTTCTGTTCCCGTGGGCCGTTGCGTTCGACCAACTGGCGCTTTATGGCTACATCCAGGTACTGGTATTTATCAGCCTGCTGTTGTTTGGCCTCCTGTATGAATGGAAGAAGGGGGCGCTCGAATGGGCATAGAAGACCGGTTCGAGAAGAGCATCCTGACGACGAGCGTCGATTCCGTTTTCAACTGGGCACGCCGCTCGAGCCTCTGGTGGCTGCAGTTTGGCCTGGCCTGCTGCGCGATCGAGATGATCAGCGCGGCTATGCCCCGGTACGACCTTGCTGAACGATTCGGCATGCTCTACCGTGCGTCACCACGACAGGCAGACCTGATGATCGTGTCCGGAACCGTGACCAAGAAGATGGCCCCGGTGGTCCGGCAACTCTACGATCAGATGTCCGAGCCGAAGTGGGTGGTCAGCATGGGCAGCTGTGCCAACATCGGCGGTCCATTCGATACCTACGCTGTGGTGCAGGGTGTCGATCAGGTTATTCCGGTTGACGTCTACGTACCGGGTTGTCCGCCGGTGCCGGAAGCACTCTATTTCGGCATTCTCGAACTTCAGAACAAAGTCATCAAGTACGACACCATCGCCAAGAAGCAGGGGCCAGACGAGGCTGAGGCGTATCGTGAGGAATCACGTGCCGAAGCTCAGGCCGAGCTGGGGCCGCGCCGGTAAGACCACCGGCCTTGCGTTCGTCGATTGATTCTGCTGATGGGAACGATCGGTTCCCCATAAGTGAGACGGGTAGATGGCTGAAGAAGAGCACACCGGAGGTCCTGCGGATTCTCCGGGGCGTCGAATCTGGGATACCGGATACTGGGGACCGACGGTTCCCGAGGAGCATCCGGCTATTCAGGCGGTTCGAGAGAAATTCCCTGAAGCCTACGTCGATGCGGTGAATTTCCGCGATGAGATGACGCTTCGTGTGGAGCGGCCAGCTTTGCGAGAGGTGGTCGGATATCTGCGCGACGATCCGTCGCTCCGGTACAACCTGCTCAGCGATCTGACCGCCGTAGACATGCTTCGCCTGCGGGATAACCCGCGCTTCGACGTTGTGGTTCAGCTCTATTCGATACCGCGACGTCAGCGTTTGCGCGTCAAGGCCGGATTCAACGATGGAGATCCGGTACCGTCGATGGTTCCGCTGTTTCAGGGTGCCAACTGGCTCGAGCGCGAAGCGTATGACATGTTCGGTATCGTTTTCGAAGGTCATCCTGATCTGCGGCGAATGTTGCTGCCGGATGACTGGGACGAGGGCCATCCGCTGCGGAAGGATTATCCGCTGCGAGGCTATCGCGAGTATGTGCAGCCGGGATTCGAGAACCCGGCGCCACGAGTCCGTTCACGGTTCCGGAGGCCCTAGCACATCATGTCGCTTGAGATTACTCAGGGAACACCAGTCGAAATAAGCGAAGAACGAGCGCTCACTGATAGCCGCCGGCAAATGGTGCTCAATATGGGGCCACAGCACCCCAGCACCCACGGGGTTATGCGGGTCGTCCTGACACTGGAAGGCGAGACGATCGTCGATTGTGATCCGGTGCTCGGCTATTTGCATCGCGGAGTTGAGAAGCTTGGCGAGACGCATCGCTATTCTCAGTTCGTACCCTGGACCGACCGGACCGACTACGTTGCTGCGCCATCCAATAATCTCGGGTATATTCTCGCGGTCGAGAAGCTATGCGGCATCGAAGCGCCGGAACGTGCTACTTACTGGCGCATGATTATGGGCGAACTCGCCCGGCTGGCGTCACATCTGGTCTGGCTGGGAACTCACGCGCTGGACATCGGCGCGCTCTCCATGTCGCTCTACTGTTTCCGCGAGCGCGAGCTCATTCTGGACATTTTCGAGACGTTCTGCGGTGCCCGGCTGACCACCAACATGATGGAGATGGGCGGGTTCTCTCGCCCGATCCCTGAACAGTTGCCGGGAATGGTTCGGGATTTCTGCAATGTCTTCCCGAAGATGCAGGCAGAATACGAGACGTTGCTGTCGTCGAACCCGATCTGGCTCTCGCGAACGCGTGGAGTCGGCGTCATCGAACCAGAGGCGGCGATCTCCTACAGTCTGACTGGTGCCTGCCTGCGAGGCTCCGGCATCAACTATGATGTCCGCAAGGCCACGCCGTATCTGTACTACGATCGCATGGAGTTCGAGGTTCCGCTGGGCACCCGCGGGGATGTCTATGACAGGTATCTCGTCCGAATGGAAGAGATGCGACAGTCGATCAGCATCATCGAGCAGTGCATGGAGCAGATGCCGACCGATGGCCCGCTGGCTCTCACTGAATCGCCATACGTCATTCCAGAGCATGACAACGTGATGAAGACCGCCGAAGATATGCAGCGGCACTTCATCTGGGTCATCAAGGGCTTCTCCCCGCCAAAGGGTGAGGTCTATCAGGCAATCGAACATTCCAAGGGTGAACTTGGCTATTACCTTGTGAGCGATGGGACGCCGATTCCGTACCGGGTGCGGCTGAGAACGCCAGACTTCGTCAACCTGCAATCGTTGCCATATATGGCGCAGGGTGCCGCTCTGGCAGACGTGGTGGCCTTGATCGGAACGATCGATATCGTGCTGGGGTCGGTAGATCGCTAACCGATCCAGAAAATCAGCCGTTCACCGGGCGTCGAGTGTCGAGATGCGGTAAAGTTCCGCCCGGGGAATACGGAGCGCGGCGGCGCTCCGTTATCGTGTGACCGAAAGCGCGTCGACTCCTGGGGAGTCACATCAGACGATTGAATATGCAGAGACCGGCGCGGACTCTGCTCGAAACAGCACAGACCTGGTGAGGTCGATGCTGGTGGGGTACTTGAGGTAGGGGCGCAAGCGTGGACGCAAACCTGTTGTCCAGTTACATCTTCGCGGTTATCGTCCTCAACGTGTTGCTGGGCCTGATGGCCTACATGACCTATATCGAACGCAAAGTCATGGCAGCCATGCAGGATCGCATTGGTCCCAATCGCACCGGCCCAGTCGGGCTCCTTCAGCCGATCGCTGATGGCCTGAAGCTCCTGGTCAAAGAAGACATTATCCCGAAGCATGCCGACCGGCGGATCTTCCTGCTGGCTCCGCTGCTCTCGTTCGTGCTTGCACCGGTAGCCGCAGCGGTCATTCCGTTCGGTGATTCGATCACGGTGTTCGGCCATGAAGTCAACCTCTACGTTGCTGATATCAACGTTGCGGTGCTCTATTTCCTGGCAATCGGCTCGATGGGTGTCTTCGGAATCATCCTTGGTGGTTATGCCTCGGCAAACCGGTATTCGTTGCTGGGGGGTCTTCGGGCCGCCGCGCAGGTGATCAGCTATGAGATTATTCTGGGATTGTCACTGATCGGTGTGATCATTCTCTCGGGCTCGTTGAGCCTGGTGGAAATCGTCAACCAGCAGAGTGAAACGCTGACCATCGGTCCGCTGCAGTTGCCGAACTGGTTCATTCTCAGTCAGCCGCTGGCGTTTATTATCTTCCTGATTGCGGCCGTCGCTGAAACGAACCGGGCGCCGTTCGACCTTCCGGAGGCCGAGACCGAGCTCATCGGCGGCTTCCATACCGAGTACTCCGGCTTCCGTTTCTCCTTCTTCTTCCTGGCCGAGTACATCAGCATGATCGTTATCTCGCTGTTTGCGGCAACGATATTCCTCGGCGGCACCGACGGCCCGATTCAGGATGGCGTCTGGTGGCTGGCGCTGAAGGCCTGCATCTTCCTCTTCTTCTACATCTGGCTTCGCACCACTGTGCCGCGCTTCCGCTACGACCAGTTGATGGGTCTGGCCTGGAAGGTTCTGTTGCCGCTGGTTCTGATCAATATCCTGCTGACCGGATTCATCCGGCTGTGGGGACTGGGGATGCTGTAGTGGTGAAAGGCGAAACGGCAACGGTTCATGGCCGCTGAAGTATTGATCTTCAACTTACTGTCTGCTGTCGCGATTGTCTCCGCTGTGGCGATGATCACGATGAGAAACCCGGTACACAGCGCGATTGCGCTGGTGCTGACGTTCGTGAACGTGGCGGCGATCTTTATCATGCTGCGTGCGGAGTTTCTCGCAGCCGTCCAGATCATCGTCTACACGGGCGCCGTGCTGGTATTGATCCTGTTCGTGCTGATGCTTGTGAATCCGGACGATTTGCCGGAATTCCATAGTGGTAAGCCGATGCAGAACGTCTTCGGGTTCGGTGTCGGACTGATTCTGTTAGCCGAAATCTCGGTGGCGATTCTTACCCGTACCGTGGTCGCTGAGCCGGGGCCCTGGAACGAAGAGGGCGTAGCTGCCGCTGGCGGAAATATTCAGGTGATCGGTCAGCTTCTTTACTCCGGGTACGTGCTTCCGATTCAGGCGACTGCGCTGGTTCTGCTGGCCGCTACGATAGGCGCGCTGTTCCTCGGCCGTCCTGATGAAGACCAGGAGCCGTCACCGAAACGACGAACCGTGGCGACGATCTCGCTGGCACACACTCGAGGTGCAGACGATGACTTGATTCCGGCGCTCCGGGCCGCCAACATCAAGCGAGAGGCTGGCGACCGGGATCTGATCATGGCGCGAGATGCTGATGAGTTCACGACTTCAGCTGAGGAAGAAGAGAAGAAGGGGCAGTCCGAGTGAACGAGTTGATGCCAGAACAGTTCATGTTCCTGAGCGCAGCGCTGTTCATTATTGGGATGGTCGGCGTGCTGACCCGCCGCAACGTGCTCGTGATCTTCATGTGTGTCGAGCTGATGCTGGCCTCGGTGAACATCGCATTCGTCGGATTCGCCTGGGAGTTCAGCCAGATGACCGGTCAGATATTCGCGCTCTTCGTGATTGCAATCGCCGCGGCTGAGGCCGTTATCGGGCTCGGCATTATCATGGCACTGACGCGCCAGCGCGATACCGTTGACATCAACGAAGTCCGCGAGCTGAGACAGTAATGGTGTCAGTCGTGGATCGTATGTGGGGGAACCGGGACGCAATGGGGAGTCGCAACTGATGTCCAGTTGGCTTTTTCTGATACCGCTCCTGCCGCTCGCGGCAGCGGTGATCAACTTTATCCTTGGGCGCTGGTTCCTCCAGCACGCGTCGCAGTGGCTTGCGACCCTGGCGGTCGCCGGATCCTTCATTCTGAGTATTCCGGTGTTTCTGGAGATCGTGTCTGACGAGCAGGCGATCTCCCAGCACCTCTACACCTGGATCCCGGCTGGCGACTTCGATATCCCGGTGACGCTGTTCGTCGATCAGCTCACCGCCACAATGTTGCTGGTGGTGACGGGTGTTGGCCTGCTGGTCCACATCTACTCGATTGGCTATATGCACGGGGACCCGGGGATCTACCGGTTCTTTTCCTACCTGCCGTTGTTCGTCTTCTCGATGCTCATGCTGGTCATGGCGAACAACTTCCTGGTGCTCTTCGTCTTCTGGGAAGCGGTGGGACTCTGTTCCTTCCTGCTGATTGGCTTCTGGTATCGGCGACGTTCGGCGGCGAGTGCGGCCAAGAAGGCGTTCATCGTCAACCGGGTGGGTGACTTCGGCTTCGGCATCGGTATTCTGCTGATTTTCGTGACCTACGGAACGATCGAGTACGCCGGGGTCTTCGACATGGTCGGCGATGCGAGCCAGACCACGATCACTGTCATCGCGCTCTTGCTGTTCACCGGTGCGATCGGCAAGTCGGCTCAGCTGCCGCTCTTTGTCTGGCTGCCAGATGCGATGGAAGGCCCGACTCCCGTTTCCGCGTTGATTCACGCCGCGACGATGGTCACGGCCGGTATCTTCGTACTGGCTCGTGCCTATCCAGTCGTCAGCCAGTCAGCCGACGCCATGATGGTGATTTCGATCGTTGGTATCGCGACGGCGTTCGTGGCGGCAACGATTGCCGTGACGCAGTACGACATCAAGAAGGTGGTCGCCTACTCTACCGTCAGCCAGCTCGGTTTCATGGCGTTTGCCATCGGCACTGGAGCCTGGATTGCCGCGATCTTCCACCTGGTTACCCATGCGTTCTTCAAAGGTCTGCTCTTCCTCGGTGCTGGCAGTGTCATTCACGGCATGCACGAAGAGCAGGACATGCGCAAAATGGGTGGTCTGAAAAAGTACATGCCGATCACCTACTGGACGTTCCTGATCGGTGCTGCGGCTAATGCCGGCATCATCCCGCTGGCCGGGTTCTGGAGTAAGGACGAGATCATCCTCGGTACCTGGCTCTATGATCACACGGTGATTATGGTGATTGCATTCATCACTGCCTTCTTTACCTCGTTGTACATGTTCCGGGCAGTCTTCATGACATTCCATGGCGAGGAACGGTTCAATCCGGACGAAGTGCATCCGCATGAATCACCGCGAATCATGACGATTCCGTTGATCGTTCTGGCCGTGTTTGCGGCGACGATCGGATTCATCGGATTCCCGCCAGAAGATGGCTGGTTCCATCACTTCCTGATCAACGCGTTCCCGGGACTCACACTGCCTGATGTTGCCTGGAGCACCATCTTCATATTTGCCGGTATCTCTACGTTGATCGCGCTGAGCGGCCTGTTCATCCAGTACATGGCCTACGTCAAGAAGTCGATCAGTCCGGCAGGTATCGCAGGGTTGCTCGGGCCACTGTACAAACTGGCCGCCAACCGCTGGTACCTCGATGAGATCTACGATGTGCTGATCGTGCGGCCGCTGGTGGCGTTCTCGATGTTCCTGTGGCGATTCGTCGATGCACAGGTTATCGATGGCACGGTCAACGGGGTGGCAACGCTGGTGACGTATACCAGCCAGCAGTGGCGAAAGGCTCAGACGGGTCTGATTGCCAACTATGTCTTTGCGATTGCGCTCGGTGCGATCATCATCATCGGCGCGTTCATGATCTTTGGAAGTAACCTGTTTCAGTAAGGCGCGCAGGGGCGTGCTGATACCGATTCGTCGGTAAAGGGAGTACACCTTTTGGACTCGTTACCGATTCTCAGTCTGATGACCTACAGCCCGCTGGTGGGTGCGCTTATCATCCTTTTCTGGGTGAATGCACCGGCCAATGCGGTTCGCTGGATCGCGCTCATTGCAGCGTCGGTCTCGCTGGTGTTCTCGCTCATCATGCTGGCGATGTTCGACCGCAGCGATAGCGGGATGCAACTGCAAGAGACGTTCCGGTGGTTGCCGGATGTCGGTATCGAGTATTACCTCGGTGTAGACGGCATCAGTGTTCCGCTGGTCATCCTGACGACGATGTTGGTGGTGATCGCCATCCTCGCGTCATGGGACGCCATTCAGCACCGTGTGCGTGAGTACATGATCGTGATGCTGTTGCTGGCAACCGGTATGATCGGCGTCTTCGTCAGTCTCAACCTCTTCCTCTTCTACATCTTCTGGGAGGTTGTGCTGATCCCGATGGCGCTGATGATCGGTATCTGGGGAAGCGCCAATCGGATCTACGCCGCGGTGAAGTTCTTCCTGTACACGCTAGCCGGCAGTCTCCTGATGCTCGTGGCGATTGTTGCCACCTATCAGAGCTACTTCGAGCAGACCGGGGAACGCACACTCAGCGTTCTGCAGCTGTCGCAGGGTGACTACGGCACGAACTTCCAGATGTGGGTCTTCCTGGCGTTCTTCTTTGCCTTTGCGATCAAGATTCCGCTCTGGCCGTTCCACACCTGGTTGCCGGACGCTCACGTCGAGGCTCCCACCGCAGGTTCGGTGCTGCTAGCCGGCGTGCTGCTCAAGATGGGCGGCTATGGCCTGATGCGGTTCAACCTGCCGATGTTCCCGGATGCCGCCGAGGCGTTCGCCCCGTTGATCATCGTGCTTTCGGTGATCGCCATCATCTACGGCGCGCTCGTGGCACTGGTGCAGACCGATCTCAAGAAATTGATCGCCTACTCATCGGTGAGCCATATGGGCTTCGTCACGCTCGGTATCTTCGCCTTCAACGCGCAGGGAATGTACGGCGCGATGATCGTGATGATCTCGCACGGTCTGGTGACCGGCGCACTCTTCCTTCTGGTCGGCGTTGTCTACCATCGGGCACATACCCGGGCGATCGAGAAGTTCGGCGGTCTTGCCACGAATATGCCGATCTACGCCTCATTCTTTGGTCTGTTCATGTTCGCGTCGCTCGGATTGCCGGGACTCAGCGGGTTCGTTGGAGAATTCCTGGCGATCCTGGCCGCATTCCGTGAGTACCCGATTGCCGGCATCATATCGATGGCGGTGGTGGTGTTGTCTGCCTGGTACATGATGTGGATGTTCCAGCGAGTGGTCTGGCAGCGCGCCCCGGGCGAGCCACCGGATCATGATGATCCCGAGCTCAAGCTCGCGGGTAGCGAAGCGCCACCGAAGGTCGCAGGTGGTTCCGGGGATCATCATCATGAAGATGTCGATCCGCGCACACTGTCTGATGTCAACGCTAAAGAGATCCTGACGCTGGTACCGCTGGCGCTTCTCACGATCTGGATTGGCGTGCATCCAGGGCCGTTCATGGAGTTGATGCAGCCCGCCCTGGAAGCATTGCTCGAGCCGTTCGGCGGTTCGGGATTCTGATAATGATGTCACGTCCGAATTTGCTCGATGTCGGGCAAATGACTTCGGCAGGGACGAAGGAGTAACGAGTGCCACTGGAACTTGTGCATCCGGATTGGGGATTGATCGTTCCCCAGCTGATCATAGTTGGAACGATCATCGCAATCCTCACCGCAGACCTGATCCTTCCACGCGATAAGCAGGGGGCCGTCTCCTGGATCGCGATGGTTGGTCTGGTGGCGTCCCTGGCATCGCTTCTGACCATCGACTGGACTGCCGGCGACACGACATTCAACGAGATGTTCCGGGCTGATTCGTTCAGTCTGTTCATCAACATCGTGGTGCTGGCTGCCGGTGTTCTGGCGGTGATGATCTCGTCATCCTATGTCCAGTCGCTCGAAGAGCGCGGCACGATGCCGATGCCGGAATACCTTGTTCTAGTTATGTTCTCGATTCTCGGGGCGATGATCGTTGGTGCATCGGGTGACTTGCTGATTCTGTTCATCGGTATCGAGATGGGATCGCTGGCGACATACGTCCTGACCGGCTTCGCTCGTCGCCGCATGACATCGCTCGAAGGTGCCCTCAAGTACTTCCTGCTCGGTTCGTTCTCTAGCGCGATCCTCGTCTTCGGTATGGCCTGGATCTATGGCACCACCGGGACGACCTCCATTCCGGAGATTTCCCAGCAGGTCGGCACGATCATGAGCGGGGAGCAGTTCCCGGAACCGGCCCTGTTGCTGGCGTTGCTGCTGGTAGCTATTGGTCTGGCGTTCAAGATCGCAGCTGTGCCGTTCCACATGTGGACACCAGACGCCTACCAGGGCGCGCCGACTCCGGTCAGTGCCTACATGTCGGTGGTTCCCAAGGTGGCTGGATTCGCGGCACTGGTCCGGGTCCTTGCTGAAGGTCTTGGCCCGCTGAGCGACACATGGCTGCTGTTGATCGCGATTCTGGCGATCATCACAATGTTCTACGGAAACGTCGTTGCGATCTCGCAGCGTGACGTCAAGCGTATGCTGGCGTACTCCTCGATCGGACATACCGGCTACATTCTGGTCGGTCTGGCCGCCTACAGTAACGATGTACCGATCGACATGAGCATCGGAAGTGTGCTCTTCTACCTGTTTGCCTATACCTTCATGAATATCGGTGCGTTTGCGGTTGTCACCTGGTTGCAGCATCGCGGGCAGGGTGTCGACCTCGACTCGTTCAACGGTCTGGGAGTTCGCAGCCCACTGACGGCGCTGGCAATGACCGTATTCATGTTCTCGTTGATGGGCGTCCCGCCGTTGATCGGCTTCTATGCCAAATATTATGTGATTCTGGCAGCCATCGAGGCGGAGATGATCTGGCTGGCCGTGGCAGTGGTGCTCGCCAGTGCGGTCTCCGCGTTCTTCTACCTGCGAGTCGTAGTGGCAATGTACTTCAATAACCCTGAGGGCGAGTGGCGACCACAGGCAACTCCGCTGCTTGGTCTGGGATTGCTGATCATGGCCGTTGGCACCGTCGCACTCGGCTTCTTCTCCGGTCCAGTGCTCGATCTGGCGATGAACTGGGTGGACGCTTTCGAGGTCTAGATTCCGAGCCTGGTCGCAACCTTACATCTGCATACTGACCTGAATGGATGATTGCCATGGATACTCGTCGAGACGATTCCAATCAGACGCAAGACCGTCATCTCGATATCGGCGAACTCGATCCTGATCCATTCGTTGAGTTTCAGACGTGGTTCAGCGGCGCCCGTGAGGCCGGAATTCCTGACGCCAACGCGATGATCCTTGCTACGGCGACGGCAGACGGGGTGCCATCGGCACGAACGGTACTGCTGAAAGGGACCGATGAGACCGGTCTGGTCTTCTTCACAAACTATGAAAGTCACAAAGGTCGGGAACTGTCCGAGAACCCGCGAGCTGCGGTCGTCTTCTACTGGCAGCCACTGGGACAGCAGGTGCGCGTTGCCGGGACAGTCGAACGTGTCTCTCAGGAGGAGTCGTTCGCCTATTTCAGCTCCCGTCACCGAGGAAGCCGGCTCGGGGCCTGGGCTTCACGGCAGAGCGAACCGCTGGAGACTCGCCAGGAGCTGCTCTCCCGTGTTGAAGAGATAGATCAGCGTTATCCTGGGGATGACGTACCGTTGCCACCTCACTGGGGCGGATTCCGGATTCTGCCGCAGATGTTCGAGTTCTGGGAAAGCCGCGAAAGCCGGCTGCACGACCGATTCCGCTACACCCGGCAGGCAGACGGTAGCTGGACGATTCAGCGTCTGCAACCCTGAAATAAGCCTCACTCCCACCACTTGTTACACAGGATAGAATCGAGTTGGAAACGCAGAGTTGCCAGCCTGATTTTCTGCCATGCCGGAAATGTTCGAGGGAGAATCCATGCCAAATCTGACGATCGCCTTCGGGATCATGCTGATACTTACCGGTATTATCGCCTGGGTTGGAACCGGCCAGGAGAGCTTGACGTCGCTATTGCCGACAATTGCCGGGATTCCGATCGCGATAGCCGGAATGATCGCCGTCAATCCAGCTCGCCGGCGGATCGGCCTCTATGTTGCGGCAGGACTGGTTGCGATTCTGGCGCTCGGAACATTGCGCGGTGTTGGCATTCTGCTGGGTGGCGATGCGAGTACCGCATCGATCATCAACACGGCGCTCTTTGTCCTGTCCGTCGGATACCTCGTCGTGTTCGTCTATCGCCTGAAGCTGAGCAACACCGATCGTGATCTCGCCTGAACTTGGAGTGGGCATCGCGATGCCCGAGCGCCGGTTGGGGAATTCATAATGAAGTCGTTTCGCCGCTTTCGCTTTCTCGTTACGTCACTGGTTCTGTTTGCGTTGCTCGTCCCTGCGTCCGTGGCGGTGGCTGAGGATGACGACGACGCGGTCAACAACCCGAATGTTTATGGAATCGCCGCACATGCCTGGTGGCTCGATCCTGAAGTCTATGGCGATCAGCTCTTCCCAGCGCTCGATGATCTCGACGTAACATCGGTTCGGATAGGGATCGACTGGAAGCGCTTTGAACCTGAGCCGGGCGAGTTCGATTGGGCAATGTATGATCGCGTCTTCAGTGAACTGGCTCGCCGGAACATCGAGATCATCGCGAACTTCAACACCATCCCGTACTGGGCATCGGTTGACCAGGAAGGCTGCGCGATCGAGGAGCGTGAGATCTACGATTGTGAGCTAGACTCGGAGTTGTATCCGGAGTTCGAGAACGCAATCGAACAGGCCGTCACGCGATATGCGTGGATCGACAAATGGGAGTTCTGGAATGAGCCCGAGATGTGGACTCATTTTCGAGAACTGACGTATCTCGAGTATCTGCGAACGTTCTATGATTTGGCTAAGGAGATCAATCCAGAGATCGATGTCGCTGCCAGCACGCTCGCTGGACCCGATTACATCGGGTGGCTCTATAGTGTGAGTCATGACTGGTACGGCGAGGGCAATGCACCGTGGGATGTGGTCGCCTATCACCCATATGGAGAGCATTTTGCGGACGCTGCGGCACGCGACGACGTCGATGCACTCAATTACACAGGCATACGTGAACTGCGAGATCTGATGATCGAGTATGGGGATGAGCCCAGGCTCTGGATTACCGAGTATGGCTGGTTTGGTGATCATGAGGCATCTGGCGTAGCACTGACCCAGGCGCTCGACTGGTTGAAGCGCCAGCCCTATATCGAGCACGCCCATCTCCACATGTTGCATGACTGGCATGAAGGGCCAGATCATGAGGATCGCGGCCTGATGGCAATGGTTCCCGACGAGCACGGGAACGAGGTTCTGGACGAGAACACGCAATTCACTCCAAAAAAGCCGTTCTACAACACGTTCCGCGACTACCCGAGGGACGGAACGAGGCCATTTCCCGAGCGCGAAGGTGTTCGTTACTTCTCAGCAACTGGCCACACAGCGTCTGGTCGCTTCCTGGACTACTGGGAGCGCAGAGGCGACTACCGGACGATCGGCCTGCCGCTGACCCGGCCCTACCCGAAGGAGCAGGCGGACGGTTCATGGCTCCTGGTGCAGGATTTCGAGCGCGTTCGTATGGAATACCACCCGGACCTGCAGGGGACCGAGTGGGAAGTCCTGGGGACGCTGATCGGACGTGACATAACTGCTGGCCGTGAAGACGAAGAGCCGTTCCGCGCGCTGGACGAGTGCGAAGCAGACGCGAGCCGAGACTGCTTCAGCGAGACTGGACATTCGCTGGCCTATGGATTCCGGGATTTCTGGATCGAGCACGGTGGACTGGCCCGGTTCGGGTTCCCGATCTCCGAGGAATTCTCAGAGATGAACCCGGACACTGGCCAGATGCACACGGTGCAGTATTTCGAGCGTGCCCGGTTCGAGTATCACCCGGATCTGGCAGGGACGCCCTTCGAAGTTCAGCTTGGTCTGCTGATCCGGGACGACATCGAGGCGCAGGGGTGGATTCCGCCGGATTCTCCGCGGAACCCGACCTGGCGGCTGTTCGAGTAGGCTACTGCGGAAGGAAACTGTGCTCGGGACCGAGAGCCAACGCGCTATCCTGTGGTCTCTGTACCTCTGGATTCTGGGCGGAGCGATGATTCTGGCCGCTTCACCTATAAGCGAGTCATGGCTCGAACTGGGAATCATGACAATCACTGGAATTGTCGTGTTCAGTCTGGGGATATACACGTTTCGGGAGCGCCGATTTCACCCAGTGGCCCAGACAGTGGTAGTCACTGTGCTTGGAATTTTCTCGCTGTTGCTGTTTCTGGTCTAGAGCAGGTTTCATATTTACTGTCGGTAGCTGGGCAGCGGAGCCTGCACTGAGCTTGCCGAACGTGTCTGCCCCGGATCCACTGATGTGTTCGCTGGGTATTCGGTCGCTGTTCAGGGCCACACGGAGAGCCTGCCCTGAGCGAAGCCGAACGGGTGGCCGACTTCCGGTCGTCAACTCAAATGAGAACCGCTCTGAGGCGCGACCCTCCCCCGAATTCGGGAGAGGATCGAGAGAAGCCGGAATCACGCGACGGGGCTCGTTACAGTATCCGTTTCAGGGCCGCTCCCAATCGGGCGATGCCTTCTTCGTATTGATGCATTGGCAGGGTGGTGAACCCGAGGCGGAACGACGGACTGATGCGCCCATCGACGTAGAAGATCTGACCGGGCAGATAGATTGCCCCATCCTTCGCGATATCGAAGAGGATCTTGTAGCTGTCCGCTCCATCGGGCAGCGTCACCCAGACGAAGAATCCACCGCCTGGAGACGTCCACGTTGTGCCCTCCGGCATGTGTTGCTCCAGCGAGGCGTTCAGGAGCTTCATGCGTTCGGCGTAATCGGCACGTGCCTTCATCAGGTGGCCATCCAGCCAGCCGTGACTGGTGGCTTCCACAACCATGCGCTGCACGATGCGGTCGCTGGAAATATCCGATGCCTCTTTGGCGTCGATCAGACGCTGGAGAATCGCCTCTGGAGCGCACATCCAGCCCATCCGGATCGCCGGGACGATCGTCTTGGAGAACGTGCCCAGGTAGATGACGTCCTCACTGTCAGCACGCATTGGCGGGGAACCGTGCTCGCCGAACCAGAGCTCACCGTATGGGTCGTCTTCCACGAACGGCACGTTGTATCGATCGGCAATCTCAAGTAGTTCCTGACGTCGACCAGGAGCGATCGTCACACCGGTCGGGTTGTGGTTTGTCGGGATGGAGTAAATGAACTTCGGCCGGTGGGCAGCCTTGAGCGCCGTCTCCAGTGACTCCGGGATCATCCCGTCGAGATCCATCTCGATCGACTGGTACTGCGCCTGATACATGTCGAAGACCTGCAATGCCCCGAAATAGGTCGGTGCTTCAACGAGGACCGTATCGCCGGGATCGAGCAGCAAACGGCTTAGCAGGTCCAGTCCCTGCTGGGCACCATTTGTTACCAGAATCTGGTCGGCAGATACATCGACGTTGCGCTGCTTCATTCGTTCCGAGATGCGTTCGCGCAATGGGGCGTAGCCCTCAGTATCGCCGTAGTACATCGTCTCGTTGGTGACATCCCAGGCACGGTAATTGGCCTCCCGCAGATGGTCGATGGGAAGGAATTCGGGTGAGGGGGTGCCGCCAGCGAAGAAAATAGGGTCGGGATGCACGAAGAGTTCGTCCAGAGGAAGGTTGAACGAGCCGTGAATCGATTTCGTGCGCTCTGCCGTTTTCTCGTGCCAGCGAATCCCCACAATGGGTTCCTTTCCGTGTCTGTGACAACCACCAGATCAGCCGTTCGATCATTATTGATCGGCTTCGGGTGATGCACTTCAGAGATCGACAATCTCGATCTCCAGTCGCTTGTTTGCCTTGCCCTTGCTTCTGGTTCCGACGATCTTCAACCCTCCAATCTCGATGGTGTTCTTCACATGCGTGCCACCATCTGCCTGAATATCGAGACCCTCGATCTCAACGACCCGGACCTCAGTGATGTGTTCCGGCAGCAAATTGATCTTGGTGCGAATCAGATCGGGTATCTGGAACGCTTCCTCCCTGGGAAGTGTTTTCCAGGAGACGGCCCGTCGTTCGCCAATGACGTCGTTGCACCGACCTTCGATGTGCTGAATACGCTCTTCGCTCAGGTCTTCGAGTTCGAAATCCATCCGGGCGCGCTCGGGTCCCATATTGCCGCCAGTGACTTGCGCCCCGAAATCCTTCCACACCACGCCACAGAGCACATGCATCGCGGTGTGGGTGCGCATCAGCCGATAGCGAGTGTCCCAGTCGATGCTTCCCTGCACGCGGGCACCGGTCTCCGGGAACTGGCTGCCGTCAGCCAGCACGTGGACGATCTTGCCGTCGACTCGCTTCATCCCGGTCACGTTTACGTCGCCAGTTGGAGTAGTAAGCGACCCGGTGTCGACTGGCTGACCGCCGCCGCCAGGGTAGAAGGCGGTACGGTCGAGCACCACGCCGGTGTTCTCCACGATATCAGTCACAGTGGCGTCAAACGTCTTGATCTCGGGATCGTCGAGGTAGAGGAGTTTAGTCATCTCATCTCTCTCGTTTAGACTACCGTTTCACTCGTTGTGCTTTCGCTTCGTTCTGATGATGGTGCAGTGCCGCGAGATAGCCATCGACCGAGAACATGCCGGCGGCCTCCCGGATCAGATCCAGCGGAACGTTCTCGAGCTTCTTGAATCGCACGCAACTCTTGCCCATATCCGGTTTGTGGCCAAGTTTCGCATATTCGGCCTGAAACCACTCAGCGAGCTCAGCATCGGCGTAGATTGCCATCATGTACAGCGAGACATAGTTCTTCTGCGACGCGAGCGAGATGTACATCGTCGGATGACCATTGTAGGTGTCTGGAAACCGTTCCAGTGGAACCACCCACGACATCATGCCGAAATCGATAATCTCCTCGAACCCGTCCTGAATGCTATCGCGTACCGCGCTCCGGATTGCGCCGACCAGTTCCCGACGAGTTGGATCGAGGCTCGAAACATAGTCGTCCGGCGTCTGAACATCGCTCATTCGTGTTTTTCCGGCAACGGATAGTGACGGATCAGGCCTGCGCTATTCATCGGTTTTCCCTGCCAGATCAAGCCAAACGCAGCAATCCGCACACGGGGAACCATAAAACGGTTATGATTACTCGTTAACGATAGCTGTCGCTGCGATCGCAGCAAGGCAGTTCTCCCATTTCTATAGCTGCCCGACAACCGCGCACGGCTGCGAGTCACCGGATTGACCGCTTGATCGTTCGCCTGCCAGTCGTCGGTGTCGGTTGATCAAGAACGCAAGTATAAGGAGGCACGCGCCAGATGGCGAAACCGAGAGTACGAATTATCTCACTCGGTGGGGTCGGCGAGGTTGGAAAGAACCTTACGATCATCGAGTATCGAAACGACATGATCATGGTCGATGCGGGAACCAAGTTCCCCGAAGACGAGATGCGTGGCATCGATCTCATTATCCCTGACATTTCCTATGTTGTGGAGCGAGCGAACAAGTTCCGCGGTATTCTCATCACCCACGGTCACGAGGACCACATTGGGGGACTTCCGTTTCTGCTTCCCCAGTTGAAGAAGATTGCTCCGGTTCCGATTTACGGGTCGGCGCTGGCCATTGCAATGATCCGCGCCAAACTCGAAGAGATGGGCGTCGTAGATCTGGCTGATCTGCGCGTGGTCGAGCCACGCACTCAGTACGATATCTGTAAGCAGTTTACTGCTGAGTTCATCTCGATGACGCACAGTATCCCATTTGCCAACGCAGTCGGTATCAAGACCGATCTGGGCTGGATTATGCACACCGGCGACTTCAAGTTCGATCCAACTCCACCGCTGGGACCACCCAGTGATGAAGCGCGGCTCCGCGAGATCGGCGATGAAGGTGTCCTTGTGTTGCTGTCTGATGCGGTGCGTGTGGAACGTGAGGGTCACACGCCATCCGAAGCTGTGGTCAGTGAGACCCTGTACCGGGTGATCGGCGAGGCTGAGGGTCGGGTTGTTCTGACCACGTTTGCGTCGAACATCACCCGTATCGACCAGACGATCAGGGCCGCTGCTCGTCATGGGCGAAAAGTCGCGGTGACTGGCCGTAGCATGGAGCAGAGCACGCGAGTATCGACTGAGCTTGGCTATCTGGAACCGCCAGAAGACACGATGGTCGACATCGATGTGGCAATGAAGATGCCACGCGAGAAGGTTCTGCTGATCACGACGGGTAGTCAGGGCGAGGCCTCAGCAGCGCTGGCACGGATTGCTTCCGGCGAGCATCATCAGATTCGACTCGCCAAGGGTGACACAGTGATCCTCTCGGCCACACCGATCCCCGGCAACGAGGAATCGGTCTACCAGACGATCGACCTGCTCTACCGCCGTGGATTCAAAGTGATCTACTCGGCGCTGGAGCCGACGATCCATGTCTCCGGACACGGTAGCCAGGACGAGCTGAAGCTGATGCTCCGTCTGGTTCGGCCGAAGTTTGTGATCCCGATTCACGGCGAATACCGCCACCTGCGGCTCTACGAAGAACTGGCTGTCGGTATGGGCTACAAGTCCGAGCATGTCATGATGCCGGAACTTGGCCATGTACTGACCTTCGGGCCGCATGATTGCCGGCAGGATGGCACCGTGAAGAGCGGTGCGGTTCTGGTGGACATCATCAGCAAGAACCAGGTTCTGCTGCGTCACCGTGATGAGGTCGCCTCGAGCGGGGTCATCATTGCGACGCTGATCGTGGATCGCGAGAGCGGTGACCTGATTGCTGGACCGGATCTGAGTGCGCACGGATTGAACGGCCAGATCGACGACAAGGCGCTCAAGCGAGCCCAGGAGTCGCTGACCAACTTCCTCAAGAAGCGCAGCAAGGGTGGCTTCAGCCATGGCTACCTGGTGAGCCGGACGAAGAACGTCCTCTCCCGGGAGATCCACCGGCAGACCCAGATCAGACCGTTGATTCTTCCAGTTATCAGCGAGCTCTAATCCGGCTTATAGCCTGAATCACTTCCGACGATAGAGATTGCAAACGGGCGCACATCATTTGTGCGCCCGTTTCTCCAACTATCCATGTCCACTCTCCCGGAGTTGGAAGAAGGGGTCAGGGTATGTGGGCCTGAACTGGTCACCGGTAGAACGGGCAGCTCCGTCTGCCCCTGCCAATCAGACCGTTACGCTGGGCGGGGCGACACGGAGGTCGCCGTCTACCGAAACATTCCCGTCAATACCGCTGCCGTAATCACCACAGCCACGATGAGCGCGCCGATGACGGTACCGCGGGTGGCTCCGAGACGCTTCTTCAGTGGGAACATGAGTCCCAGCGCCGGGATGGTGAGCAGACCGAAGAGAATGTGATGCCACGGTGCGGCGGTCGGATTCCGAAAGAGCAGAATGATTCCGAGGACGACCTGAATGGTCAGCAATCCGTGAGCGATGCCAGAGACCCAGGCAGGTATGCCGCCGCGATTAGCCAGCACGGCAGCAAAGATCGCCACTGCGATGTAAATCACTACCAGAAATTCCCCGAGACTTCCGTGCGCTGTCAGCATCTGGCGAGATCCCTCCCCGTGAATTCAATTCAATCCCGAGGTCATTACAGCACAGTTCTGGCGGGCGCACGACGGGATTGTTCTGTGTTCAGGCGGTGAGCGATCTGTCGGAGTCGTCGTTTTGGCGCAATGATCGACCGCTTCTGGATCGGCAGCCCTGCGAGGAACCAGGCCGAGGCGGTGAGAATCAGGAGCGTGGCGGCGACGAGCGATACGGGCCAGGTGATGACGCGTTTCGGGTGCCAGAGTGGCGCTCCCCCCGTGGCCAGATCGCGCAACAGATGTGAACCAACCCCGAGGGAGACGGCCAGCCAGAGGCGCTTCCCGGGTGCAATACGTTCCACCAGCCAGGCGAGTCCGATCATCGCCGCGACCGAGTGCGTCGGCGGGCGACTCGGCATTGTCATCCAGCTGTTGACCTCGAGCGACCGCGCAGCCAGCACATGATCGAGATCAAGGGTGATTGCACTGCCAATCGCGACGAGCCCGAACTCCCGCTTGTACTCGGTGTTTGGCAGCACCGGAAGGGTGACGGCACAGGCGGTTCCGAAGTGGCAGGCCATGTCGAGCATTCCGTGTCGTGTCGTGCCGCGTTGCTGATTCTTCCAGCTGCGATGAAAAATGGACGTGACCAGAAGCGCCAGCGCTGAGCCGGCGATGGAACGTGGATGAATGAGACGACGCGGAGACCTCACGCTGGACCGACCATCCTTGTTGGAGAACGCACAGCAGACCTTCACTCAGTTTAATCGGTTTGCTCAAAGAACGTCAGGGCTGTCTGATGGAGATCTGGTCCCGAATCGCTAGCTGACGGCATGTATTCGACTTAAGTGGTAAAACCTGTGTCGGACAGTGTGCCGGTTCACGCCGGGACATTCAATTATGCTGCAACGAAGTGCTGGGAGCGATGGATGGGTCTCGAACTGGTAATCATGGGGCTGCCACAGAGCGGGAAAACGACTGTTTTCAACGCACTGACGCAGGCGACTGCGGAAACTGGCGGGTATTCGTCGGGTGAGGACGAGCCGAACCTGGCTACCGTCAAGGTCCCGGATGAACGGCTGGACATCCTCAACGATATGTTCAAGCCGAAGCGAACCGTTCCCGCTGAGGTGCAGTATTACGATGTCGCCGGCCTCACGAAAGGTGTCTCCGAACAGGGGATGAGTGGTCGTCTCCTCGGCTATCTTAGCCAGGCTGCGGCGCTGGTTCACGTTGTCCGGGCGTTCGAAGATGATTCGGTGGCGCACCCGGAGGAATCGATCGACCCGATGCGCGACATCGAGACCTTGCGTATGGAGCTGACATTCTCCGATCTCGGGTTGATCGAACGACGCCGGGCGCGAATCAAGGATCAGATCAACAAATTGCGTGGTTCCGAACGGGATAATACCGAGCGTGAAGGCGTCATTCTTGAGCAGTTGCAGGAGACGCTCGAGAACGGTGGCTGGGTACGCGATGTCCAGCTCACTCCCGAAGATAGCCGTTTGATCCGCGGATTCGGCTTCCTGACCGAGAAACCGATGCTGATCCTGCTGAACGTCGACGAGAATCAGCTCGGTGGACAAGCCGACGAGATGATCGCCAAAGCGCAGGAAGACTTCGGGCGTGAAGGCGTGGTGATCGACGCGCTGGCCGGGAAGATCGAAGCGGAGATCGCTCAGCTCGATACCGAGGACGCCGAGATGTTCCTCTCCGATATCGGGATCAAGCAGGTCAGCCGGGAACGAGTGATTCGCCTGTCCTACGATCTGCTCGGATTGATGTCATTCTTCACTGTCGGTGAAGATGAGAACAGGGCCTGGACGATTCGCCGGGGTACGCCAGCGGTCGAGGCCGCGGGTGAGATTCATTCCGATATTCAGCGCGGATTCATCCGGGCAGAGATCGTCGGCTACAACGATCTGATCGAAGCCAATGGCTGGGCCGAGGCGAGAAAGGCCGGAGCGCTCCGCCGTGAAGGCAAAACCTACGTCATGCAGGATGGCGACGTTGTGCATTTCCTCTTCAACGTGTAGCCGGGAACGCGCTGGTTCCACTGTTTCACCGCTGAGCGACCAGGGTGCTGGTCGTGCAGGCTAGTGTTGACCTGACGCCGCGGAGCGAGGGTCTGCTCTCCCTGCCAGTGATTCTGATTGCCTTGCTGGTTCTGGCGATCGCCGGATGGTGGGTCGCCAGCCGCCGGGAGGCATATCCGGAGTACCTCCCGCGATTCCTGGTGGTTCTCGGGCTTCTCGCCGGAAATGTGCTCTTCTTCTGGCGGCCACTGTTTACTGGTGCTCACATTCCGATGGGCGGCGGTGACCTCAGTTCCTTCTTCTTCACGCTGCACGCCTATTCAGCCGATCGAATAACCAGCGGAGAGTTGCCGCTCTGGAACCCGCACTTGCATGGCGGAATGCCACATCTCGGTAATTTCCAGGCAGCGGTCCTCTATCCACCGAATCTGATCGCCTATCTTATTGCTCAGCCGTTCTCCTACTCGGCAATGGAGCTGCTGGCGATTCTGCACTATCTGATCGCCTCGGCCGGGGTCTATCTGCTGCTCCGCTGGCTGGGTGCCGGGAGAATCGGCGCAGTAGCGGGCGGGTTGCTGTTCGCCTACGGCGGGTTTTTCGTGGCCCATCTCGGACACTATTCGATGATCTCCGCAGCAGCATGGCTTCCGTGGCTGTTCTGGGCGACCGGGCGACTCATCGACCGACCGACATGGCCTGGTGCAGCGCTACTGGCCATGTTGACGTTCCTGATGGCGAGCGGCGGTCATCAGCAGACGCTGTTGTTCGGGCTGGTGGGGATGGGGCTCTGGTGGGTCTTCCTGATGGGATCCCGGGCCGGGTTCCGGATTCCCGGCGTTGGTTCCGAAGAGATACCCGTCGACAACTCGGCGGCGTTTCGGTCGATCAGGAACCGTTCGGGGATGCTCGCGCTAATCCGGTTTGGTGGTGGAATCGGTGCCGGACTTCTGCTGGCCGCTCCGATGATTATCCCGTCGCTCCAACTGGCGCAACGTTCGGTTCGCGCCACCCTCAGCATCGAGCAAGCGAGTGAGTTCAGCGTGCAGCCGGTCGCGCTGCTCCAGCTGATTCTGCCCACCGTCTACGGACGCAACCCGAACGACTTCTGGGGTGTGTTCTCCAGTGGCGAGATCTGGGGCTACATGGGCGTCACAACGCTCGTGGTCGCCGTGTTGGGTGTTGTGCTGCGACCGAGTGCTACCCGGATCTTCTTCGCGATTCTCGGTCTGCTGGCGGTTGTGTACGCGGTTGGCCCTGCGGCACCTCTGCACGGCTGGTTCTATCAGTTCGTTCCGGGGTTCGATCTGGTGCGGGCACCGGCACGCGCCTATATCTTCATGAACCTGTCGGTGGCGATCCTGGCCGGATTGGCGATTTCGGATCTCTCCGGGCGGCTGTCAACCGTTTCGTTGAACCCTGCTCCACTTCTGGCTCGCACCAATCGGGTTCTGGTGGTGATCATCGGGGTCACCGGCTTGCTGATTCTGCCGTTCTTCTACACGCAAATTCTTGGCGTGAACGATCCGCCAAACCGTCCGGTGATCACGGTCGACAACCTCTGGATGATGCTGTTGTACCTGACGCTTCTGGCGGCAGCTCTCTGGTTGATCCAGCGTGGGTTGGTGCGTGGGGCGATCGTCGGACTGGTCCTGCTCAGTATTCTGGTGCTTGATCTATTCTCTGCCACGATGCCGTTCAATCCGACGGGGCAGGATCTGACCGCGGGCTACCGGGATTCAGAGATCACAGAAGTGCTGCAGGATGAATGGCAGGAGAATGGGCCGTTCCGGCTCGACGTCCGTCATGAGGGCCTCATGCCGAACTTCGGGATGCTCGACGAGCTACACGTTGCCCGCGGGGTGTTCGATCCGATGCAACCAGCGGCCTATACTAATCTGGCAAACGCTCTCTCGGGCGACAGCAGTAACCCGGGTTACGATGCGCTGAACATCCATTTCGTTGTCCAGCCCGGAGATTCGGAGTCGAGACCTCAGGGATTCGAGCTGATCATGGAGAGTGCTTCCGGAAATCAGCTGTGGGGCCGTGAAGATCCACTGCCGAGGGCATGGTTCGTGTCCGATGCGACAGAGCTCGATTCCGAATTGCATCTCGATCTGTTCCAGCAGGGTGATGTGGATCCGTCGGAGACCGTGCTGCTCGACGAATCCCCGGTAGATGTCGATGGTTCGGCCAGTGGAGATGTCGAGATCGTCAGCTATTCACCGGAAAGCATCGAGCTGTCAGTGGATGTTGATGGAGCGGGTTATGTAGTTCTTTCCGAGGGTAGCTACCCCGGTTGGAGTGCCACGGCTGACGGCGATGATCTCCCGCTTCTGCAGGCAAACAGTGGGATCCGGGCGTTCCCGGTCGATGATTCGGTGTCTGAGGTTGTGGTCAGCTATCAGGGGCGTCTGGAGCTGCTGAGCGCGTTCGGCTCGCTCGTGGGTTTCCTGCTTATCGTTGGGGCGATGGTTGGTCCGCGGTTCTGGCGACGTCGGGGCCGAACTGCCGGTTGACGCAATCGGCTCCCGGAGAGGGAGCCGGAGATCACGCCGCGCGTTCGATGCTGAAACGCTCGGCGAACCGCTCGAGAACTCGATCAGTTCGTGATGGTTTACGCGTCTTCTTTTCGTCATCATCGTCGTCGCTGTTCTCGACGCGATCATCACTATCCCGGGTCTTCGTGTCGTCGTCATCGTCCTTGTCGGATGATCCTGACCCGTTGGTTTTCTTTGCTTCTTTTTCGCCCTGGAGCTCAGCTTCGTCTGACTCTTCATCTTCAATTGCATCATCGTCGTCCTCGACGGTGGCATCCTCATCGTCAGACGGATTCGAGCCAGCTGAATTCAGTTCGGCGTCGTTATCGTCATCGTCATCATCGGATGAGCGGGACCCGCTATCGTCCCGATCCGAAGCGTCGTCGTCATCATTTGCTGCATCATCGTCGTCATTGCTGGCGTTCGAATCATTCTGTTCAGACGAGGATGAACCGTTGAGGTCTGCGACCTCGTCGTCGTCGCTGGCATCGTCAGTTGAGCTATTCTCGCTGGCGACGCGCGAGTCCGAGTCGTCACGTTCACTGTCTGCGTCGTCATCATCAGACGATTGCGGATCGGCTGATTCATCATCGTCATCGTTCTGGCCCTGACCGGAAGCGGGCGGATCATCGTCGTCGGATGATCCGTTGCCCTGGCCTTCACCGTTGCCAGAACCCTGATTGCCATTGCCATTGCCATTCCCGTTGCCGGAGCCCTGTCCCGGGTTGTCTCCAGAGTTGCCCGGAGCTTCGGAATCGTCATTGTTCTGATCACCGTTGCCTGGCGGCTCAGTCGGGACCGGTTCCGGTTCCGGCGTTGCCGTCGGATCTGGCTCGACCTGCGGCACCGGTGTCGGAGTTGGCGGAGGCGGAGGCGGCGGTGGCGCAGCAGGTTGCTGCGTTTGTGCCGTCGTACCCTCTGTTTCCTCATTCATCTCATCATCGGTGGCTGGCCGGTTCGGAGCCGGGCGGTTGATACGCTCGTCCGATTCTGAAGGCACATCGACCACAACTTCTCCACGAACCCGGGAGCCGTTTTCGTAGACCGAATAGGGTGGGTCAGGAGGACCACCCGGTGATGCTTGCTCGGGAACAATTGGTTCGGAGGTCACAACGGGCTCGGGCTCAGAAGGTGCCTCGCTGACCTCAGCTTGATCATCGCTCGATTCCGCCGCGGTCGGTGACGTGCCGAAGTCCAGCACCGCCAGAGACGTTGCACCAGCAATCGCCACAACGATCAGCGCAATCGACGCTGCCGCCCAGGCCAGACGCTGCAACGGGAAACGGGATTCCGGTGATTCCGGGATCGGCACGGTGACTGGACGACGCACCGGCAAATGCGTGCGCGCGATCAGCAGCGCCTGTCGCATCTCTTCGGCGGATTCGAACCGATCGTTCGGATCTTTCTCCAGTGCTTTGAGAACGATTGCCTCGACCTGCGCTGGGATGGATGGATTGGTCCGCCGGGGTCGGGGTACCGGGTCGTTGATGTGCTGGAGGAGAACCTGTTGCGGATCGTCGCTTCGAAAAGGGAGTCGACCAGTGAGCATTTCATAGAGGATGACGCCTGCCGCATAGATGTCTGACGCAGGTGTTCCCGGCAGGCCCTGTGCTTGCTCGGGCGCCATGTACGCTGCGGATCCGGCCGTGGTCCCGTCTGCGGGCCCATCATGCTCGGTCAGCACCTGTGCAATGCCAAAGTCGGTCAGCTTTATGGTGCCGAACTCATTGACCATGATGTTCTGTGGTTTGATGTCGCGATGGATGATGCCTTGAGCGTGAATCGCCGACAGCCCATCAAGGAGCTCTGCGGTAACGTCGAGTGCTCGTTCCGGGGTAATGCGGCGGGACGAAACGATTTCCTGCTTCAGGGAATCGCCGTCAACCCACTCCATAATCAGGAACGGGATGCCATTTTCTTCGCCAGCATCATAGATGGCCACGATGTTTGGATGACTGACCGCTGCCGCGATGCGGGCTTCACCCAGGAACTCCTGCGTGCTTTCTTCCGGGTCTGTATCAGTGGTATGGAGAAGCTTGACCGCAACGTAGCGCTCCAGCGCTCCATCGGTTCCGAGCCACGTTTCTGCGTATGAGCCTGCCGCAAGCTGTCGGATCAGACTGTAGCGGTTGGCGAGTGGATGCTGTCCAGGTGTCATATTGCCCCACGCAAACAGTTGAGAGTAGATCAGGTATCAAAAAGCGATTTGGAAGTTGTGAACCTGTCGATTCAAGCCCTTCACCAGCATAAGGAGAATGCATGAGTTGTGCCAGCATCTTCAGCGTACCCGAGCACGTCCCGGATGGATAGAATTGAATCATCTGCCGGGCAAGTGTACGCCAATGATACACGAAATCGGGAGCTGTTAATTGCTGGAAGCTTCACTGGAATTTGATCACCGTCTGGAACTCGATCGAGTTGCGCAAACGATGCTGGCTCAACGGCCAGTGATTGCGTTTACCGGTGCGGGAATCTCCACCGAGTCCGGTATTCCGGACTTTCGCGGGCCGAGCGGTCTCTGGAAACGAACGGCACCGACCGGGTTTCGTGACTTTCTTCGGGATCCGGAAATACGAGCCCGCTACTGGGAGCGGCGCCGTGAGCGATACCCGGAACTGGCTTCCAAGCATCCGAACGTCGGTCACCAGTCGTTGAACGAGATGATTCGGGCGAACCTGCTCGATCTGGTGATTACCCAGAACATCGATGGTCTGCACCAGAAGTCAGGCGTGGCCGATGACCGCATAATCGAGCTCCACGGGAACTCGCACCAGATTCGCTGTCTGGACTGTCGAACGCTCTTCCCGGCGGATACGAACGAAATCCCCCTTGATGTGCTGGTCCCTGACTGCCCGCGATGTGGAGGCATCATCAAAGAGGCAACGATCTCGTTCGGGGAGCCGCTGATTGAAGAAGATTTGCGACGATCGCTTCGCGTGGCCGAGGAATCGGGCATGGTGATCGTGGTTGGTTCGTCACTAACCGTCAATCCGGCTTCGCGGGTTCCGCTGGTAGCGGCCCGACATGGTGCGACCCTGGCGATCATCAATAATGAAGAGACGCCGCTGGATCGTTATGCTGAACACATCATCCGCGCGCCGGCCGGGGCGTCGCTCAGTTACCTGACGCGACAGGTAATGGCCGGATCCTGACATCCTTACGGGATCAGAGAGCCGCGTGTTTAACAGAAACAGGGCCACATATGTGGCCCTGTTGATCGTCATATTGACATGACGTTGACGTGTGCGTGTCTGATTACCGGGCGTAGAACGCGATGATCTGGTCGACATCGACCGGAATCGTGAACTCTTCCGGGTTTGGCGCGCTGACCATACGTCCGGATGGGCCGTTGCCCTCGCGGGACAGCCAGGACGGAACCCGGTTGCCGGTTTCTTCCAGCGCTTCAATGACTGCCGGGATCTCGTGGGCCTTCGCACGCAGCTTGACGGTGTCGCCAGGCTTGACCCGATACGAGGGAATGGAAACTCGCTTATCGTTCACCAGCACATGGCCGTGATTGACGAGCTGGCGAGCCATCGGGCTGGTCGGCGTGAAGCCGAGCCGGTAGACGACGTTGTCGAGCCGGGACTCGAGCAGCTTCAGCAGCGCTTCACCAGTTGGATCGGTCGATTTCTGGGCATCGGCGAAGGTGTTGCGGAACTGCTTCTCGAGCATGCCGAAAAATCGCTTCAGCTTCTGCTTCTCGCGAAGCTGTCGGCCATACTCACTGATCCGGCGCTGCGGCATGCGGCGGCGACCACCCGGCTGCACGTTCAGGCGACGTTCCAGTGATCGGGATCGGGTCCCGGTCAGGTTGACGCCTTCACGCCTCGAAAGTTTGTGTTTGGAACCTGTATAGCGTGCCATGCTCCTCCTTGGGGCCTGCTGAATCGTTGAATTCTGGTTAGTGATCCGAGTTCTACCTGAAAAACCCCGCCGGTCGGCGGGCATGCAGCCGCGCATGATCAATCTCGATCGCGCTCATTATTCCATAAAAGGTGGATTCGGCCAACACATGCGGAGGAGAAGAGGACTGATGATGAGTGGGTGGGCCATCTTCGGCCCACCCATGGTCGTTTTGTGGATCAGGCTTCTTCTTCCAGCCAGACGTTCCAGTAGGGAACACCCCGCTGAAGCTGTTCGGTGAATCCGCCTACCTGTCGTGACCAGACAGAGATGACACTGGAGTCACCCGTCTTGACCGCCGGCACTGTTTCATAAGCGCGAGCCTGCAACTGTTCCCAGATTTCCATTCGTGTGTCGAAATCTGGCTCGCTCATCAGTTCGTCGGCGAGTTCCAGTGCCTGCTCATCACTCCACCAGCCAGCATAGATGTTCATCTGACCGATGAACGTGATCTGGCTCGGATCCGGCACGAACCCGTGGCCGGTGACGAAGATATCCCAGACGTCGGGATCGTCACGCATCTGGAGAATGGTGGACCAGTCGTAGATCTGGAAGTCGACCTCGAAGCCGGCGTCTTCCATCTGCTGGACGGCGATGACGGCTGCGTTGTACATGTAAGAGTATTCCTGCGTTGCCAGGAAGCGAACCGGGGTGCCGTCGTAGCCGGCCTCTTCGAGTAGTTCGGCGGCCAGTTCCGGATCGGCCATATCGTAGTTCTCTTCACCAACCATCGAGTGCCACGGAGTTGGCTCCATCATGAAGCTCGGGTCGAGCTGCACGAAATCGCCGCCACCCCGGGATGCCTGCATGATCGGCATGTGATCCAGACAGGCCTGGAATGCCTGGCGAATCTGCAAGTTCTCCATGAGAGGAGAGCGCCAGTTGATGAAGAAGACATCCCAGTTGCTGGGTGGGAGGATCTCCACTCGCAGATTCTCATCGTCCGCCAGCAGATCGTACTGGTCATTGCTGAGATCCATCACGAGGTGGAAATCGCCGGCCTGCATCCCGTTGACCCGGGAGCTCTCATCCGGCACTGGAATGAACTCGATCTCGTCGACGTAGGCGTATTTGGTGCCGCCATAACCGTCGATCCCGCCCTCAAGGGTCGAGTAGTCGTCGAATCGCTCCAGCAGGATGTGCACGTCGGCCGTGTGCTCGACGAACTGGTACGGTCCCGTGCCGACATACTCGGTCAATGGATCGAGTCCGGCTTCTTCAATAATTTCGGTGGGATAGATCACGCACGCCTGGGTATTGGAGCAGAGTGCCACCAGGATAGTGCCGTAAGGGATGCTGGTGACCCACTCGATCTCATAATCGTTGACGATGTTGAGCTCTTCGGTGACTTCCATGATGTTGCCACCGACGCCGCTGATCTCACCCCAGCGCTCGATCGAGGCAACGACGTCTTCGGCGGTCATCTCGTCGCCGTTGTGGAACATGACGCCCTCGCGCAAGTGGAAGGTGTGAACTGTTCCATCATCACTGACGGTGTACTCCTCAGCCAGCATGGGGATAGGCTCATAGTTGCTGTCGTAGGAGAACAGTGGCTCGGCCCAGCAGAAGCTGATCTGGGCGGTGATTCCAGCGGTGGTCTGGTGAATGTCGAGTGTTGCTGGTTCACCAATGGTGGCGACCCGCAGTGTCCCGCCGTACTGTCCCTCACCATCGTGGTCTGGGTCGTCGACGGTATCGTCATCCTCGACATCGTCCATCTCTTCGTCATCGTCATCGTCTTCGGGCTCATCGGCGTCATCCATGACGTCGGGATCTTCTTCGTCGTCTTCGTCATCGCTTTCCGGTTCTTCAGCCGGATCCGGGGTGTCATCCGAGTCGTCGTCAGTGGCTGCTACTTCATCATCGTCGGTTTCGCAGGCTGCCAGCAGAGCAGCGATTGCCGGCGCGCTCAGGCCCAGACGGCAGATCGTTTCAACAGTGTGCGTCGGCTGAAGGTGCTTGAATTTACGGCACGCAGCTGTGCCTCAAGCGTGTGGTCACGCTCCATGGAGTCTCCCCTTTCGAACTTCTCTGGTAGATGAAACAGTGGAGCAGGATAGTCCGGCAATATGTGCCAATAAATGCGCACACTCGCGTTTGCGATATCTTTACTCCTTGTAGCATCACACTACGACCTGCCGTGCAGCCTGTCAACCTTTGTATCACCTGGTGAAACAATGCAGTCAGGCAAAGAGTTTTGCCGGTATTCTGACGTCCGGGCGAGACCGCAATCGCCTGACGTATACTCGCAATGCGTGAGCGCAATCGCTGTGGTATCCGTGTGACGCATCGCTGGATAGATTCCTGGAACCGGAGTGGTGTATCAGTGAGTAGTTCCTCGAACTGGAAGCCCGGACTTGTCCTTTTCGACCTTGATGACACGCTCTGTGATCATGATGGTTCACTGCGTGTCCGGCTCTCGGCCTCGTTCGCCGCAGCCTTCAATGGAGACCCGCCGAATCATCTCCACGAGATTGTCGAGCATTCGATCGACGTCTCGGTGTTCGGTACGGATCACTTCTCTGATGTATTGCGTCCGCATGGAGTGACTGACGACGGGCTGATTCAGGCCGCAGCGGATGTCTACGTCGCGGATCGGTATCGAGGGCTGGAGCTGTTCCCGGAAGCGGTCGATGTGGTGAAGCAGATCGCACAGCAGGCTGATGTCGGCATGATTACCAACGGACCGAGTGACATCCAGCGCGGCAAGATCGATCTGCTCGGAATCGAACCACTGTTTCCATTTATCCTTGTTTCTGAAGAGGTCGACATCTGGAAGCCGGATCCCCGGATTTTCCATCGAGCCATGGAGCTCGGCAATGCGACACCAGAAGAGACTGTCTACATTGGAGATAATCCCGGACACGATGTGGCAGGAGCGAAGGCGGCGGGAATCACCAGCGTCTGGATGAACCGGCGTGGTGCCGATTGGCCCGGTGGTGATCGACCAGATCACGAGATCACTGACTTGCGTCAGGTTCTGGAGATCTTTGCGTTCGATCGTATCGCGTAGTGACATTCCGTCATGTTTGTTGAATCAGGAGTTCTGTATACAATTTGCGGGTCGTATGCGTGACGTACCCGTTCCTGCTACGCTCTGGTTCGATCAAGATTGAAAGCGATTTAACTGAATGAATCCTTTGCGCCCCGCCGGGATCATCATTGGCCTGGCACTCATTCTCGGTGTCTTCATTATCGGAATCGGCATCTTCGCCACACAGTCAGATGATGACGACGATGCGCCGTCGACCCCTGTTCCCGAAGTCGCGACATCAGATGACTCCGAAGCTGAAGCCCCAGTCGGAGAAAGCGACGCGACGGCCCCAGACGAAACCCCGGAAGTGACTGTGGATCCGGAGGAGGCGGCAGCTCCTGACGATGAAGATGACCAGACAATGCCAGAAGCAGACGACGAGTCTGAAGCAGAAGAACCCGACTCGCCGCCGGCTGAACCACTGACTGAGGAAGAGCTTCAGCAGTATCAGCCGAACGAACTGGGTCAGATCATGGTGCTGATGTACCATCGCATCGAAGCCGAGGACAATCCAGAAGATGTCTGGACACGAACTCCGGACCAGTTTCGTGGTGATCTGCAATGGCTGTACGACAACGATTTCTACATCATCCCGATCCGCGATTACATCCGCAATGAAATCAACGCTCCTGCCGGCAAGCGACCAGTGGTTCTAACGTTCGATGACGGCACGGTAGGGCAGTTTCGGATGGTCGAACAGGACGACGGCACGATGGCGATCGATCCGGATTCGGCAATCGGTATCCTCGAGGATTTCTTCAATCGGTATGATGATTTCGGCCGGGGTGGTCTTTTCGCGATCTTGCCGCTGGCGCCCTTTGCCTGGCCGGATGCCGAGGATCAGCGCCAATTCGCCGAGGAGAAGCTCAACTGGCTGGTCGACAACGGCTATGAGTTGGGTAACCACACTGTTGGGCACATCAATATGCGTGATGTCTCTGATGAGGAGATCAAATCGGAGCTTGCCAGAGCCGAAGATATGATGGCGGAGTATGTCCCTGACGTTGAAGTCTCGGTGCTGGCAGTGCCGTTTGGCGTATATCCCGAGGGTGGGGATACGTCGATTTTCGAAGGATGGGAATACGAAGGTAGACAGTATGAGCTCGAAGGCGCGTTGATGGTCGGGGCCGAGCCTGCTCCGTCTCCGGTACATGTCGATTTCGATCCGATGTGGATCCCCAGAATCAACAGTGACGATGAGCAGCTCGGACGCTGGTTTAGTTTCGTCGAAGAGAACCCCGGTATAATGTATGTCAGTGACGGGAATCCCGATACGATCACGATTCCTGCAGACGTTCACCCCTGGCTGGTTGATACACTCGATGAGACGAAGACCGAGGGGAAAGAAGTTATTCGTTACTGATAGCGATCGAAACACGCACGCGCCCAAAGGCCCGATAGGAGGCGAAAGCTTGTCGACAGACACACGACGCATCATTATGGCGGACGAGCTGGGGTATTGCTGGGGAGTGCGCCGGGCCCTGGACATCATCGAAAAAGCTGGCAAACCCGAGGATCCGGTGGCAACCGTTGGCGATGTGATTCACAATCCACAGGTTGTCGATCGACTGCGATCCCAGGGTGTTCAGACGGCGGAGACCATCGACGAAGCTGCTACTCGCGGCTTCAAGCGAATTGCGATCACCGCGCATGGCGCAGGCCCGGAGCGGGCCGAAGAGGCCAAAGCTCGCGGTATGGAACTGATCGATACCACCTGCCCACTGGTGACCAAGGTGCAGCGCCTGGCTCAGAAACTCGTCAAACAGGGGTATTACATCGTCGTCTATGGCGATCATTACCATCCGGAAGTTCGCGGCATCATTAGCTGGTCCGGAACCACCCGGGCTGTCGCTGCCAAGAAAGTGGAAGATCTCCCCTGGAACGCTCAGCGTGGCGCCTCCGGTGAAGGTGTCGAAGCCCCACCTCGCAAGGTTGCCGTGATGAGTCAGACCACCAAGATGGTGGAGGAGTTCCTTGGCTTTACCCGTGAGCTGACCGATATGGTTGCCCGCGAAGGTGGCGAGATCCGGATCTGCAACACGATCTGTGAGCCGACATATGAGCGGCAGAACGCGTTGAAGCGACTTGCCAGCCAGGTCGATATGATTCTGGCGATCGGTGGCAAGAAGAGCTCGAACACTGCGCGACTGGCAGAAGTCGGCCGGGCATTCGGTGTCGAGAGCTACCACGTGGAGTCAGGCGACGAGATCGACGCCAACTGGCTGGGATCAGTCGAGAACGTCGGCGTTACTGCTGGCGCATCGACCCCCGACGACGTGATCCAGGAGATTGTCGATCGACTGGTATCGTTTGGATTCGAGCCACCGGCTCAGGGCATCAAACCAGTTGACCTCGAAGAGGTTCCAAGTTACTAGGCTGGTTCGCCAATGGCCGGTTGAACGAGACGTTATGATAAACGGGGCGGTTGCCGAGACCGCCCCGTTTGTATGTGATGAAGCTGCGAACTTTCCGACCGGGTAAGCAGAATGGGCGCTCGATGAAGAGATCACAGAAACCGCAGGAACTCGTATCGTCATCCGTGCTTCCGGCCCTTGCCGTTTTCGGGGCACTCTATGTGATTCTGGCGGCAGTCATCAAACGCTGGCCATCGACCAGAACCGACGTGCATGTCACGCGCACGTTGCAGTCAAAACATCATCCGGTGCTCGAAAGCTTCATGACGTTCGTGAGCTGGTTCGGCTTTCGCCCGCAGAGCCTGCTACTGCCGCTCAGTGTGGTGTATGCCTTCTGGCGCTCCGGGCGGAGGCTGGAGTCGGTGCTGCTGATCGCTGCCTGGTTCAGCAGCATGATGAGTTTCCTGACCAAGCAAGTGATACGGCGCCCTCGTCCTGATGCCAGCGTGGTTCGGGTAGTGGTGGCGAAGACGCGCGATTCGAGCTTCCCAAGCGGACACGTGGTTCACTATGTGACCTTCTGGGGCATGGTCGCCTACCTTCTGGCATTTCGCTCGCCCTGGCGGGGGTTCCGCTGGATCGCCGGAGCCGTGATGGCGCCGATTATTGCGCTGGTAGGTCCGTCGCGTATCTATCTGGGACATCACTGGTTTACCGATGTGCTCGGATCGTACTTGCTGGGGACAGCGTATCTCTCCGGCTTGATCGAGATCCACTCCCGTCTCGGTGTCAACCAGAACACCGAGCCCGATGGCTGGATGTCCGGAGCATCGCATTGGCTGCGCTGATCATCGCTCACCGGGGTGGGACTCCACATCTGGGGGAGAACTCCCGGGAGGCGTTTGCCTCGGGGCTGGATAGCGGTGCCGATATGCTGGAGATGGATGTCCAGCGCAGCGCAGATGGGCACCTGGTGGTCATTCACGACAACGAGGTGGCCATCGAGGACAGGGTTCTGAGGCCAGTCGAATCGATGCCCCTTAGCGAGTTGCGGCAGTGCGTTTCCGGGTTGTTGACGCTGGATGAGTATCTCGAAACCTTCGGCACCCGTATGCAGACCAATGTCGACCTCAAACAGGCCGGTGACGAGATGGCGATTGTCCGCTCACTCAGGCGGCATGGCCTGACCGAGCGCGTTCTCGTCTCCAGCCGCATTGCATCGTCCCTCAGACAGGTAAAGTTTCTGGCTCCGGAGGCACGGATCGGTCTCTCTCGGGGCCAGGTGGTTCCCTGGCTGGGACGGGAGCCACATTCCACGATTGCCGAGCATTTGCTGCGTCCAACGCTACCGGTGCAGTTGCTGGTGCAGGGCTCCTACGCGCTGGCCGATTCATTCATGCTGAACTATCGGCTGATCAGACCGTGGCTGGTCGATTTTCTGCACCGGCGTAACTATCGGGTCTTCTGCTGGACGGTGAATGATGCGGAAACATTCCGGTATCTGCAGCAGGCCGGGGTGGATGGCATCGCCACCGACTACCCGGCCCAGATGATCGCCACGCCTGACCAGCAGAGCCACGCCCACTGATTTCACGGCGAATCGCACAAAAAGGTGGACGGGCGTGGGTGGCGCCCGTCCGGGGTGGTGGTATTGGTAGCCCAGTTCCGTAATAAGGGGTGGTACCGGGCCGCCACACGATGTGGGTTAATTCACTAAAGCAATACCTGTACCACGATCAACGCTGAACCTGCCCTACGACTTCTTCAACGTACTTAGCGCCAGCGCGATGTGATACTTCGTCCGCAGGATCAGTGTCTCGATCCCGAGTGACTCATTGATGTTGTGAGCGCCACTGAGTGACGGGTCATCATCCGGATGAGAGGGGGTGAAGCCGTAGATGGTGTTCCCCAGCGGTCGAACCAGTCGGGAGTCGGTGAACCCGACCGTCAGACCGGGCAGGAAGGTGATGTCGTCGTTGCCGAGTGCCGCACGGGTCGCCTCTTCGACATTGCTGCGGAATGGCGAATCGAACGATGAGGCGTTTGAGATCGATGTCTCGTGGACATGGAACGTCACGCCGTCGATGCCTTCGGCAATTTTCGCCGCCTGCGCCTCGACGTATGCCTTGTCCTGACTCGGGAGCGAGCGAACATCGCAGACGATCGTGCAATTCTCGGCCACGCTGTTCGATTTCACCCCGGCGTTCATCATCGATGCCACGAGGGTCATCCGGGAGCATGCACGGAGTTTGGAGGCCAGACTGTAGTTGCTCTTGCCGACCCGCTCCAGAATCTCTTCGAGATTATCGACGGTCACTTCTTCATCCAGACCGGCGAGTTTGTCGAGATGGCCGAAGATTTCGGCTTCGACGGAGACTTCCGGCTCATAGTTTTCGATCCGACGAATCAGCTCCTGCGCTTTGTAGATCGCGTTGTCTGCTCGCCACGGCTGCGATGCGTGGAATCCCTTGCCGGCGATGTGGAAGTGCATCTCCAGCCGGCCCTTTTCTCCGGTGGCGATCTCATAGATCATCCCGGCAGCCCCGTGGGTTGGGTCGCCGCCACCCTCGTTGACGGCGTAGTCCGCCTTGAGCGTTTCCGGGTGATTTTCAACCTGCCAGCCAAAGCCATACACTCCGCCGGTCTCTTCGTCCGCGCAGGTCGCGAAGGTCAGGCGACCGTCAAGCTCCACGCCAGCTCGCTTGAGAAGGATCAGCGCCATTGCCTGCGATGCGACGGTGCCCTTCATGTCGGCTGCGCCACGGCCATAGATCCGGTTGTCGTGAATCTCCGCGCCAAAGGGCGGATAGGTCCACTGTGATTCATCCTCGACGGGAACCACATCGGTGTGCGACATCAGCAGCAGGCTAGGGCTGGCGTCCTTCTTGTCCTTGTCATAGTTGGCGATCAGATTTCCCCGGTTTGGTCTGGGCTTGTAGATATCGGCTTCGATGCCATCCTTCGCCAGCTTTGCCTGAATCAGCTCCGCAGCCGGGAGTTCGTCTCCACTGTCTGGATCACCGAAGCTGACCGACGGCACCCGAACGATCTCCTGGCAGAGCTCGACGATTTCATCGTGCGCAGCATCCACTGCGTCCATCATCTGTTTCATTAGCGCCTGATCAGCCATCTGAATCTCCTCACGGGTAAGGCCAATTGCCGTGGTTTCGTTGTCGGCTCAATGATCGTCATGCTAACGGGAATGCTCCATTCTGGCAACGTACTGGCCAGCGCTCGATGACTGGTCCCTGAGCCGCGGCATGACGTTTGCGCAAGACGCGCCAAGCATTGCTTCTGGAAGATCGCCGATATACGCAAAGCAATGATTAAGGGAATCTGAAAGGAACTGAAATGACCGCTAGCTCACTTCGTGAATTGTTCGCCCCCGAAGTAGATACTATCGAACGGGCTGATCCGGCTTCGCACGCCAAACGACGGATGGATACGAACGAGACTCGCTCACTCCTGGTTGTCGAAGGTGATCAGCTTGTCGGCATCATCAAGCGCAATGATCTGCTGCACGGATCCGATGACGACTATGAGCGGCCAGTTGGCGAGTTCATGCAACCGAACGTGCCGAGTGTTACGGAGAATCACTCGATCGAAGAAGCACATGCCGCTCTGGGTGGTGACATCAACATTGAACAGGTTCCGGTACTGGACGCAGAGGGTCGCCTGATAGGGGTTATCAATCGCAGCGATTTGAATGCCGCGCACGAGGCAGTGGGTGGTGACGAGCCAGCGCCGCCTGCCATGGAGCTCGAAGATGGTATGACCGTCAAAGATTCGGACGGCTCCAAGCTGGGCGAGCTGAAAGAGGCTACGTTCACTGCGACGGGCGACGTGGAGTTCTTCACGGTTGAACACGGCATGATCTTCAAGAATCGCAAGCGTCTGCCGGGAGACGTGATCCAGGGAGTGCAAGACGGCGAACTGGTGCTGGCGATTTCCTCAATGGAATTCGGCATGATCAAGGACCTGGGCGAAGAATAACTCCCGGTCCTCATTCACTCCACTCCTTCTCAGACGGCCCCGGCATTTGCCGGGGCCGCACTGCTTTGCTTCCTGTGTTGTAAGAAATGGTGAGCGTCTGGTAGTTCGGGCAGCTCCGTCTGCCCACGTCCCAGCAGACCGGTTCGCGGGACGGGGCGACACGGAGGTCGCTGGACTACCGCTCGTCGCCGATGAGAATCGACACAAGCGTGCACGGGGTCAACAGGGTCAGTCTGAGGCTCTCCCAGAGGTTCCGAAGGCGGCCTGATATTCAGCCTCGCTGCCTACCCACGTTTCGCCGTCTTCGTAGAATTCCTTCTTCCAGATCGGGACGATCTCTTTGATCCGGTCGATCGCATAGCGGCAAGCATCGAAGGCGTCACCACGGTGGGCGGAGGCAACGGCGATTGCCACGCTGGCTTCCCCGACGCTGAGATGTCCCATCCGGTGGAGGATAGCTGTAGCTTCGATCTCCCAGCGTTCCTGGATTTCAACGCCGATCTGCTGAAGCATCTTTTCGGCAGCTGGTGGATACGCTTCATAATCCAGGCTCTTCACTGCCCGACCACGTGCGTTATCGCGCACGGTGCCGACGAAGGTGACGATCGCCCCCGTTCCGGGAGAGGCAACCATCGCCGTGACATCTGCTTCTGATACCGGTGTCTCGGTGACTTGAAATCGCTTCACTTCTCCGCCGGATACCGGCGGGATCAGGGCGATCTCATCGCCTTCCTGTACGGCGTAGGAGGGTTCGGCGTATTCCTCGTTAACCATGAAAAGGAGCGATGGCCGAAGCCGCTGGATCTGGGGATGCTCGCTGGCGATCCCGGAAAACACATCGTCCAGGGTCTCCCCCGGAGAGGCTTCACGGGTTTCCTGCGACTGACCAATCAGCTCCCGGACGACGGCGAAATAGAGCAGTCTGATGCGCAAGGTAGTCTCCCGTTGATTACGTGAAGGGTGAAGAGATAGTGCCCCCGGCAGGACTCGAACCTGCGACATGCGGCTTAGAAGGCCGCCGTTCTATCCCCTGAACTACGGGGGCAAGCCAGTGAACTCGCCAGGATTGAGCGATTCAGGCGTTCACCCCCGAATTGTACATGACCCTTCATTCCGAAATGCCATCAGTGAGTGATTTGCGGTGCGGTCTCATCGATATCCGGGATCAGCGGAAGGCAGAATGTAAATGTCGTTGACTTGCCTGGTGTAGAAGAGACAGAGATCGAGCCGCCATGCTGTTCGATAATCTGCCTGGTGATGTAGAGCCCCAGCCCGGTACCGCTGATTCCTCTTGAGGCCGCAGCTCCCCGTTGAAACGGTTGAAACAGTCGTGCCTGCTCCTCGTCGGAGATCCCGACCCCCTGATCCTCAATCCTGACCGTTGCATCGCGTTCATCTGCCTGAATGGAGACCTTGATTGGCCCGCCATCAGGGGAGTATTTCAAGGCATTTGACAGCAGATTCGAAAACACCTGATCGAGTCGCAAAGGATCCCACTGTCCACGAACTGGCCCGCTGGCATGGACGATCATCTCGTGGTTCGGGCGACGTTCGATCGCGTCATCGAACCGTTCAGCGACCTGCTGAGCCAGTTCAACCAGGTCAGTATTGGGAGTCAGATTCAGGTCAAGACGCCCGCGCTGCATGCGAGACACATCGAGGATGTCGGACACAAGCAACTCGAGTCGCGTGACCTGGGTAAAGAGCCGCTCTCTCGTTGTGATAATGCGTTCGTGCTCCCACTCAGGTTTGTTGAGATACCGCTCCAGAACCTGAATATACCCTTTGATGACGGTCAACGGTGTCTTCAACTCGTGAGAGACCAGGGAGACGAACTCTTCTCGTGCCCGGGCTGCTTCCTGAGCTTCGTGGTAGAGATGCGCGTTGTCGATGCTGACCGCGGCCCGGTGGGTCACCTCGGATGCCAGATGAAGATCATCCTCAGTATAGCGACGACCAGAGTCTGACATGCCGAAGGTCACTACACCGAACGCCCGACCGCGGGCGACCAGCGGTACCAGCATGACCGAGGTTGGATTGAGCTGGCGGGCGAGCTCCAGATGTTCCGGGCTCCGGGCCATTTTCTGCAGCATCTCGTCGGTGACGATTGAGTGGAGCTGGGGGCGTCCATCCTGCAGCGCCCGGGTCAATGGGTGGGAATCGTCACCGTGCGGCAGAAATCCGCGCTCACGGATCGATTCCAGAATCACTTGTTTCTCCGGGTTTCGATGCGCCAGTGCCAGCCGATTGATGTTGCCATTTGGTTCCAGCGTGTTGATCGAACACCAGTCCGCCTGTTTGGGAATGATCAGACGCATCAGCTTCGCCAGCGTGGTCTCGTATTCGAGCGATGTTGCCAGAGCCTCGCTTACCTCGGAGAGGAACTGGAAGCGCTCTTTGGTTCGCTCTGCCTCTTGTCTGGCTGCCTGCTCCAGCGCCAGCTGAAATGCCTGAGCTTCGCTCGCCTTGCGTTCAGTGACGTCCTGAGCAGTTCCCACCATGCTGATCAGATCTCCCTCCTCGTTGACGGTGATCGCTCCCTGGCTGTAGATGAGCCTGACGATGCCATCGGGGCGAACAATCCGGTGCTCCAACTCGAAGGACGATCGTCGCTCCAGCGCCTCGCTGATGGTCTGTGAGACCCGATCACGATCGGCAGGATGAATGTAGAGAACGTAGTCGGCGTAGCTCATGGGGTCATCAGAAGGCTCAACGCCGAACAGGCGATACAGCTCGTAGGACCAGGTGATTTCGTCAGTGAGCACATCCCAGCGCCAGCTCCCGAGTTTGGCAACGCGCTGCGCTTCGGCCAGCAGTAACTGATTGGTGCGGAGCTCATTAGCTAACCGGGTGTGCTGGGTGATGTCGCGAATCGTGACGAGGAGAAAGGACTGCTCTGAAATCGTGACCGATCTGGTCTCAATCTCCGCGTTGAGAACGGCGCCACTTCGGGTGATCACGTTGAATCTGGCCGACGCTGCGGCGGAGTATGGTGCTGACTGCGTGGCGCGGTACCGGATGAACTCCAGCAACTGTTCGCGAGCCTGATCATGTACAAGCTCATCGATTCTGGTGCCCCGAAGCTCCTCTGGCGTCCAACCAAGAAGATCCTCTGCGCGCTGATTCATTTCGACTATGTGATGCCCGGGGTCGAGCATGATGACCGAATCTGATATCGCGTTCAATACCTGAAGCGTATTGGACAAATCATGGTCCTGGGGTTGACGTGTCACGTTCAAGAGTACTCCGATTTCCGACGAGTCGCATCGGTCTGTCTCGTGTGCCACCTTGTTCGAAGTCACTGCAGAATCTAGCACGTTTCGTGTGCCCGGTGAGCATCGGACGTTATCGACAAGATCTGTATTGTCACTGAGATTGTACTGATTCGTCCAATGCGGGCGTACCTCGAGGTCATAAACAGGGCAGGCTGCGAGCGTTCTGACTACTCCTGCGAAGCAGCCGCAATCTCGTGAAAGTACGCGGAGATGTCACTCAGCGGAACCGGGAATCCGAGCAGATACCCCTGAGCCAGATCGATGGTTACGCTTTTCGCGAGCTCAAATTGCTCAGGGGCTTCGATCCCTTCGGCCACGGTCCGGATTCCCAGGTCTGATGCGAGGGAGCTGATCGATCGAAGGATCGCGTTAGAGTACTGAAGGTCGCCGTCGGTTGCGATGATCGATCGATCAAGTTTGAGGAAATCTACGGGGATTTTCTGGAGAATGGCAAACGTTGAATAGCCTACGCCGAAATCATCGATCGCGATCCTTACTCCGAGTTTGCTCAGCGCCTTGACCGCGGCAACAGGCTCAGGATTTCCGGACGCCAGCGCCCGTTCGGTAACCTCGACCACCAGGTTGTAGGCACTGAGCTTGTGATGGGCGAGTAGCCGTTTGATTCTGTCTACAAGGGTTGGAGACGCCAACTCGCGTTGATCGAGATTTACCGTGACGCTGGGAAGGCGGTAGCCATAGCGGTCAGCGATTTCTCGCCAGTCTGCGAGCGCAGCGATTGACTCCTGCAGTACGAAGTCTCCGATTTCTTCCATGAGCTCGGCTTCGATCGCCACGTCGAGGAAATACCCTGGCCCGACCAGTCCGTGCACTGGGTGCTGCCAGCGAACGAGTGCTTCGCCAGCAGCGAAGCGGTTGGTTCCGATCTCAATAATGGGTTGAAAGTAGACACGGAATTCGCGATTGATCAGTGCCTTGCGAAGCTCGTTTTCCAGGGTTAGCCGGTTGACAGCCATCAGATGATGCTCAGTATCGAAGATCTCATATTGCCCGCGGCCCCGGTTCTTTGCGCGATACATGGCGGTGTCCGCGTCGCGGACGATAGCTTCCGGACTCTCGTAGCGTGCGCTATTCAACACGATACCGATTCCCGCGGTGGCGGAAATCGAGTGATCACCGATGGAGAACGAATCCTGCAGTGCTCGTTGCAGGCGGCGGGCAACCCGAGCAGCATCATAGGGAGTGCCAATGTCTTCAACGAGAATGCCGAAATCGTCTCCCCCGAGTCTGGCGAGTGTATCGCTCGGCTCCAGGATACTCGCGATCCGGTTTGCGACTTCGATCAGCAGCTGGTCCCCTGCGCTATGTCCCAGCCCGTCGTTGACGATCTTGAACTGATCTAGGTCGAGCATGAAAACGCCGAATACGAAGTCCGGATTCCGGGTGGAATGTGCCAGGGCCTGAGCAATCCGCTCGCCGAACATGACACGATTCGGCCGGCCGGTCAGGCGATCATGGAGGGCATCATGAATGATCTGTTGTTCATACTGTTTTCGCAGCGTGATGTCTGACTGAGTGGATACGTGATGGCTGATGGCGCCGTGTTGATCGCGTACCGGCGCGATGTTCAACAGCATGTCGAAGGATTCGCCGCTCCGACGCTGGCCGGCTGTTTCCCCGTGGAACGCTTCTCCCTTACGAATCGCCCGATTAATCTGATTGACCGTGACCGGATCGGTTTCCGGGCCCATGAGAAGCATCGCCTTGCGGCCGTCGACATCTGTCGCCTGATATCCGGTTAGATCGGTGAATGCGCGATTGGCAAAGACAATCTCCGGGGCCTTCTGCTGATCGAGCCGGGTGCTGATGATGATCGATTCGTTTGCCTGATCGATCGCCGTTCGCAGCAACTCGAGCCGTTCCTCCTGCTGACGACGTGCGGTAACGTCAGTTTGCAGGCCGACAAAGTGGGTGAGTTGCCCGTCCTTGCTGAACACCGGTGAGATAAAAATCTGATTCCAGAACGCGGTGCCATCTTTACGGTAGTTGAGAATTTCAAGGGCGATATCTTCGTGATTTTTGATGCCTTCACGCATTCGTTCCACTGCGGTCTTGTCGGTCTCAGGCCCTTGAAGAAACCGGCAGTTGTGGCCAACGATCTCATCAAGATCGTATCCAGTGATCCTGAGGAAAGCCGGATTGGCGAATGTGATCGGAAAGCCCTGAATCTGGGCGTCTACCAGCACCATTCCCTGACCGAGTTGAGCGATTGCCGCATCCAGTACATGGCGTTCATCGCGCTCCTGGCGCAAATGCCCGCCGAGTCGCACCCGTTCCACGGCGTAGGTGATTGACCGGCTGAGCAGGATCGGATTGATGTCATCTTTGACGAGGTAGTCTTGAGCGCCACCACGCACTGCGTTGATTCCGATGGACTCACTTTCGAGGCCCGTCAGCACGACAACCGGGACGTCGGGTCTGATATCCATGCATCGATTCAGCGTTTCCAGCCCATCACTATCGTCGAGGTGCAGGTCGAGCAGAATCAGATCGCAATGGGTCTGAAGGTCTAAACTGGCAAGTTCCTGAATGGATGACAGGTGCCGGAGCTCGAAGCTGCTACCTGGTGGCACATCTTTGAGGTACTCTCGAATGAGCCGCGCATCACCCGGGTTATCCTCCACCAGCCAGACAGTCAGCGGTAGCGCGGACATGACTATTCCTCCGGGAGCAGAACAGTAGCGATCCAGAAGGACTCGATCTGGCTCACCGCATTCAGGAAATCATCGAGATCCATCGGTTTCTGCACGTAGGCGTTGGCATGTTCTCGATAACTTGCGGCGATGTCTTCGGGCTCACCTGATGTCGAAAACATGACAATCGGAATTGAACCGACTCCGGCATCCTGCTTGGTCTCTGCCAGGACATCCAGACCACTGGTCTGATCGATATGCAGATCCATCAGGATAAGATCTGGCCGATGATGGCTCCGGCCGGCTTTCCGGATTTCCTCAAAAGCCGTGGCTCCGTCATTGACAACCGTGAGCTGGGTATTGAACCCGGATTCGGTCAGCGCTTCGCGAACCAGCCGAACATCTGCCGGATTATCTTCGACAATCAGGATCTCGAACGGACGTTTTCGGACACTATCGCGGTTCATATGCGATCTCCCTGTCGTCTGTCAGGTAGCGTAACGTAGAAGACCGCACCGTGTCCCGGCTCGGACTCGGCCCAGATGCGGCCACCGTGCCCATGGATAATTTTGCGAGCTACGGCAAGCCCGGTTCCTGTTCCTCTGACCTTCTCGCTTCTTCGCCCGCGAGCGAATGGTACGAAGATTCGGTTGAGATCATCACCATCAATGCCCGGGCCGTTATCCCGAACTTCGATTTTCCAGATGTCGAGCAGTCGTTCGGCATCGATCTGAATGGTCGGAGCCGCAGTTCCTCGATACTTCAGGGAGTTCTCAATGAGGTTCTGGAACACACGTCGCAACTGAGAACGATCCCCGTCCACCGTGGGTAGTTCAGATACGGAGATGCTTGCCTTCTCATCCTTGATCATCAACGCCAGGTCTGACTGAACCTCCGCGAGTACGTCGTTGAGATTGACCGGCTGCAAATCAATGGCTTCTGAGCCGAAACGAGCCACATGCAGGAGATCGCGAATCATGGTCGACATGCGCTCTGCCCCGTCAACCACGTAGTCGAGAAATTCAGCGCCATCTTCGTCCAGATGATCACGGTAACGTCTGTTGAGCAATTTGGCATAGCTGCCGATCATGCGAAGTGGCTCGCGCAGGTCGTGCGAGGCGATGCGCGCGAAACTTTCGAGTTCAGCGTTGGAGCGTTCGAGTTCGAGTGCGTGGGCTTTCAGTTGCATCTGAAGAGCCCGCGTGGCTGTCACATTGCGGTTGATCGAAAGGATGTGATCCGGTATATCGCCCAGACCATCCCGCTTGATCTGCCTGCTCTCCATGATCAGCAACGCACCGGTTCTGTCCCGGTGGTGAAGTTCACCTGCCCAGATGGCGTCAGAATGATCAGTGACGGTATGTTCTGTGTCGCTTGTATCCCACTGGATCAACGAAAGTGACTGCCCGAGCATTTGATCTCGTGACCAGCCGTAGATGCGTTCGGCACCCTGGTTCCAGTAGAGGATTGTTCCGGTGGAATCAAAGGCAAGCACAGCGTCATGAATCAGATCGAGCAAATCCTGACACAGGCCTGCTCCATCAAACATCTGGAGCTCACGCCGTTGGCGGTCTGCCGACATTGGTTGTTTCTCCCAATTGAATGGACGGTCTTGAACCAGACCCCATTGCCGGTCCGTCCAGTGCTAATTGGCAATGGCCGCAGCCTGCCCTCGATGATCGTTCGCCGAGCCGGGGTGCGTCACAAGAATGCAAGTTGGTGATGACGCATATCTGCAGCTTCTCAGAACCGACTTACGGAACGTACCGACTCACCAGACAGGGAATAGCGTATCTTGCAAAATACTGCTAGCCAGTGTACACGCGAACCGGCCATGTCGAAAGGGAGAATCAAGTACTGGATTTCTGCGATTCTGTACTGGCAGAAGGGCCGCCTGCCCTGACCTGCCTTGACAGGTGCGCTGTCCGACTGTTAGATTCATTTTCAAGAAGATGCGTTGACGGGAAGTAGTAGCGGAATTTTCGACCAAGCGAACCGGGGTGTGGTGTGAGCCCGGTGTCGGTAAAGATCGTGAACTCGTCCCCGAGCAGCCGGAATGAGCATTTGTGTAGTTCCGGCCGGTTCGCGCCCGATATCGCGCTCCGAGTGGATGAGCCAGAGAGCGTCATCAACGAGGGTGGTACCGCGGGTATTCTGATCCCGTCCCTTTTCCGGGACGGGTTTTTTGCGTTAAGTGAGGCGTAGACAGGGTCATGATTCAGATGGCGTGGCAATCCAGAAGAGCATTAGAGCTTACCGGGCCCCGGATTGGGGCCACCTGCGGCATGTCTGGAGACTGAACGGCTCGACCCGGTATGAGACGTGTCCGTTGATCGGTCTCCTGACTTTCGGGAGATCGTTTTTGTTTGCCGGGTTACCGCCAGAGATTTGCGGCGACGGCTATATCAGGAGGAATGACGGATGTCTGAGCACGTATATATCTTCGATACAACCATGCGTGACGGAGAACAATCTCCCGGCGCGACGATGACCGCCCAGGAGAAGATCGAGGTGGCCAGGCAGCTCTCCAGGATGGGCGTGGACATCATGGAGGCGGGCTTTCCGGCTGCATCTCCCGGTGATTTTGACGCCGTCCGCAGTATTGCCGACACCGTCAAAGGGGCGACTGTCTGCGGGCTGGCCCGGACGAACGAGAAAGATATCGATGCTGCCTATGGCGCGATCAAGACGGCCGAATCTGCCCGGATCCATACATTCATTGCTACCTCACCGGTGCATATGGAGTTCAAGCTTCGCAAAACCCCGGACCAGGTTGTCGAGCAGGCGGTTGCCGCAGTGAAGCGCGCCAGCGGCTACGTTTCGGATGTTGAGTTCTCAGCCGAGGACGCAACCCGGAGTAACTGGGACTTTCTCTGCCGGATCTTCGCGGCGGCAATCGATGCTGGAGCCACAACGATCAACATTCCGGATACGGTCGGCTACACCGTTCCCGAGGAGTATGCGCGGATGATCACCTATATCCGGGAGAACACCCCGGGTATCGAGAATGTGGTCATTAGTGTCCATTGTCACGATGACCTGGGAATGGCCACCGCGAACACGCTCACCGCGATCGGCGCTGGAGCCAGACAGGCCGAAGTGACGATCAACGGTATCGGCGAACGCGCCGGCAACACCTCGCTGGAAGAGGTGGTCATGGCGCTGCGCACCCGGAAAGACTTCTATGATGGCGTCGATACCCGGATCGATAGCAAGCAGCTGGTGAACAGCAGCCGTCTGGTAACCCACGTAACGGGGATGATGGTGCAGCCGAACAAAGCGATCGTCGGCGTGAACGCGTTCGCCCACGAGGCGGGTATCCATCAGGACGGCATGCTGAAGAACCGGGAAACCTACGAGATCATGACCCCGGAGTCCGTCGGCTGGGAGCAGACCCGTCTGGTGCTCGGCAAGCATTCCGGACGAGCCGGCTTCAAAGCGCGCATCAAGGAGCTAGGATATACCGATCTTGGTGACGAGAAGCTCGAAGAGCTCTATCATCGATTCATCGATCTGACGGACCGCAAGAAGGTCGTCACCAATGCTGACCTGACGGCGATCGTCGAAGAAGACCTTCAGTACGATCCGGAACTCTTCACCCTTTCGGGATGGCGCGCGCACTCCGGGAGTGATGGACGGGCTGAAGCGTGGGTCAAATTGAACGTTGGCGCTGAAGAGCGAGAGGCATCAGCTGGTGGAAACGGCCAGATCGACGCGCTGTTCGGGGCGATCGACCGGCTGATCGGGCGAGAGTGCGAACTCGATTCGTTCCATGTGGATGCGGTTACTCCGGGCGAGGACGCCCAGGGTGCAGTGACGGTACGCGTGAAATTTGGTGATCAGGTCTATAATGGCCGTGGAGTCGCAACAGATATTGTCGAAGCGGGAGTTCGTGCCTATCTGATGGCAGTGAATCGCGCAGCAGCAGCAGCGGAGGTGAGCGTCTAACCATGGGTATGACCATGACGGAGAAGATTCTGGCTCGTGCGTCGGGACGAGAAACCGTCGAGCCAGGTGAGATCGTGGAAGTGGCAGTGGATCTGGTGATGACCAACGACATCACCGCGCCGCTCTCGATCCGGGAGTTCAAGAAGACCGGACTGGAGCGAGTGTTCGATCCGAAGAAGGTCGTCCTGGTGCCGGATCACTTCGTTCCGGCCAAAGACATTAAATCGGCCGAGCAGGCGAAGATTATGCGCGAGTTTGCCCATGAGCAGGGCACGATCTACTTCGAGGTCGGGCGAGCCGGGATCGAGCACGTTGTGCTTCCGGAGAACGGACTGACACTGCCAGGTCAGGTGATCATTGGCGCGGATTCTCACTCCTGCACCTACGGCGCGTTCAACGCGTTCTCAACGGGTATGGGATCCACCGACATTGCCGCGGCGATGGCGCTTGGCACCACCTGGGTTCGGGTTCCACCCTCGATCAAGTACGTCTACAAAGGTACGCTGCCGGAAGACATCGGTGGTAAAGATCTGATTCTGCACACGATCGGCCTGATCGGTGTCGACGGTGCGCTGTCGGCAGCCATGGAATTCACCGGCCCGGTGATCGACAAACTGTCGATCGATGACCGTATCGAAATGGCCAACATGGCGATCGAAGCCGGTGCCAAGACGGGAATCTTCCCGTTCGACGAACTCACCCGTGAGTGGATGGCGCAGTATTCCGACAACCCATACGAGCCGGTATTCAGTGATGACGATGCGACCTATCAGGAGGTCATCGAGATCGACGTCACCGACCTGCGGCCGGTTGTTGCGCTGCCGCATCTTCCATCCAACACCCATGCTGCAGCCGATATTCACGACATGACGATCCAGCAGGTTGTCATCGGTTCATGCACCAATGGCCGCATCAGCGACCTTCGTGAGGTTGCCGCGATCCTGAAGGGTCAGCAGGTACACCCGGAAATTCGCTGCATCATCATTCCTGGTAGCCAGGAAGTTGCGAAACAGGCGACACGCGAGGGCCTTACCGACATCTTCCTCGATGCCGGTGCCATCTTTTCCACCTCGACCTGTGGGCCGTGCCTTGGCGGGTACATGGGCGTTCTGGCCGAAGGCGAGCGCTGTGTCTCGACGACCAACCGGAACTTCCGTGGCCGAATGGGCCATCGAAACGCCGAGATCATCCTGGCTGGGCCGCGTGTAGCTGCCGCCAGCGCGATTGCCGGCAAGGTTGCCGATCCACGCGCGTTGCCAGTGGCAGCGATCTAATGAAAGGGCCGGCAGTAATGCCGGCCAGCGCCCGCCCATACAACGGTCGTACATTGGCGTACGACCCCAAAAAGGTTTATCGCGAGGAGAAGACATGCGGTTTCAAGGTAAGAACTGGAAGTTCCCCGATGACGTCGATACCGACGTAATCATCCCGGCTCGTTATCTCATGACCACGGATGCAGACGAGCTCGCTGAGCACGTTATGGAAGATATCGATCCGGGGTTCTCCAAGAAGGTGCAGAAGGGCGATATCATCGTCGCCGGCAACAACTTTGGCTGTGGATCATCCCGCGAGCACGCTCCGATCGCCATCAAGGCTGCCGGGGTAAGCTGCATCATCGCCAAATCATACGCTCGCATCTTCTATCGCAATGCCATCAACATCGGGCTCCCGATCGTGGAATGCCCGGAAGCGGTTGATGATGCCGAGGAAGGCGATGAGTTCGAGATCGATACGGATGAGGGCTGGGTCCGGAACACACGAACCGGCAAGAGTTATGAAGTCAAGCCGTTCGACCCGTTCATTCAGGACATCATTGCTGCCGGTGGGCTGATGGAAGCGGTGGCCAAGCGCGTCCGGGAGCAGGGACGGGTTGCCGAATGAGCCGAACGTTCAAAATTCTGCGATTGCCGGGCGACGGCGTAGGCCCCGAGGTTCTGGACGAAGCATGCGCGGTGATCGAAGCCGCGGTGGCTGGCACTGATGTCGAGTTCGAATTCGCTGACGGACTAATCGGTGGGGCAGCTATCGATGCTCACGGATCACCACTCAGCGATGAAGATCTCCAGAAGGCCAGGGATTCGGACGCTGTGTTCCTCGGAGCGGTTGGTGGACCGAAATGGGACCATCTCCCCAAAGAGACTCGCCCGGAAGCTGGGTTGCTGGGACTCCGTAAAGCGCTCGAACTGTTCGCCAACCTGCGGCCAGTCAAGGTGTTCGATGCTCTGGCGGGAGCGTCTCCGCTCAAGGACGACATTGTTGCCGGAGCGGATCTGATGGTTGTGCGGGAACTGACCGGCGGGCTCTACTTCGGTCAGCCGTCCGAGCGACGCACTGATCCGTCCGGTCGCTCGGCGATCGACACGCTGCCGTACCATGAGATCGAGATCGAGCGAATTGTCGATCTGGCCTGCAAGATCGCACGCCAGCGACGTGGCAAAGTGACCAGTGTTGACAAAGCCAATGTGCTGAACTCATCGCAGCTCTGGCGCGAGGTCGCCACCGAGGTTGCAGCCCGATACGAGGACATCGAGTTCGAGCATGCACTGGTCGATTCCTGCGCGATGGCGCTGATCAGTCGCCCGAAGAGCTTCGACGTTATGGTGATGGAGAACCTGTTCGGAGACATTCTGAGTGATGAGGCAGCAGTGCTGGCCGGATCGCTCGGTATGCTTCCGTCGGCCAGTCTCAATGGCAAGGCCCCGACACGGCCAGGCTCGCCAGCCAGTATGTTCGGAATGTACGAGCCGGTCCACGGTACTGCGCCAGACATCGCCGGTCAGGGCAAGGCGAACCCGATTGGAGCCACGTTGAGCGCTTCGATGATGCTGCGTTTCTCGTTCGGGCTTGATGAGCAGGCCGATGCGATCGATGCTGCCGTAGCTCAGACGCTGAACGACGGAATCCGAACCGGCGACATCGCCAAGGCAGGTACGCCGCCCGTCTCGACAGCCGAACTGGGTGCCGCGATTCGCGAGCGATTGGCCGGATAGACCGGCTGGTCCGTCGATTGCGACAGCATTGTTATGGATTCGTTGCAGAGAGGGTTGACACCGTCTCTGTGTTGCGTATCATTTGATAAAGGTTTCGGTTTACAAATGACCGGAATGTTGAGATCCTGAGTACCGGGCGAACTGGAGGAATCACGTATGGTTAGCACAGCACCACAGCAAGTGGTTACGCTGACGGAAGAAGCCATGAAGCAGCTCAAGAGCTTTATGGAAGAGCAGGGAACTCCGGAAGGCAAGCTTCGCGTTTTTGTATCGCCTGGTGGATGTTCTGGCCTCGAGTACGGTATGTCGATCGAAGATGAAGTCGACGAAGACGACTTCGTGTTCCATCATGATGGAGTTGATGTAATCGTTGACTCCTTCAGCTCGATGTACATCGAAGGCTCGGAGATTGACTACGTCAACAGCCTGATGGGTGGCGGCTTTACCGTTCGCAACCCGAACGCTGTCACTGGCTGTGCTTGTGGGCATAGCTTCGACACTGGTGAGAACTCCGGAACCCAGCAGGGCTGCGGCTGCGGATAGCCGTACCGCTCCCGGCTCCAGATGCACGACGATTCAGCCCGGGAGGCAACAGCCTTCCGGGTTTCGTCTATGCCGAAGAACCAGGGGCGGTGCAGGTGGTAGAATCGGTCTCGCGCTTCTGTGCGCCCTGCGAACTCGGGGGAATGTCGGAATTGGCAGACGAGCGTGATTTAGGATCACGTGCCGCAAGGCGTGAGGGTTCGAGTCCCTCTTCCCCCACTCCCGTAATCACCTACCTGGAGCTTCTTCCTTCGATATCCGCGCGCTTCTGCGTGTACTCAGCCTTGCTGATGTCACCGCGGGCGTAGCGCTCATCGAGAATTCCTCGGGCATTATTGCCTGAATCTGACCAGCGCGGTGAGAACAGAAACCTGAGCACGCCAACCCCGACGATCACCCAGAATGTGATGAAGATCGCTCCCCAGATGAACCCTTCAATCGTCATACGCATGCCCTCTTTCAAGCGTAGTTCCGTCGCAGTGTGCTAAGCGAACTCGATTAGCCAGTTGGTTTGAAGATCGACGAACCAGATGACGTGATAAACAGACATAGTTTTGATAGAAATAGGTTCAGTCTTTCGCGAAGAGAGGAATATGCCGTGGCACCAACACCCGATATCCGACCGGTTGGAGATCTCCCGAACGAGATCGGGAAAACCGCTGCGCGAGAGCTCTCACACAACGGCATCGACAGTCTCCAGAAGGTATCCGAGCATTCGACGAAAGAGCTTCTTGCCATCCACGGAGTTGGCCCCAAAGCGGTCGCGATTCTCGGTGAGGCGCTGACCGCCAGGGGACTCGATTTCAAGGCACCGTGAACTGCACCAGTCACGATTCGAGATTGCTCCGTATCTGTCGGTATTCGTTTTCGCTCAACTCTCCACGCGCGTAGCGTTCTGCTGCGATTTCATGGGCCTTACCGGAGCGCTTCTGACGAAGCAGGTTGATCAACGCGTAGGGAACCCAGATCATCACCATTGCGATGATCGCGCACGCGACGAGGCCAAACAGCATACCGCCGATGTCATCCATGATGAAGCAAGTTCCTGTTCTATCCTTCTCGGGCTTACGTACTATGGATCGCCTCTATACTACTAGACGAGTGACGGTGGTGAAAAGTAATGCGTGGAGTGACGTCTTTGCGTTACCCTGAGGTTCTCCTGCACGCCGTGCTGAGTTCTCTCTCGTTTGCATGGGAACTGGTCCCGGAAGCACTAGTCATGGGACGCACGAGATCTTTCGACTCCGCTCAAGATAACGTTCGGGGGATGGCCGACCCTGCCCCAACGTCATGCTGAGCTTGTCGAAGCATCTCTCCCGTCTGCATGGGAATTGGTCCCGGAAGCACTAGTCACGGGACGCAAGAGATCTTTCGACTCCGCTCAAGATAACGTGGGGGAAGGGCTAAAGATGACCGCTATATTTGACATAGGAGCGTCACGGTGGGTGCTCGAACGGGTAGCGGGACAAAGCGACCTGGGCTGGCGGATCCGATGGAGCAGACACATTCGGCTTCGCTCATTTCAGCCCCGTAATGCCCGGCGCCCCGGAGAGGCGCATGAATGCAGACAACCCGGCCATCTGGCCGGGTTGTCTGTTTCGAATCGATTGATGCGTGCGGACGCTATCGCCAGCTTGGCGGGCTGCCGTTGGAAGCGATGTAGTTGCGAATCTCGAGAATCCGGTCGACATACTGGCGGCCTGTGGCGGTAATCCCGTGGTTCTGAACCGTGGCTGGACCCATGTAATAGGCGGCCAGACCGCGTTCCACATCGCCGAACTGATCGATCCGGTGCGCCAGATAGGCGGTACCTGCCTCGATGTTGTCGGCAGTGCTGCCCCGTACATCGAGATTGCGACTGACCAGGTTGTTGTTGATCCAGGTCGCGGTGCCAGGCATTACCTGCATGACGCCGATCGCTCCGGCGGAACTGACCGTACTCTGGTTCCAGCCGCTCTCACGCCAGGCAACCGCCTTGATGAGATTCGGATCGACCCCGTACTGATTCGCGTAGTACTCCAACTGGGCTTCGATTCCGGATGGCGGGCCTGACGCCTGAGGTGGCTCAGGTGCAGCCGTCGGTTCCGGTTCCGGCGTAGCTGTTGGAGCAGGCTGCGGTGTCGCCGTTGGTTCGGGCTCTGGTTCCGGCTCAGGCGCGGGAGTCGGATCAGGTTGTGGCTGCGGCGTTGCCGTCGGTTCGGGCTCAGACGCTGGCTCCGGAGCGGTAGTCGGTTCTGGCTGTGGTGTCGGATCTGGTGCGGGCTCTGGTTCCGGCTCGATGTCTGGTTCTGGCGCCAGCTGCGCTTCGACACCCTCCGGAAGATACAGCTCATCGCCTGGCTGAATGATGTTCGCATCACCCAGTCCATTAAGTGATGCCAGTTCCTCTACGGTGACATCGTGGCGCGATGCGATCTCGGCCAGCGTATCGCCGGGTTCAACGACGATCGTGTCGCCAACCCCGTTGAAGCTTGCCGATTCATCATCGCTCGGCCCTGGCTCTGGCTCTGGCGCGGGTTCGCTCTCCTGAACCGGTTGTTCTGCCGTCGTGGCAGCAGCCGTTTCAGTTGACGAATCTGCCGTCCCACTGTCAGCCGTCGTCGACGAAGTTTCAGCCGTGGCTGTCGACGACGTGGTAGCTGTCGTCGAGGTGGAGCCTGATTCGGTCATCATCTCTGCGTTTGGTGGGGTACCGCCCGGAATGGTCAACACCTGACCGGGCTGGAGCATATCCGGATCGGTAATCTGGTTGGGCTCATAATTGATAATCGCGGTGGTGCTGACGCCAAACGTGGTTGCCAGGCTGTTCAGCGTATCGCCGGCTTCAACCTGGATCATCACGCCATCGATCGGCAGGATCAGCAGTTCCTGTCCCGGGAGAATGAAATCCGGGTTGGGGAGATCGTTGTTCCAGACGACGGTCATCGTCTGAAGCCCGAAATCCTGGGCGATATGGCGAACCCAGTCGCCTCGCTCAACCGTATAGATGAATGGCTCGGTACGATCGGTATTTGTGCCGGACGCGGACAGTCGAGCTTCGGACTCCGCGTCATTGACCAGCTCGAAGAGTTGCGGCTCCTGCTCAGCGATTGCAGTTCGCACGTTCGATGAATCGCTGGGATCACTGGAGCTCTGTGACTGTGCGATGGTGTTCTGGGTGTTCTGAACGATGCCAGCGGAGCTCACCGCGGCAACAGTCAGCGCCATCATCGCAGGTTTGCTGTACCTTGCCATCAACTCCTGCGCAGTTGGCGGAGCCTTCCGCTGAATGATCGTTGGCGGAAGTTCGCCGGGTTGCCCCGGGGTCCAGTACGCAGGGGTACCATCTGGAGAATCACCGAGCAGCGAAGGGCCGCGAAACGCGACAGGTGTGGCGTCGTTATCGAGGTCGGCGAGTTTCTGTTCGACGTCTGTTGGAACGGGACTATCAGGATGCCAGCCGAAGCGCTGGCTTTCTGAATCCTTGCGGGGCTGCCGCTCGGCAGAATCGTGATCGTGGGTCATGTTTCTCCTCCTCAGAGTCCCGGACACCGGATGGTAGACGTAAACGGTAACGGCGTGCGGGTTGGCCTGCGGGCTGCAAGCCGTCAGGACTCCATCGGTGCGAATAGTAACACCGGCGCCGTGCGGTCTACCAGTTATGTCTTTCTGTCAAGCGCGTGATCATACACGGCCAGCGCAAAACACCCGTATCGGGCTGTCACGAGCCTGCAACGATTCTACCGTACGTACGCGTGCATGTGTTGCGGATAACCGTTCAATATGGACATATATCTGCAGAAAATCTGTCGTTCTCAAGGAGAGGGGCCATCGATGCACAAGAACAACCACTCTGGTTCATTCCATAACGCCCCGACGGTACGCCGGGATCTGAGGGTTATCGGCGATCGAGTGGTTCGATTGGAAACGCGACAGCTCTCCGAGACAACCTGGAGCGCGATCGGGATCGTGTCCCCAAGAATTCCAACTGGCAAGTATCTGAGCAGGCCGGTGGAAGTCAGAGCAACTGGTCGGACAGAATCTGAGGCGCTTGATTCGCTGAAACATCGCGTTGAGGGTATGGATCACGCGACAGACCAGTTGTGACCAGCACTTGACCGAGCACAGAGGAGGGGTCACCGTTGGGCGGACTGGAGCTAGGCATCATCGCGCTGATCGTCTTTGCGCTGATGGTGCCGGTTGCTCTGTTGACGGTCCTGATCCTCAGATTACGTGCGCTACTGTCGATCAGGAACCATGAGAAGTCTCCGCTTGCCATTCTTCAGAGGCGCTTCGCACGAGGCGAGATTGATGAAGAAGAGTACCTGCGGCGAAAGCGGATTCTGGAATCGTCTGATTCCTGATACGATTTCGCTAGATTAGCTGGCGGTAGCGGGAGACACGAACATGCAGCATGAAAACGGGCAACGTCTGCGCGACATAGCGCTGGCCACTGACCTCTATCAGATGACGATGGGCGCCAGTTATCATGCCCTGGAGATGAACGACCTCGCGACCTTCAGCCTGATGGTTCGCAAGCCTCCGGCGAATCGATCCTTCATGGTGGTAGCTGGTATTCAGGAAGCGCTCGATCGCCTCGCCGATCTCAGATTCGATGATGAGGTGCTGGAGTATCTGCGCTCGACCGGTCAGATTCGCGCTGACTTCATCGACGCCCTTGCCAATTTTCGGTTCAGGGGCGATGTCTGGGCGGTTCCGGAGGGCCGGATCGTTTTCCCGGACGAGCCGATCATCGAGGTGCAGGCGCCGATTATTCAGGCACAGCTGGCAGAGACGCTGGTCATCAATTCGCTTCATTACGCGATGACGGTAGCAAGCAAGGCGGCCCGTTGCCGGATTGCGGCCGGGGATGCCTCGCTGCTCGAGTTCGGATTGCGTCGCATCGCCGGGATCGAGGCGGGTCTGATCGCCGCGCGATCCGCGTACATCGCCGGGTTCAATGCAACCAGCAATCTGCTGGCGGGCCAGCAGTACGATATGCCTGTGGCAGGGACCGTTGCCCACTCCTTCGTCGAATCTCGACCCTCAGAGCTGGATGCCTTCCGGGTGTTCCGGGATACATTTCCCGGGCCGGTGACGCTGCTGATCGATACCTACGACACGATTCGCGGCGCCGAGCACGCGATCGAGGTCGCCAGAGAGGCAGAAGCGATGGGTACCCGGGTTGGAGCGGTCCGCCTCGATAGCGGGGATATCGGCGAGTTGAGCGTCAAAGTCCGGAGGATGCTCGATGATGCCGGACTGACCGGCGTGCGCATCATCGCCAGTGGAGGTCTCGACGAGTATTCGATCAACGAGCTCGTCGCTGCCGGAGCGCCAATCGACAGCTACGGGGTTGGCACACAGATCGGCAATTCGGTCGACGCTCCGACACTCGACATGGCCTACAAGCTCGTAGAGTACGCCGGACAGGGCCGACTCAAACTCAGCACCGGGAAGATTTCGCTGGTCGGGCCGAAACAGGTCTGGCGGGCCACCGATCGCGATGGCACGCCGCAGCGCGACGTGATCGCCACCCGCGATGAGCCGTGGCCCGGAAATCTCTGGGAGCCGCTGCTTCAGCCGGTAATGCGATCGGGGAGGCAGATGGTGCATAGTTCGTTGCTCGAGGCCCGGGAGACCTTCTCTCGAGAGTTGAAGCGGATGCCGGCCGAACTTCGGAGAATCGATCGAGTGGCCGAATACCCGGTGACTCGATCGAATGTGTTGAACCGCCGCCAGGATGCAGCGGTTCAACAGGTGCGTCATCGTGAGTCGGGCGAGGCTCTGGAGTAGCCAGCTACCGATCTCGCTCGTGCTCTCCAGCGGCTGCCTGGGCTGCGGCCAGTCGGGCGATCGGCACCCGGAAGGGTGACGCGCTTACGTAGTCCAGCTTCAGGTTGTGACAGAAGGCGACGCTGGATGGCTCCCCGCCATGCTCGCCACAGATTCCTACCTTCAGGTCGGGTTTTGTCTTGCGGCCAAGATCGGTCCCGATCTCCACGAGGCGTCCGACGCCCTTCTGATCCAGAACCTGGAACGGATCATCGTCGTAGATCGCCTTGTCGACGTAGATGTGCAGGAATCGGGCGGCGTCATCGCGGCTCAGCCCGTAGGTCGTCTGGGTGAGATCATTGGTGCCGAAACTGAAGAAATCGGCTTCGGCTGCGATCTCGTCAGCGGTCAGGCATGCCCGGGGCAGTTCGATCATGGTTCCCACGGAATAGGTGACGCGAAATTCGTTCTCGGAGAAGAAGAGTTCGGCAACCCGATCGACAACCTCGCGCTGTCGTCGCAGTTCGCGAACGTCACTCACCAGCGGAATCATGATCTCCGGGTGGACGGTAATTCCCTCTCGAGCGCAATCCATGGCCGCTCCGAAGATTGCCCGTGCCTGCATCTCGGTAATTTCTGGATCGGTGACTCCCAGCCGGCAACCCCGGTGACCGAGCATCGGATTCGATTCTTCGAGAGCAGTGATCTTGGTGACTAGGTCCTTCTCGGAGATGTTCATGTCTCCGGCAAGTTCGGCGATTCCTTCAGGAGTGTTCGGCAGGAACTCATGCAGGGGTGGATCGAGCGTCCGGATCGTCACCGGATAGCCGTCCATCGCCCGGAAAATGCCCGCAAAATCTTCTCGCTGCATCGGTTCCAGTTTCCTGAGGGCGGCGATCCGTTCCTCTTGCGTGGAGGCGACGATCATCTCCCGCATTGCCCAGATGCGCTCGCCAGCAAAGAACATGTGCTCGGTGCGGCACAGACCAATTCCTTCGGCACCGAGTTCACGGGCTTTTATGGCATCGTCCGGCGTGTCAGCATTGGCCCGGACTCCGAGCGTTCGAATCTGGTCAGTCCAGCTGAGCAGGCGGGAGAGATCATCGCTCATCTCGGGTTCGATTGTAGGAACTCTGCCGAGCATGATCTCACCGCTGGCACCGTCCAGGGTGATGTATTCACCCTTCCTCACGGTCACGCCACCCGTCCGGAGTTCCTGCTTCTCGTAGTCGACGGTCAGCGAGGTGGCGCCAACGACACACGGCTTGCCGACCCCGCGGGCTACCACGGCTGCGTGAGAGGTCATCCCGCCGCGACCCGTGAGAACGGCCTGAGCTGCCAGCATGCCGTGGAAGTCGTCCGGTGATGTCTCCATGCGGACCAGAATCACCACTTCGCCATCGTCCGCCATCTCTTTCGCCTCGTCGGCATCGAAAACGACCTTGCCGGACGCTGCGCCGGGACTTGCCGGCAGCCCGGTAGCAAAGACATTCTTCTCTGCGTCCGCGTCGATCCGGGGATGCAGGAGTTGATCAAGTTGATCCGGCTCGACGCGCTGCACCGCTTCCGTCTGGTCGATCAATCCTTCGTCGACCATGTCGATGGCGATCTTCACCGCGGCGGCGCCGGTTCGCTTACCGGTGCGCGTCTGGAGCATGTAGAGCTGGCCGTTCTGGACCGTGAACTCCAGATCCTGCATATCCCGGTAGTGTTCCTCGAGCCGATCGGCAATTCCCTGAAGCTGCTCGTACGCTGTTGCGATAGACGGAACCTCGCTCATCCCGGCGATTGGTTGCGGGTCACGAACGCCGGCGACGACATCTTCGCCCTGGGCGTTGGTCAGGAATTCACCGAAGATTTTCTTCTCGCCCGTGCTTGGGTTCCGGGTGAAGGCAACGCCGGTGGCGCAGTCGTCACCCATATTGCCGTAGACCATCGTTTGAATATTGACGGCAGTCCCGAGATTGTGAGGAATGCCGTGGTGGTTGCGGTAGTCGGTGGCCCGGCGGTTGTTCCAGGAATCGAAGACCGCGGTGATGGCTTTGTTGAGCTGTTCCCGTGGATCATTCGGGAATGGTTCGCCGGCCTGATCCAGCACGATCTGCTTGTAGTCACGCACCACGCTCTGCAAGTGCTCGGCGGTCAGTTCGTAATCGTTATTCACCCGGGCTTTGCGTTTGTGGTTGTCCAGAACGTCCTCGAAGGCTTCGTCGTCCAGCCCGAGAACTACGTGCGCGAACATATGAATCAGTCGGCGATAGCAGTCATAGGCAAACCGTGGGTCAGCCTCTCTTGCCAGCCCCTCGACTGACTCATCGGTGAGTCCGAGGTTGAGAATCGTATCCATCATTCCGGGCATCGAGAATCGGGCACCGGAGCGAACCGAGACCAGTAGCGGCGTTTCTGAAGCGCCGAACGAGCGGCCAAGCTCGGCCTCGAGCTTCGACATCGCGGCTTCGGTCTGCTCCCAGAGGCCATCCGGATAGGCACGGTCGAGTTCGATGTAGGTGTTGCAGGCATCGGTGGTAATGGTGAATCCGGGCGGGACGGGAAGTCCGGCGTTGGTCATCTCGGCGAGGTTCGCGCCTTTGCCGCCCAGCAAGTTGCGTTGATCGGCGCTTCCTTCGTTGAATAGATACACCCACTTCGAATCGCTCATTGTGCTGCCCTCCTGATTGATTCGTCCGAACTCCGGATTACTCGAGCAGAGTGCCTGCTCAATCGACCGTGAGGTTGGCCAGACTGGCTACCAGTCGTTTCTGGCCATGACGTTTGAACTCCACGGTGACCTCCTGATCACCATGTCGGTCTCTTACCTCAGTTACCGTTCCATCGCCAAACCGATTGTGGAATACACGCTGGCCCGGATTGAGTTTGGGAACCTCCACGGGTGGTGCTTCTGGCTGCGGCGTTCCGCGACCGAAGCTTCGCGGGCCCGGATCTTCCATCGGTGCCCGAGATGCAGTTCGTGAGGCCCGGGATGGTTTCTGGGTCGGCAACTCGAGAAGGTCTGGCGGAATCGACTCGATGAATCGTGACCGGACCGTGACGTCCGATTGCCCATACATGGCCCGACGGAATGCGTAGGTGATGTAGAGCTTCTGCATGGCCCGGGTGACCCCGACGTAGAACAGGCGACGCTCTTCTTCGATCTCGTTTTCCGACTGTGCATCGATCGACCGGGCGTGGGGCAGGATTCGTTCTTCAACACCGATCAGAAAGACGACCGGAAACTCGAGCCCTTTGGCCGCGTGCAGCGTAATGAGCGTGACCTGGTTTTCATCATCGACCAGTGTGTCCTGCCCGGCGACCAGCGCAGATTCTTCGAGAAACGTTTCCAGAGCAATCTCTTCGCGGAGCTCGTCGTATCCGGTGAGCACACCGCGAAGCTGGAGCAAGTTCTCCCATCGCTCCATCATGTCCGGATCTACGGTTTCCCGGAATTGAGCGGCGAAACCCGTCTCCTCGATCGCGATATCGAACAATTTTGAGAGATGAACCTGGGTGCTCTGATCGATCAGCTTCATGATCGTCTGATGGACGCCGTAGATCAGGTTCGTCGCCCGGTTGTTGATCTCGGGCGGAGGCAGATGAGATTGTCCGGCGGTGGCCTCGATGGCGTCGTAGAGCGAACGCTGATTGGCGGTGGCCCAGCCGTTGAGCAACTCGAGCGTTCTGGCCCCGATACCTTTGCCAAGGTTCGTGTTGTTCAGAATCCGCTGGAGACTGACACCGTCCTGCGGGTTAGCGATGATCCGGAGAATGGCCATCGCATCTTTGATCTCTTTGCGCTCGTAGAAGCGGGTGCCGCCAACAATCTGGTACGGCAGTTCGCTCCGGACAAACGATTCTTCCAGCGCCCGGCTCTGCGCGTTGGTGCGATACATCACCGCGCAATCCTGATAACGGACGTCACCGGTGCCCACGAGTCGTCGGATCTCATTGACCACGAACGACGCCTCCTGCGTTTCGTCATAGGCCTCGTGAATCCGGATCTTGTCGCCGGCATCGTTCTCGGTCCGGAGATCGCGCTCGATGCGTTGCCGGTTGGCCTTGATGATGCTGTCCGCCGCACCGACGATCGAGCTAGTGGAGCGGTAATTCAGCTCCAGGTGGACCTCGGTGGCGTCCGGGTAGTCACGCTTGAAATCGAGGATGTTCCGGATATCGGCCTGTCGCCAGCCGTAGATCGACTGATCGGGATCACCGACCACGCAGATGTTCCGGGTGCCGTCAGAGAGAGCCTTCACTAATCGGTACTGGACGTGGTTGGTGTCCTGATACTCGTCGACCAGCGTGTAGCGATAGAAATCCTGATAGCGGGCCAGCACGTCCGGGTTCTCGTCGAACAGGCGCATTGTTTCCCCGAGCAGATCGTCGAAATCGAGGGCGCGGTTTCGCCGAAGCGTCTGCTGGTACTGGGGATAGATCCGGGCGACGATCTCTTCGTAATAGTCGGTCACCGATTCTTCGAACTTCTTCGGAGTGATGAACTTCGACTTGGCCGCCGAAATCCGACTGAGGACCGCTCGTGGCGAAAATCGTTTGGTGTCAATGTTCTCGGCACTCATCACTCGCCGGATCACGTCCATCTGGTCGCCGTCGTCATAGATAGTGAAACGGGGGTCGACGTCGATCATGTGGGCATCGCGTCGGAGAATCCGGACGCAGGTGGCGTGGAAGGTGCCGACCGTCAATTTGTGGGCGTCTTCGGCCCCGACGAGGTGAACCAGGCGATCACGCATCTCACGGGCGGCCTTGTTGGTGAATGTCACCGCCAGAATGTTCCACGGTGAGACGCCAGCTTCTTCGATGATGTAGGCCACGCGATGTGTCAGGACTCGCGTCTTACCCGATCCCGGCCCGGCAACCACCAGCAACGGCCCATCGACCGTAGTAACGGCCTGAATCTGAGCTTCGTTGAGGTCAGCCAGGAGATCAGGACGTCGAATGTCGGGTTGAGATTGCACGCGGAAGTCCCTTCACGGTCCAGTCGAATCGCCTGTCGATTCTACCAGCCTCCTTTGTGGTGACCGGGCTGAGTCAGTGGATCGAGCGCTCAATTTCCGCGAAAGTTGACGATCCCGGTCTGCGGTTGCTAGAATCGTTGTCGCGAGCGCATCAGGGCGGTGTAGCTCAGAGGCAGAGCAGGGGACTCATAAGCCCTTGGCCGCAGGTTCGAGTCCTGCCACCGCCACCACAAGCACATTCAGTCAGGCGACCTGCGGCGATGGATCAACTTCCACGTCGTTTTTTGTTTTTGTCTTCTTCTCCGGGAAATCTGAAGCGAGGAGATGGCGCGCCGTCTGCCAGCCAGCCACCGAATGACTCGACTGCCCGGGCGTTTTCGTAATCCGCCAGCACCTCAATCGCCATAGCGCGTGTCGATCCACTGGCCGGTGAGGCGATGACCTGCTCGAGCAACCACTCCTCGAATCGGTCCGGGTCAGGATCAGCTTCGATCGCCCCGGAGAGCAGTTCCTGCTTGATGTCCATACCGAGTCGGTCTGCGCCGGTGTCTCGTTTGCGTCGTTTCCGACGTTCCTCTGAGAGCTCAATCACCTCGAGCGCCTGTCTGCAGTATTCGGCTGGGCGGAGTTCAGGTTGATCTGTCGAGTTCATCGCCATGGCAACCAGGATTTGTCACGAGTAACGATGCCCGAAACGCGGATCGAGAAGGAACACCCGGGTTGGGCTGGTCGCGCGTAGCCCTCGTCGCTGGCGGCAAGATCGAGCTCGATCGATTCGAGGTCGCGCCGCAGCACTTCACCCGGCGAGAACGGTCTCACGGTTGCCAGCACCTTCAGGTAGCCGGAGCACTCCTTGCAGGTCACCACCCGCCGGCTCTCGCGTTCTCCTTCAGCGGCCATATAGGCCAGCCGTTCGTGATTATCGTTGCCGCAGAAGACGCAGTACTGATGCCGGGATGGCCACTCACTGAAGCAACGTCCGCAGCGCAGATAGATGGACTTTTCCAGGCCCCGTTGTTCAGCGATCGTCGGCCAGGAGCCGCACAGTGGGCAGTAGTTGGAGCGCCACTCGTTCGTGGAGAAGTTGTCGTGCCAGGACTTATGCAGAGCGTGCATCTGCGGCAGAATCGCGCAGCTGCCAACCGACATCAGCAGAGCCGGAGAGAGCGACGGATCATCGACGAGGCGATCGAGCGCTTCGAGATCCCACTCGATGACTGCCCGGGCGAATTCCGAGAGATCGATGGACCGGATCGTGTCCGGTAACTCGGGCCACTGCTGAGGCAGGCCTGCGGTCTCGATCATCTGTAGCAGGAGTCGTTGAAACGTCGGAATATCGAGGTTGATTACCTGCTCATGCAGAGCCGGAATCTCTCCGACTGGTTTGCCGAGCGTCAGACCGTCATTTGATCCAGTCCAGGTCTGATCTTCGAAGGATGCGAGCCCGTCACGATAGAGGAGTGCGAGCAGGGCGATGTCTGGTTCATCATGGGCGAGTTGCTCAAGACTCGTCATCGTCTGCTCGTGCATCCCGGCTCCTTTCGATCCCCTCTCCCATGAGCGGGGTTTCGTAGTAGATGCGGCTCATGGCGTCATCTTCGCCGTGCATGTTCATCGAATCGCTCAGATTGCGAATATCTCCGCCGGTGTCTCCACCTCGCTCACGCTGGCCTTCTGGAGCGCAGGCGACGAGTGCCAGGAGAATCCCGGACGCCAGCAGTGCGCAGATAAATCGTTTACTCGATCTCATGTTGCGGTCCCATCACCACAGCGTAACGGAAAAGGAACCCACTGATCAATACTAGCGTAGCCCCGGTCCCCAATCGAACCTGATCCGATGTGCTGAGCTTGAAGTACAGCAACGGCAGTGCCGCCAGCGCCATGATGATGGCCAGCGTGAAGGCCAGGATCGTCCGGATGCTGGTCACGAAGTGTGAAATCGCACCACCGAGGCTGATTGCCAGCACAATGAACAACAGGAGCTGCCAGATCACCGACAGGGTGCTGAACCGGGTTAGTCCTTCCACCTCATCGGGTGGTGTCAGCTTGCGTATGCTGTCGATCAGCAGCAGTGCCGCCGCACCAGTGGCCACCGAAACACCGACGAAGAACGGAGCGATGAACACGGTGTCTTCCCAGCCTGCAACGGCGGTTACGCTGAGCAATGCACCAGAATATCCAGCAACAAAGAGCGCCGCGATGATTGAGGGGATTGCGAAGAATATTCCGTAGCGGCTGCCATGGAGCGTGCTGTTCTGATTCCATGGACCGAGACTCAGATAGCCACGCGATATGAATGCATCGACGAACGAGATGGTGGCGAATGCCGAAAAGATCATCAGGCCCCACGATCCGATCGAGATCGGGGACCACCACTTCAGAATCGGCAAGGGGATGCTCTCTGACTGAATCACCATGTGCCAGAATCGCTCTGATCGCTCGAGTTTGTAGACCAGCAACGCCGTCGCGACGAGAACCAGCGGCAGCGTGATCAGATGGGCTACCCGGGCGATTGGCGATCGGCCGCGGCCGTAGAGCTCCAGAATCATCGCGATCAGGAACGCGCCGGCTGCGACTCCGGCGGCGAACATCTCGACGTAGACTTCCCAGTTCCAGCCGATCGGCACCTCACGAAGCAACATCAGACGCTCCCCTCAACCTGGGACTGGCTGTCCTCATGCGCCTGGTTGCGTTCAGCTGCTTCCTTTCGCCGGAGCGGACCGAGATTCCGGAAGGAGATCGCTCCGAGAACAACAGCCACCACCGCGCTGATGGCTCCCAGGATTCCCTCACCGTTCAGGCTGCGGGACGACGGCAACTGCGGTTCCTTCGGCAGTCCGTACCATTCCGGCGGGCCGATGATCAGGAAGAATGCATTGAGCCCGCCGAGCATATCCTCTCGACCGTAGATGCTGGCGTCGCTGACTCCCTGCCGTTGCAGTTCCGCCAACCGGACCTCCGATTCCTCACGAAGCTCGGCAACTGGCCCGAACTTGATCGACTCAGTCGGACACGCCTGGGCACAGGCGGGGATCATTCCGGCCTGCATGCGGTCGTAGCAGAGTGTGCACTTCATCGCGGTGTTGTTGACCGGGTTGATGTCGATGACATCGAACGGGCAGGCGGGGATACAGGCCCGGCAGCCGTTGCAGATGTCTGCCTGAATGACCACGGTATCGAACTCGGTGCGGAAGATCGCGCCAGTGGGACAGACTTCCAGGCAGCCTGCATGAACGCAGTGCTTGCAGACATCGCTGAACATAAGCCAGCGCCCCTGCGAGCGATCATCGAAATCTTCGACGAACCGGACATGCCGCCAGGTGGTGCCGTCGAGCGTGCCGGTGTTGTCATAACTGTTGCCAGTCAGCTCCACCACACCGCCATTGTTGGCTGGAAGCTGGTTCCACTGCTTGCAGGCAACCTCGCACGCTTTACACCCGATACACACCGAAACATCGGTGAAAAAGCCCATTGGTTCAGCCATAAGGTATCAACTCCGCCCCGCGGTTAATCGTCATCTGCTTCGATATTGCACATGAAGGCCTTGGCCTCGTGGATTGCTACGTTCGGATCGCCGACCATCGCTGTGAGATCGTTGGCAGCCTCACCGGTGACGACGCCCATGTAGCCCCAGTGGAACGGCATGCCAACCGTATGCACGATCTGGTTGTCGACGACCATCGGTTGCAACCGACGGGTAACCAGGGCTTTGACGCGGATAGAGCCGCGCGGAGTTGTGACCCGGACCCAGCCGGTGTTCTGAATACCCTTCATCTGCGCCAGTTCTTCGCTCAGTTCGATGAACATCTCCGGCTGTAGCTCGGTGAGCCAGGGTAGCCAGCGGGTCATCACTCCAGACAGGTGATGCTCGGTAAGTCGATAGGTTGTCACGACGTAGGGGTAGTTTTCGTCCCCATGCTGGATCAGTTCGTTGCCCTCGGTGCGCCAGTACTTGGTGATCGGGTTCTTGTCCTGACTGTAGAGCGGGTTCCGGATCGGTGCCTCGGCCGCTTCATAGTGCGTCGGCAATGGTCCATCCACCATCCCGGATGGCGTATAGAGCCAGCCTTTGCCGTCGGCCATCATGATGAACGGGTCTGAACCAGAGTGGGCATCGGTTCCGATACCTTCCGGATCTGCCGGCGTATCCGGATGCTTTTCATCATCGAAATCCGGAACGTCATAGCCCACCCAGCGCTCGTCATCTTCGTCCCACCAGATCCACCGTTTTTCTTCAGACCACGGATTACCGTCCGGATCAGCCGAGGCACGGTTGTAGAGAATTCTGCGGTTAGCTGGCCATGAGAAGCCCCAGCCCTGGTGACTCCCACGAGTGCCTACAGGATCTGCCTCCCGGTTCCGTGTTTTGTTTTCGTCGGGATGCGGGAATACGCCACAGTAGATCCAGGAGGCGCAGGTCGTCGAACCGTCGTCCTGTAGTTCATCGAATCCAGTCAGGTGAGTTGCCGGATCGTCGGTCCAGTATCCGTTGATCTCTTTCAGAATCTTCTCGGTATCTGGAATTCCCTGAATTCTTGTGTCCTCGGGATATTCACCTTCGTCATAGTCGAAATCCCAGAGCAAAGCCTTGAAGCCCTCATCGTGCGGGTCGTCACTATCCTCGTACATGCGCTTGAGGCGCAGGGCAAGCTGGTGGGTGAACCACTCGTCGGATCGGCAGTCGCCAGGCGGATCAGCTGATTTTTCGTGCCATTGCACCCAGCGCTGCGTGTTGGTGAAGCTGCCGTCCATCTCGCCTACCGCTGCCGAGGGAATGAAGAAGACCTCAGTATCGATCTCCTCCGGACTGATCTCGCCGTTCTGGACTTCGGGTGCGGCATACCAGAAGGCAGCTGATTCAGTTTCGAAGAGGTCTTTGACTACCAGCCACTTCAGATTCCGCATTGCGGCACGTTCGAATCGGCCGTTGAGGGACGTTGCCGGATTCTGGCCCATGCAGAAGAATCCTTCGATCTCTCCGCGAGCCATGCGAACCATCGACGCCATGTGCGAGAAGTCGCCGGTGATTTTTGGATGCCAGTCCCAGCCGAAATCGTTGTCTTCGGTGGCGTTATCTCCATACATCGACTTCATATAGCTGACGAGGAACTTTGGCATATTGGCCCAGTAGCCGGTGGGCTGAGCATCGTTCACCAGATAGTTCTTGATCGATTCGTGCGGCTTGAGTGCGGACGGATGATCCATGTAACCGTGAATGCTGTGATAAAGCGTCGGGACGTCGGTTGATCCCTGAATCGTTGCGTGACCGCGAAGAGCGACGATACCGCCCCCTGGACGACCGATATTGCCGAGCAGCATCTGGAGAAGTGCCGCGCAGCCGATCATCTGCACACCCTTGGTGTGCTGGGTCCAGGCAACGGCGTAGCAGAAGGCTGACGTCCGGTCCGGACCGGAGTTGCTCGTCAGCGCTTCGGCGACTTCCAGGAACTTGTCCCTCGGACATCCGGTAATTCGCTCTACCATCTCCGGGGTATACCGGGAGAAGTGGCGACGAATGATCTGGAAGACACTGCGCTCGTGTTCCAGGGTCTCATCCTCGGTGGGCATCCCATCCGGTCGGATGTACTCGATCAGATCGTCATATGGTGGTCCATCGGGAGCATCTTCCTGGTACTCTCCAGCTTCGGCATCGGAGCCGTTCTCATCATCTTCATCGCCGTTGTCATTGCCACCGGCTTCTCCAGCTTCCTCGGTGTCGGCCTGTCGTCCAGCCCGGGTAGTTGGGAAGCCCTCATACTGCCAGGTGTCCGTTTCATATTCGTATTCGAAGCCGTTGATCGGATCACCTTCAAACTCGAATATCCCGGAGAAGATACCGTCAAGATCCTCGGTGTCTTCGAAATCTTCGTTGATGATCGTTGCTGCGTTGGTGTAGTTCACCACGTAGTCGCGGAAATAGAGATCATTCTCGATTACGTAGCTGATCAGACCGCCCAGGAAGGCGATGTCCGCCCCGGGCCGGATTGGCGCATAGATGTTGGCCATTGCAGAGGTGCGGGTGAATCGGGGGTCGATGCTGATCACCGTTGCCCCACGACGACGCGCCTCGATGACCCAGCGGAACGCGACCGGATGGTTCTCGGCCATGTTCGAACCCTGAATCACGATGCAGTCAGATCGTGACAGATCTTCGGCGTATGTCGTGGCGGCCCCTCGCCCCATTCTTGCCCCCAGACCGGGGACACTGGAGCTGTGTCATATACGGGCCTGATTCTCGATGGCCACAATGCCGAGCCCGCGCATCAACTTCTGATGAATGTGATTCCACTCGTTGGCCATGGTGGCGCCTCCGAGCGAGAAGATCGCGGGGGTGTAGTTGACCGTCTTGGTGATCTCGTTGCCTTCGCTGTCCGGCCCGGTCCACTCTTCCTGGAATGTGCGATCCCGGGTTTCTTTCACGAGTTCCGCAATGCGTTCCATCGTTTGCTCGAGATCCCAGACTTCCCATTCCGTTCCGCCGGGCTCCCGGTGCAGGACGTGAGTGATGCGGTTGGGGTTGACGTGGAGCTGGAACTTGGCGGCGCCTTTGGGGCAGAGTGTGCCCCGATTGACTGGGCTTTCCGGATTCCCTTCGATGTTGACGATGCGACCTTCTTCGACGTGGATGAGCGTTCCACAGCCAACGGCGCAATACGGGCAGATGCTGGGGACTGCCTGGGTGTTGCGAATGCGAAGCTCGGTTGCCATTGCTCGACGGGTGTTGAGATCTACGCCGAGTGCGGCAAGCGAACCGGCGGCCGTTCCGGCCGTAAGCAGCCCGGACTGCTTCAGGAATGACCGTCTGGTCGTCTTCATCGCCATCGCGATTCTCCGTTCAGTGTCTGACTTTCGGGCACAAAGCGGAACACCAGGCCCAGGGACGTGCGGTTGCCGCTCTTTCAACGGCATGGGCTCCACACCGGTTGCGCTGATTCTGTTTCTGATCGATCGTTTTTGCGCGTTTTGTAGCGCGTGACGGGTATTTGGTAACTGTCTTGAGAGCAAAAGCATAACGCATGCCGCCAACTGCGCAGGTTTTGGCGTAAATCCGATGCGGTTATGAGCCTGTAATTGCGATCGGACGCACTGGAGAACCCGTAGCGCCAACGAATTTCAGTGGCAGGCAGACGAACTCGAAGGACCATTGCCGATCACTGGCCAGAGATTCGAGATCCATGTTTTCGATGATGTAGACCCCGCGTCGGACCAGAAGGATCAGGTGCCCGGGGAGTTCGCATTTGTATTCCTCGTCATACCGGCCGATGACATCCCATGCCATCGTGTCGGCGCCTACCGCGATGACACCCTGGTCGGCCAGCCATTCTGACGCGGCAGCCGAAACCCCGGGTCCCGCCAGATAGGCGGCTTCGTCATCCCAGCGCAGGGCGTTGCCGGTCCTGACCAGGACCGTGCTGCCGGGCTCGATAGTCAGGTTCTGATCTCTGACGCACGCCTGAATCTCGTCCAGGCTGATCAGATAGCCGAGATCGAGTTTCTCGACACCGAGAAGCCGGGGAACATCCAGCAGTACAGCCGGTCCAACGATCGGGGGGACTTCTTCGATACCGTGTTTCCGGAACCCGCCGTTTTTCTCCACCTCAGCCACGGAAACGCCGCCGCACAGTGTGAGGTGCTCTGCCTGGTGACAGAGCGCGTCGATGTGGGTACCGGCGTGTTCCATACAGACGATCATCCCGGACGCGCTGGATCGCACTCCCTGATCCGGATTGTAGGTATCGCTGTGTCTCCGATGGAGTGCATAGTAGTAGCCGGGCTTGTGACTGTCGATCACGGGCATGTCGGTTGTTCTGGGTTGCTCCAGATCGTAGATATGTCGGTCTGACACCGGTGTACCAATCCCTTCGTGAACGTGGGGACGCCGCCTGATCTCTCGCGTTTTCTGGTTGTCGCGTTGCGTGGAACTATCCTAGCAGGTCGGTGGGCTGGATGGAGCGGGACTGGACGATCGGCACCGCTGTGAACCGCCCGGTATGATTCAGGTTAGCAGGACTGCGCCGTTCTTCGACAGAGTGAGGCAATGCAACAGCAGCAACTGATCCTCGATGGTCGATATGAGCTGCGACATCAGATCGGCGAGGGCGGCTTCAGCCGGGCGTACCTTGCCCACGATCACCGACTCGGGCGGGACGTCGTTGCGAAGATTCTGCGTGTCGAACTTTCAACCGATGCGGCAACGCTGCAGCGGTTCGAGCGCGAGGCGAGGATCGCCGCCTCAGTGAGCGGCCCGAACATCGTCGATGTCTACGATTACGGCATGACCAATGGCCAGCCGGTGATCATCTCCCAGTTGATCAGTGGGGTCGACCTCTCCAGGGTGATTCGTCCGGAGTCCGGTCTGCGGTACGAAGATGCGATCGACATCATGCTCGATGTGCTGGGTGGGTTGGAGACGCTGCACCGGGCAGGCATCCAGCATCGGGATATCAAGCCACAGAACATCCTGATTCCGAAATGGGATGCCCCGGCCAAGCTCACTGATTTCGGAATTTCCCGAAGCTCCAACGATCCGAGATTGACTGATCCGGGAACCGTGCTCGGCAGCCCGATCTACATGTCCCCGGAGCAGATCGATGGTCGACCGGTGACGATCGCCACTGATATTTACTCTGCGTCCGTGGTGATGTTCGAGCTGTTAACCGGGCGTCCGCCGTTCCGGGGCGAATCCGGCTCACAGGTGATGATTCAACACTTGCAGAAGAGTCCGCCTGCGCCACGCAGCCTGAAGCCGGAGATTCCGCTTCAACTGGAGCGCATCGTCCTCAAGGGACTGGAGAAAGATCCAACTGATCGATTCCGATCGGCCAGAGAGATGGCAGAGGCGCTTGTCGCGGTGCGCAATACGCCGTCGCCAGGGGCAGGTCCCACCTATGAGCCAGACCGGACGCGATATATGCCAGCGGACGATCAGGTCACGGTCATTTCGAAAATGCCCGAACGCCGGGAGGCGCCGGTTCAGAAGCGTGATCAGGCGCCAGCCCCGAGGCCACAGGTGGGCCGGAAGCGCGGATTTCAGCGAGAACGCAAGCAGGTTCCGCTTCGGAATCCGGCCGCGGGTCGTTCAACGCCGAAACCCACGCCGAAACGATCATGGCTGAATATCCGGATGCGAACAATCCCACGGTATCCGGTGATCATCATGCTCGTGCTGCTTATTGCCGTGCTTCTCCTGGCCGCGATTCAGGGTACCTGATGTAGCTACCGGTCCCATATCCGCTGCGCAATTGACGGTTTGTCTGACTTCTCTCCGGATTCCTCTGCCTGTCGCTCGGCTCGCTGCAGTCCACGCTTCACCAGTTGTGTTCCTGCCCAGCGCAACGGCTCCATCTCCCAGTCAGGCGAATGATGAGTGGCCATTGGGAGCACCGTCAGTTCCGTGACGCGATCCAGAATCTGATCGGCCAGCATTCGGCCACCGAGGTTCGATGTGGCGACGCCTTCTCCTGTGTAGCCGCGGGTTGAGGCGATCCCTGTCTCCCGGTCATAACGCATCGTCGGCATTCGGTCTCTGGGGACTCCGAAGACGCCTCCCCAGGCGTGGGTAAAGCTGATCCCGTGCAGCCTCAACAGTGGAAACCACTCGCGCGCTGCGGTTCTGGCGTGGGCAAAGATCTCCTCTTGCTGATCGAGATTATCGGTAATCTTCGACCGAAACGGGTTAACCGATTGATAGGCACCGAAGGCGATGCGCCCATCCCGGGTGTGGTTCAGATAGCCACCGTTTGTTCCCGGGCCGGTGATGACCTGTCGCTTGTCCCATCCAATTTGCGCCCAGAGTTCATCCGGGAGTGGCTCCGTTACTACCATATGCGAGGTCATCGGCATGATCTGCCGGCCGACCTGTGGCAACTGGGAAAGATACGCTTCGCCGGCCAGCACGAGCGTCTCTGCCCAGACGTCTCCTCGCTCTGTTTTCAGTCGGGGACGTGGTTGCGTCTCGTAGCCAGTCACCGCGGTCTGTTCGAAGATGGTCACTCCGAGCTTCTCTACGGCACGAGCCAGACCCCGGGCCAGCGCAGCCGGTTGCACCGAGGCGCCGTTCCTGTTCCAGAGTGCGGCCTGAACGTTGGAGACCCGTATGTCCTGTCTGAGCTCCGGACCACTGACGATCCGAAAGTCGGCTTCCTGCCCGATCTCGGTCAGAGTATCCAGATGTTCGTGGATCTCTGGCACCTGGTGCGGTGAGCGAGCGATGTCGAACGTGCCTGTCTTCGCATAGTGGGCGTCGATGCCTTCGCTCTCGCACACCGAACCGATCTCATCGACCGATCGGACCATCTGCTCCTGAATCGATCTGGCAGTTTCTGACCCATAGTTGTCGATCAATGAGCGAAGCGGGTAGGGGAATTCAGCAACGCACCAGCCACCGTTGCGGCCCGAGGCTCCGAACCCTGCGATTTCCTTTTCCAGGATCACAATACGGAGCGATGGATCCTGCTTGATCAGGTAGTAGGCCGTCCAGAGACCAGAAAACCCGGCGCCGAGAATCGCGATATCGGCGTGAATCGAACCATCGATTCCCGGCCGCGGCGTGAGATCGTCGCCCGATGTTTCGAGCCAGAAACTGAAACCGCTATAGTCCTTCATCGGGCGTTCCCCCTGATCTGTAGTGGTGCATGATCTGTCCCCTGCATTCTGCCGTGTTCCAGTGAGATCCGCAATCTGCTATCCACGCGCGGAAAATGGGTTTACGAACCGGGCCGGAGTATCTAGACTGTTGCACGGGACAGGTTGCAGTGTAGGAGAAGGTGATCTGGTCAATGGTGACCGAGCAGGAAGCAGCCCGGCTGCTGAACACGATGGCCATGGCAATCAACAACAAAGACCTCCGAACACTCGTTTCCTGTTTTCATTCGGACTACGAGAGTGTCCAGCCAGTGCATCCCGAGCGATCTTTTCGCGGTCAGCAACGGGTGGCCGAGAACTGGAACTGGGTCTTCCAGCGATTCGACGAGTTCAACGCCCGAGTCATTGATTTTTCGGTCCGGGAGAACACGATCTGGTCCGAATGGATCTGGCACGGAGCTGACGATACCGAGGACGACATTGTTGTCCGTGGGGTGATGATCCTGACGGTCGATTCAGGCTGCTTCCGTGCGGGACGCCTCTACATGGAACCTGTTCGATCCTGAACGCGGTATCCTCACGGGTGACATACGTCGGCACGACCATTGACCGGCGTATCTGACGATTCGAGTGCATTCTGGACTGGTTGAAACATGAGTAACCAACACAACGAGAGCGGCAACTGGCTGCAGCGAATTTTCGGGTCCGGGCCCGAGTCCGAGTACGATTCGGAGCCGGAGACCTCGAGTTCCCCAGCTCCTGCCGGCCCGCCAGGGCGCGCGTTCATCTATACCCGGCCACAGCGAAACGAGAAAGGCGAACTGGTTGACGACAATGCCAATCAGGTCGATCGGTGTCAGGAGTACGCCCGGGAGAATGGCTATCGAGTAACCCGGATTCTGCAGGAAGACGAACACGGGCCGGAAGATGAGCGAGACGAGCTCAAGGCGCTTCGAACGGCGATGTGGAAACGACAGTTCGACATTCTGATCACCCCGCGGCCGGAGACGCTGTACTACGACACGAACAGGCTGGTCAGTCTTACGCGTGAACTTTCGATGCTCGACGCCCGGCTGGAGTTCGTTGACGTCGATCTCAATTCCTATGAGCTGGACGAAGATCGGGAATGAGCTGACCTCAATCAATCGAA